>NZ_QULA01000016.1:2886-89703 GCF_003481595.1 Blautia sp. OM07-19
TGATAGGGCAGGGGTGGAAGTGTGGTAACACATGGAGCTGACTGCTACTAATAGGGTGAGGGCTTGACCAACAAGCTTGGTTATGATATAATTGCTTAGTCAACATGTATGTGGTTTTGAAGATACGATATCTTCTAATAATCCTCCTTAGCTCAGTCGGTAGAGCATGCGGCTGTTAACCGCAGTGTCGTTGGTTCGAGTCCAACAGGGGGAGTTAGCTTTTCGGACCTAGAGCCGATAGCAATAGAATTGGCTCCATGGTCAAGCGGTTAAGACACCGCCCTTTCACGGCGGTAACAGGGGTTCAAATCCCCTTGGAGTCACTTTCCTTTAAGGAAACAATTAAATATGGTGCCATAGCCAAGTGGTAAGGCAAAGGTCTGCAACACCTCTATCCCCGGTTCAAATCCGGGTGGCACCTCTACCAGAGTCCAGAGTTTAATGCTCTGGACTTTTTTGCGTATATAAATATTTTACGGACTTCATCACACAAAAGCGATATGCTATAATCTTCTTATAATGTAACGAGAGAGGGGAAATATAATGCTGGACAGATTTAATAAATTTATAGAGAAATGGATGGCTTTTGTTACGCCGTTATGTTTGCTGGTAGGAGTGTGTTTTCCGGATGTTGCGAAACATGGCCTTCCATATGTGACATATGTATTTGCATTTATGACATTCACAGGAGCATTGAAGTCCAGGTTCCGGGATGTGGCAAATGTGATCCGTAATCCCGGAAGTTTGATCACGATCATGCTTATGCTTCATATAGCGATCCCGGCAGCGGCCTACGGGATGGGACATCTGCTGTTTCCGAATAATATGAACCTGATTACGGGAATGGTACTGGAGTTTTCGATTCCGACAGCAGTCGCCAGTATGATGTGGGTATCGATCTTTGATGGAAACAGTTCCCTGTCACTTTCACTGGTCGTGATCGACACGGTTCTTGCACCGTTTATCATTCCCTTTACCCTGCATTTTCTGATCGGTTCCAATGTATCAATTGATGTTGGGGGCATGATGAAAGAACTGCTCTATATGGTGGCTTTGCCGGCAGTCGCAGCAATGTGTCTGAACCAACTGAGCCACGGAAAAGTCATGGAAACCTGGCCAAAGAAACTGGCACCTTTTTCCAAGATGGCACTGATGTTTGTCGTGACTTCAAATTCATCTAAAGTAGCACCATATATCCGCCAGATGAATTTACAGCGCGTTGCGGTAGCGGTAGCGATCCTTGTACTGGCGGCAGGCGGTTACTTCCTTGGCTGGCTCATCGCCAAACTGACACATCAGGATCAGAAGACGACCATTTCCATGGTATACGGAACCGGCATGCGAAACATCAGTACAGGAGCTGTCCTTGCGGTAGCTTACTTCCCAAGTGAAGTCGTATATCCAGTCATGATCGGAACCCTTTTTCAGCAGATTCTCGCGGCGATTTCAGGAAAAATGCTGACAAAAAACAAATAAAGTGTCTCAGAACCCAACAAAATAAATACGGATAACGTTTTCACAAAATAAACCTCAATAAGCAAAAATACACGAAAAACTGCAAGATTTCAGTTCAAAAACAACTGGATCTTGCAGTTTTTTACGTAGAAAAAGACATCGTTTTCTGATCTTATGATTTCTTTCTCGCAGAAAATATGGTTTTATAGTGTCACAGCAAAACACAACACGAAACCATACAGGAAAGAGAGGAAGAGTATTATGAAAAAAAGACTTTTAGCATTAGGAATCGCGGCAGTTCTTGGAGCAAACATCGCAGGCACATCAGCAGTGTGGGCGGCAGATAAGGTGGAGATTACAAACGTATCCTACGATCCGACCAGAGAATTATATGAGCAGTACAATAAGGTATTTGCAGAGCACTGGAAAGAACAGACAGGACAGGAGGTGGAAGTGACACAGTCTCACGGCGGCTCAGGCAAACAGGCACTGGAAGTTGCAATTTCAGAGCAAATAAAAATTTCCCCCGGCAGGACAGCAGGACCGCTGCACCGGGGGAGATTTTTTGCCGAAAATAATTTATTTATCCACGATAAACGATCTTTCCATTGCAGATCGTGTAATGGATCTTTCCATAAAGTTCTGCGCCTTTGAATGGGCTGTTGGAGGCTTTGGAGGCAAAGTCTGTAACGGTCCATTTTTCATCAGGATCAAAGATCACGAAATCAGCAGGAGCGCCTGCCTGGATACTGCCGCCCGGAAGTTTGTAGAGAGAAGCCGGATTGCAGGTCATTTTTTCCAGAAGCTCTGTCAGAGTGAGGTATCCTGGCTTTACAAGGGAAGTGATGCCGAGACCAAGAGAAGTTTCAAGGCCTGTGATACCGCTTGGGGCTTCTGTGAGAGGCCTGGATTTTTCTTCAGTACTGTGTGGAGCGTGGTCGGTGGCGATCAGGTCGATCGTGCCGTCTTTGAGACCCTGAATGATCTCCTGGCGGTCTTTTTCGGTGCGGAGAGGCGGATTCATCTTGGCAAGTGTACCGTGCTCAAGAAGTGCTTCCTCTGTAAGTGTGAAGTGATGCGGGGTTGCCTCTGCGTGGATGTCAGCACCGAGTTTTTTCGCTGTGCGGACAAGCTCTACGGAGTTTCCGGAACTGATATGCTGGATTACGACAGCGGCACCGCTTCGAAGGGCAAGCATACAGTCACGGGCAACCATCACTTCCTCGGCGATCGCAGGTGAACCGACGACACCAAGCCTGGCGGATGTTTCTCCGGCGTTGATTCCGTTATTGGTGATGAATGCTTTGTCTTCTTCGTGGAGACTGATCGGCATATGAAGTTCAGCAGCTTTACACATTGCTTCATAGCAGAAAGTGGCATCGAGAAGCGGGATCCCATCATCGGTAAATCCGCAGGCACCGGCATCTGCCAGGGCATCGAAATTTGTCATTTTTTCGCCGCTTAAGCCGTAGGAGACGGAGGCAGTCTGATAGATATGTATGTTTTCGTCCTGGGCACGTGTAAGGATGTCTTTGAGCGTGCCTACGGAGTCAACAGTAGGTTTGGTGTTTGCCATGCAGATGACGGAGGTAAAACCGCCTTTTGCCGCGGCAAGGGAACCGGTATGGATATCTTCTTTGTAAGTAAGTCCCGGGTCACGGAAATGTACATGTGTATCAACAAGTCCCGGTGCGACAGTCAGACCGGAAAGATCAAGAACTTCTTCATTATCTTTGGCAGAAAGATCTTTTCCGAGTTCGACGATCGTTCCGTTCTCAACGCGGATGTCCACAGGTTCGTTGGTTTTTGTAGCAGGATCAATAAGATGACCATTTTTCAAAAGCATAATTTTGCCCTCCTGACGGAAAATATTAAAATCAGTATAGAAGAAACCGGAGAGCTTTGTCAAGTCGACAGAACCCTCCGGTTTCGAAATAATTATTAGAAATACTACTTAATTAAAGATCTACAGTATCAATATGCTGTTCTTTGATATTGTGTTTCTTTGCATATCCTGTAAGGATCAGGGTCAGGGCTCCGTCGCCTGTTACGTTGCAGGCTGTACCAAAGCTGTCCTGAAGAGCAAAGATAGTAAGCATCAGAGCTGTTCCTGTTTCGTTGAAACCAAGGACACCGGTGATGATACCGAGTGATGCCATAACAGTACCGCCAGGAACACCAGGAGCGCCCAGAGCGAAGATTCCAAGAAGCAGGCAGAACAGGACCATGGTTCCCGGAGACGGGATGGAACCGTAGAGCATCCTGGAGATCGTCATACAGAAGAAAACTTCTGTCAGAACGGAACCGCACAGATGGATGTTGGCAAAAAGCGGAACACCGAACTGCACCATATCTTTACGAAGTGGCTTTGCCTTGCCTGCACACTGTAATGCAACGGCGAGAGTGGCAGCAGAGGACATGGTTCCGACTGCAGTAAGGTATGCAGGACCGTAGTGGCGTACAACTTCCCATGGATTTTCGTGAGAGTATGCACCTGCGAGGACATACAGAAGTGTCATCCAGATAAAGTGGCCGATCAGCACGATCACGATGACTTTGAGGAATACAGGAAGCTGTTTGGTGATAGAACCTTCATATGCCAGTCCGCAGAAAGTCAGTCCGATGAAGAATGGAAGAATCGGAATGATGATCTTTGATACGATGGAAAGGACGATCTTCTGGAATTCATCAAGGAGTCCTGTGATGAGTTTTGCTTTGTTCCAGGTAGCGGCAAGACCAACCATGATGGAGAATACAAGTGCACTCATAACGGACATGATCTGCGGGATAGAAAGTTCAAATACGACTTCCGGAAGCTCTTTCAGTCCTTCTACGTTTGTCACGATAGAAAGATGCGGGATCAGCGTATAGCCGGCTGCAACAGAAAACAGGGCTGCGCCGATGGAAGAAACGTAAGCGATCACCAGAGCAACACCAAGCATGCGGGAAGCACTGTTTCCGAGTTTGGTGATGGAAGGTGCGATAAAGCCGATGATGATCAGCGGTACACAGAAGTTGATAAGCTGCCCAAGGACATATTTCAGAGTAACGACAATATTCAGGATTGCCATAGTGACAGAAGAAGAATCTGTACTGCTAAGGATAAGTCCTGCGATAATGCCGAGTACAACGCCTACCAGAAGTTTAAAAGGCAGGCTGGTAAAAAAACTGTTTTTTTTCATGGATTTGATCCCCCCTGTAAAAGTTTGAATAAATTTCAGCAGTCCTGATCGATATTTGCCTGGTCAATCATGACATTGAGAATTTCCGTATCGGTAGCGCGCATTCCCACACGTCCGATATAGCCCATGCTCTTGATCGTTTCCTCAATATCATCCTTGATGATACCCTCGCCTGGCAGAAAGCTCTTGTTCTGGATGCTGAGCTGGAATGCCATCAGAGCCGCATCGACGGAAGATGCGATCTTGGCAGCGCAGGATGGTTTGGCACCGTCACAGACGATACCGCCTACATTTCCAAGCGTGTTGATGATCGTCAGAGAAACCTGCTGATAAGTTCCGCCGTACATATAGGTGATCCCTGCACCGGCACCGCAGGCAGCACTGACTGCACCGCAGTAAGCGGAAAGACTTCCTATATAATATTTCTGGTGGATGGCGATCAGGTTGCTGACAACGAGAGAACGACAGAGTTTCTCGTGCGAAACTTCCCATTCGTCGGCAAAGACGATGACAGGAAGTGAAACCGTCATTCCCTGGTTTCCACTTCCGGAGTTGATGACAACCGGCATGGAACAGCCGCCCATACGTGCATCGCTTCCGGCAGCAGCTCTGGCACAGGCTCTCGTGGTGACACCTTTGCCCCATACATGCATCAGTGTCTTGCCGATCTGTGCACCATAGTTGTTGTCAAGCCCCTCCTGTGCGATCGCAGAATTCATTTTGATCTGACGGTCGATGGTCGGCTGGATATCCTCCATTCTGACCTGATCGGCAAAATCCAGGATATCCTTCACTGTAAGAAGAGATTTGTCAACGGTTGCTGTGACAGCAGACTGATAAGGATTGTCAAGGATCACCTCGCCGTCCTTCTCAATCCTTGTGATGTTGGTGTGCTGATGCTCGATCGTGACAGAAGCGGTGTGCTCACCACTGGTAACGATGGCTGTGATAAAAAGATTATCAACACCTTCGACCAGGGTACAGGAACAGACTTTCTGTGCGATGAGCTTGCGGGTCCTGGCAATATCCTCAGGGGTGACTTCACTGAGTACCTCAAGGGCACGGTCAGCATTACCGCCGACGATACCAAGAACTGCCGCTACATCGATTCCTTTGAGTCCGCCGGAATTGGGAACAGTGACACCCTTGACATTCTTGATGATGTTGCCACTCAGGTGCATTTCCACATGCTCCGGGAACTCTCCGAGGACCTGCCGGGCTTTTGCCGCTGCATAGGCAATGGCGATCGGTTCTGTACATCCAAGGGCAGGAACAAGCTCCTGTTTCAGGATGTTCAGATAGTTTGCATATAATGCAGAGTCCATAGTTTTTCTCCTTTCCATTGATCACGCGAATGCGTTTGTGCAGATAGTATAGTCTATTTCGACAAATAATACAATGCTTTATGCAAAATAACGACAAAAATAAAACCGAGTTAGTTGGTATTTATTGGAAATAAAAAAAAATTTCAAAAAAAGTTTGTGTTTCGACAAAAAATACTTTACAAGCACAAATTCCTATGTTAGAATACTTAGCTGTGTGATATATTTTCATATCCTTGCTCTCTGTAACAGGCAGAGGGCCTTAAAGACCATAAGGAGGTAAGAAAGCATGAACAAGTACGAATTAGCATTAGTTGTGAGCGCTAAAGTTGAAGACGAAGTTCGCGATGCAGTAGTAGAGAAAGCAAAAGCTTACATCGCTCGTTACAACGGAAACGTCACAGAAGTAGAAGAATGGGGTAAGAAGAAATTAGCTTACGAAATTCAGAAAATGCATGAAGGCTTCTACTATTTCATTCAGTTTGAAGCAGACGCACAGTGTCCGGCAGAAGTAGAAAGACATGTACGCATCATGGACAACGTATTAAGATACTTAGTCGTTCGTAAAGACGCATAATCTTTTTACAGATGGATTTTAGAAAGCACCATTAAGAAACCCGTTCACTCACTAAGAAGAAAGAGGTATTACAATGAACAAAGTAATTTTAATGGGACGCTTAACAAGAGATCCTGAGGTGAGATATTCCGCAGGAGAAAACGCACTGGCAATTGCAAGATACACATTGGCAGTAGACAGAAGATTTCGTCGTGACGGCGAGGCGACCGCTGATTTTATTAGCTGTGTAGTATTCGGACGTGGCGCGGAATTCGCAGAGAAGTACTTCCATCAGGGCATCAGGATCGTAGTGAGCGGTCGTATCCAGACCGGAAGCTACACCAACAGAGAAGGACAGAAGGTTTACACAACAGAAGTTGTTGTTGAGGAGCAGGAATTTGCCGAGAGCAAAGCATCCAGTGACAGCTATGCAGCATCACATCCTCAGCAGAGTGCACCGTCTGCACCATCCATGCCGAATCCTGTTTCAGCATCTGCTGACGGATTTATGAACATTCCGGACGGAATCGACGAAGAACTTCCATTTAATTAAACTGAAAGAAATTATATAAGGAGGAAACCATCATGGCTTACAATAGAGGCGAAAGACCGGACTCTCCTATGAAAAGAAGAGGCGGACGCAGAAGAAAAAAAGTTTGTGTATTCTGCGGTAAAGAAAACAATGAGATCGATTACAAGGATGTAGCAAAACTCAGAAAATATGTTTCTGAGAGAGGTAAGATCCTTCCGAGAAGAATCACAGGAAACTGTGCAAAACATCAGAGAGCTCTGACTGTTGCTGTTAAGAGAGCACGTCATCTTTCCATGATGCCATACGTTCAGGACTAATTTTTAGTTGAACATCAGGCTGCCATGAATCTGTCGGACAAGCATTTGCATGTGGACCGCAGACGAATGGCAGCTTTTTTTATTCAATAAAACGCTTATAAAACACGATTATTGACATTCATATGGTAAAATGTATAGAAATCTGCTATAATAGCAGATAGCATCTTGAAAAAATTATAAAAAGAATGGTAAAGAATGTTATGAGTGGAAAATTAAAACTAAAAGGTCATCTGAAGCATCTTGCACGCTGGCCTCTGTATTTGTCTGTTCTGCTGATAGCTTTGAACGTTCTGGTGTATGTGATCAGCATCAAAGCCGGAATAGTGGTTACAATGGGAATCATTCTGTATGTAGGTGCAGCGATCGGGCTGCTCTTTTACCATCGGCCACTGATGTTCAATGATCTGATAGCTTTTGCCAGCCAGTATGAATTTCTGGAAAAAAGGGTTCTGGAGGAGTTTGCTCTTCCATATGCAGTAATGGATATGCAGGGAAGGATGATCTGGTCCAACAAGGTATTCTCACAGATCACCGGCAGGGATCAGTTCTACCGCAAAAATGTCAATACGATTTTTGCAGACATCACAGCAGACAAGCTTCCGACAGGACCTGACAGAGAAATCACAGAGATCAGTACACAGTTTGGAGAGCACATTTATCGTGTATCCATGCAGAGAGTCCTCCTTGGAGAATCCGTGGCACCATCGAAACTTCTGATGGATATCCCGGACAGCACCAGCCTGATCGCCATGTATCTCTATGACGAGACAGAACTTAAGGATTATATTCAGGCGAATGAGGACAACAAACTGGTAGTTGCACTGGCATATCTCGACAACTACGAGGAAGCACTGGAGAGTGTGGAGGATGTAAGACGTTCTCTTCTGATCGCTCTGATCGACAGAAAGATCACTAAATATTTTTCCAACTATGATGGTCTGGTACGTAAGCTGGAGAAGGACAAGTATTTCCTGATCATGAGACAGAGTTCTCTTGAGGCACTCAAGGAGCAGAAGTTCCATATCCTCGAGGAAGTCAAGACCGTAAATATCGGTAATGAGATGAATGTGACCTTAAGTATCGGTGTCGGACTGAATGCCGCTACTTATCTTCAGGATTATGAATATTCCCGTATCGCGATCGAGATGGCACTTGGACGAGGCGGCGATCAGGTCGTGATCAAGAATGGCGACAAGATCACTTACTATGGCGGCAAGGCACAGCAGATGGAGAAGACCACCCGTGTCAAGGCGCGTGTCAAGGCGCAGGCCCTCAAGGAGTTTATGAGCACCAAGGAGCGCGTTGTGGTCATGGGACACAAGATCACAGATGTCGATGCACTTGGAGCTGCCATCGGTATCTACCGTGCAGGTAAGACACTTGGCAAACCGGTCCATATCGTAGTGAATGACCCGTCTACATCCATCCGTCCGCTGATGGCAGGATATATGAACAACCCGGACTATGAGCCGTCCATGTTCATCGACCGAAACCAGGCGATGGAGCTTGTAGATGATAATACGGTAGTAGTCGTTGTAGATACCAATAAACCAAGCTATACAGAATGTGAGGAACTTCTCTACATGACCAGGACGATCGTTGTTCTGGATCATCACCGCAGAGGCAATGAGGTCATCCAGAATGCAGTCCTGTCCTATGTAGAGCCGTATGCTTCCTCCACCTGTGAGATGGTAGCGGAGATCCTGCAGTATTTTTCAGACGATCTGCGTCTGCGCAACATCGAGGCAGACTGTATTTATGCCGGGATCATGATTGACACGAACAACTTTATCACAAGAGCCGGAGTGCGTACCTTCGAGGCAGCAGCATTCCTGCGTCGTTCCGGAGCAGATATGACCAGAGTGCGCAAGATGCTCCGTGACAACATTGATTCTTATAAGGCAAGGGCAGAAGCAGTGCGTACTGCTGAGATCTACCGTGGCTGCTTTGCCATCGCGAAATGCCCGAGCAAGGGACTTGAGAGCCCTACTGTTGTCGGTGCACAGGCGGCCAATGAACTTTTGAATATTGCCGGAGTCAAGGCTTCATTTGTACTTACAACATATAACAAAGAAGTTTATGTCAGTGCCCGTGCGATCGATGAAGTCAATGTCCAGGTTATGATGGAGAAACTTGGCGGCGGCGGTCACATCAATATCGCCGGAGCCCAGGTAAAACGTCCGATCGACGAAGTAGAAGATATGTTAAAAGAAATCATTGATGAGTTATATCAGGAGGAAGAAAACAAGAAATGAAAGTAATTTTATTGGAAGATGTCAAATCTCTTGGAAAAAAAGGCGAAATCGTTAATGTCAGTGACGGATATGCAAGAAACATGATCATTCCGAAGAAACTCGGTCTGGAAGCAACTCCGAAGAACCTGAATGATCTGAAACTTCAGAAGGCAAATGCAGCCAAGGTAGCACAGGAAAACCTGGAAGCAGCACAGGCTTTTGCCAAAGATCTCGAGACAAAGGAGATCATCCTCACACTGAAAGTAGGAGAGGGCGGAAGAACCTTCGGTTCCGTATCTACCAAGGAAATTTCCGAAGCTGCCAAATCACAGCTTGGTCTGGATATCGACAAAAAGAAACTTCAGCTTCCAAGCCCGATCAGAAACCTGGGCGTTACACAGGTTCCGGTCAAACTTCACCCGAAGGTAACAGGAAGCCTGAAAGTATGGATCAAAGAGGCGTAAGTGCCGGGAGAAACTAAATGGAAGAAGCACTGATAAAGCGTATCCTGCCTCACAGTATCGAGGCAGAGCAGTCGGTGATCGGTTCCATGCTTCTTGACCGTGATGCGATCCTCGTGGCATCAGAAATCCTTACCAGCGACGATTTTTATCAGAACCAGTATGGTATCATCTTTGATGCGATGGTGGAGCTCTGTAATGAGGGCAAGCCGGTTGATACGATCACACTTCAGAATCGTCTGAAGGAGAAGGATGTTCCACCGGATATCAGCAGTATGGAGTATGTGAGGGAACTTCTCGAAGCAGTTCCGACTTCCGCGAATGTCAAATATTACGCCAATATCGTAAGTGACAAGGCACAACTCCGTAAACTGATTCGTGCGACGGAGGAAGTGGAGAATGCCTGCTATCTTGAGAAGGACAGCACAGAGACGATCATGGAGGAAGCAGAGAAGAAATTATTCAATATCCTCCAGAGAACGGTGGGCGGAGATTACGTCCCGATTCAGCAGGTTGTCCTGAATGCGATCAATAATATCGAGAAAGCATCCAAACTCAAGGGCAGCGTTACAGGAATCCCGACAGGTTTTATCGATCTGGATTACAAGACCTCCGGTATGCATCCGTCAGACCTGGTGCTGATCGCGGCCCGTCCTTCCATGGGAAAGACGGCGTTCGTTCTGAATATCGCACAGTATATGGCGTTCCGCAAGGATGTCACCGTTGCGATCTTCAGTCTGGAAATGTCCAAGGAACAGCTCGTGAATCGTCTGCTGGCGATGGAATCCCATGTGGATTCCCAGAATATGCGTACAGGTAACCTCAAGGATGAGGACTGGACGAAGCTGGTAGAGGGAGCAGATATCATTGGGCGTTCCAACCTGATCATTGACGATACACCGGGGATCAGTATTGCGGAGATGCGTTCCAAATGCAGGAAATATAAGCTCGAGCATAATCTTGGAATCATCATGATCGACTACCTTCAGTTGATGAGTGGAAGTGGCAAGAGTGATTCCAGACAGCAGGAAATCTCTGATATTTCCCGTTCGCTCAAGGCTCTGGCACGAGAGCTGGATGTTCCGGTCATTGCACTGTCACAGTTAAGCCGTGCAGTAGAGCAGCGCCCGGACCACAGACCGATGCTCTCAGACCTTCGAGAATCCGGAGCGATCGAGCAGGATGCCGATGTGGTAATGTTCCTGTACCGGGATGATTACTATCACAAGGACACAGAGAAGAAAGACATTGCCGAAGTCATCATCGCCAAACAGCGAAACGGCCCGATTGGAACCATCGAACTGGTATGGCTGCCAAGATATACGCAGTTTGTAAATATGAAGAAGTAAAATTAAACAGACATAGAGATGAAAGTAGCAATATTTTATCTCTATGTCTGTTTTTTTGTGATTTATCAGGAAATCCTGTGAAGTTCTGTCAAACGGTTTTCGTTGAATTTACCGGGATTCCTGCTTATAATGATAGGTGATGAATTTCATAGGGAGGTGCACCGCCATGGAAACGAGGTATACCGTCAGACAGGCAGTGGAGATGACCGGAGTGAAGTCGTATGTCCTGCGGTACTGGGAAGAAGAACTGGAACTGCGGATTCACCGGAACGAACTTGGTCATCGCTATTACACCGGATATGATATTCAGCTTTTTATGAATATAAAAGAACTGAAGAAGCGTGGACTCCAGCTCCGCGCAATCCGCGAGCTGATCCCGAAACTTGCCCGGACAGCACCAGGCTCCACAGAAAGCCGAACGAAACTCCTGGAAGGAGAGATGGTGGAAATACCGCCGGACAAAGAAGAAGTTGTGACAGAAGAGATCATAGAAGATCCACATAAGGACAATGATGAGAAGATCCTGGAATTCCAGACGATCCTCGAGCGTCTGATCGCGCAGGAACTGAAGCTTCAGAATGAAAGCGAAGATGAAGAGAGATGCCGCTCTCTGGATCTTGCAATCCGCAGACAGCAGATGGCAAGGAAAGAAGCCGCGGCAACTGTTGAAAAAAGACAAAAAAAGAAGCTGTAGCATAATTGCTACAGCTTCTCTCAATTCTGTCTGTATGAAGCTTATTCAGCTGGGTGAATAGCTTCGGTTGGACAGGCATCTGCACATGTTCCGCAGTCAAGACATGCATCAGCATCAATCTCGAAATGCTCTGCGCCCTCAGCAATAGCCTCTGCTGGGCATTCTGCTGCACATGTTCCGCAGCTTACACAATCGTCAGAAATTACGTATGCCATAATGATATCCTCCTTTATATCTTTCGTACCCTTTACAGGTATCCATAAGGCTATTCTAATATATATCCGGCAAGAATACAAGTATTAATTTATAAACAAATTTTTATAAATTATGTACAGTTTTTTTGATGTCGGGCGTTGCGTACTGGTGGGTTTTATATTATAATGAAATCTATCACTGGGAATACGGATTTCGGTCTCATCCCTGAGAAAAGGAGGAAAATATAATGGCAAAGGTTACAAAAGATATGCTGATCGGCCAGTTAATCACTTTAGATCCGAATATTGCACCGATTCTTATGAGAGCAGGAATGCACTGCCTTGGATGCCCGTCTTCACAGATGGAATCTCTGGAAGAAGCAGCTATGGTTCATGGAATGGACGCTGATGTTCTGGTTCAGCAGATCAACGATTTTCTTGAGAACAACTAATTAATACCAAAATAAAAGACTGGCAGAGATGCCAGTCTTTTTAAGTCATGGTTAAAGCTGTATTAATTGTTGCAGAACATTGGTGGAGATCAGTTCTCCATGCTCGATCAGGTGAGCCTCGCCGGCAGGTGTGCAGGCGCGTCCCTTGCCATATTCAGAAAGAATATTGCAGACCTTGTTGAATTCCTGTGCTGTGTGAGAAGACTGGTGAATGATAAGCTGATAGCTGCCATTGCCAGGGATCTTGTATAAGCTGTTCTCGCCGGTAAAGAATCCATTCAGTCCATGAGATGCTGCGATTACATCATCCAGATGAGTGAATGTATACTGACGGATCAGATTTACAGCGGAAGATTCGCCGGAATCGGAAGAATCTTCTGTTTCCTGAGACTCTGAGGCCTGTGAAGATTTGCCCTTGAGCTTGGATTCGCAGATCTTCTGGAAGATATCAATGATACTGTCCGCTCCGTCAAGCTGAAGCGGTTCCGCCTGGGTATTCTCTTTATATGGAGAAAATTTGGAAAAGCGGGTATCTAATTCTTCCGGGTCTTCGACTTTGGTAATGATGAGGATAATGCTGTCAAGATTTACAGGAATCGCCTCGATCATCAGCGGAATGTTGTCCGCCTCAAAACCAAACTCTATCTGAGCCTGCTGCATCATATCGCGAAAAAGTTTCTTGGCTTTCTCTGAGCCGTAAGCCAGTTCACGTAAATTTACCTGATGCATTTCCAGATCTTCTCGTGTTAAGGTACAACGAATCTGATTGTCGTTGATCTTCTCTAATTTCATTTCATCACATCCTATTCTTCGGATCCTGTTGTATTATATGAATATATATAGAAATCAGGATATAGTCCATGACTTATATGGTTACTGTTCACTACGTTCACAGTAACTTGGTCAAAATCCATTCCAAATCACCTTCGGTGATGGGATTTTGCCCTGTATGTCTCGGGATTTTGCCATATTCATGGCAAAACACCTCGCGGGATACTACCTGTTCACAGTAACCTTGTGTATATTATATACCACAACCATAGCGAATGTAAAGAAATTAGAATTACCTATTTCTAAAATATTTGGAAATAAAGCGGGAATTTTTCGTCAAATAGAGAAAAGTCCTTGCAAGCACAGAATAAATCTGTATAATAAAGGATAAGAAAAAATACAGATTCTGTGATTGGACGACTGAAGACGTAACATCTAACTTACATAGTAACCATCATTTTCTTATTTCTACAAACAAGTCATTGCCATCATTTACATGTCATGCAGCGTTCAGGCTGCGGCAGATGCAATTTCCATGAGATTAAATTCAATTATAGAGGCTTATTTTTTCTTGCAGGTGTTTTCTAAAATCTTATTCCGAGAGAAAGGAGGAAAGACCAGCGAAAATATGTCACATGCAAAGTGCAGCAGGAAATCTATGAAGCCTCTCAGAGAAGAACTGAAGCTCTATCAGAAGAGCGGGATACAGCTTTTTATGGATGGAGAGCCAAGTACGCCCAAAGATATTGCGAAAGCCTGTTTGATCGCAGAGGGCGGAGGCTACATGAGAGATTACACCGAAGATGAATCGGGCAGGATCGCGAGAGTTGATTTTGACCGGATCAGTGAAGCTCCCCGTAAGAAATACCGATACAGATAAACACCGGAGTGCAGATCCTGCGGAAATACATAAGAGCAGGCAGGGGGATCTCCCGGAGAAAAAGGTTTCCTCCGTATACTTGACCATTTGGGAAAATCCTCCTGCAAAAGTGAAAAAACTATAAAAACTCCTAAAATATATAAATAAACAATACATTCAAAACAAAACATGATATAATAATACAGAATCTTTACAAAAAAACAGGATTTCATACATTTTGAACCGAAAGAGAGGAACGAATGAAAAAGTCAAACGATATACAGAGCCGGCGTAAGCAGCTTAAACTCAGGATCACCATTGTTATTCTGATCTTTTTGCTGGCAGCGATCGGACTGGGTGTACACGTTGTTCAGAATTATATCCCATCCAGGGAGCATATGAGTCTGACAGAGTACTATGGTCAGCCGTCAGACGGTGAGATGGTTGTTGTACTTGGTACAGATATCATGGAAGAGCGGGCTCTGAAATCAGGAGATCAGATCTATCTGCCTCAGACTATGGTAAGCACCTATCTGAATCAGAGATATTACTGGGACAGCGCTAACCAGCAGATTCTGTATGCAACACCGTCAGCACTTGAGAATTATCCGGCATCAGAATCAGGAGACGGGGATGTCTGGCTTAAGGATGGGACCGTTTATCTGAATCTCGCACTGGTACAGAAATACACAGATCTCGATACTTATACTTACGAAGATCCATCCAGGATCGTGATACAGCATGAATTTACAGGAATCAATACAGCAACTGTCCAGAAGGACACAAGTGTCCGTTATCGTGGAGGTATCAAATCACCGATACTTACAGACGTAAGCAAGGGCGATACCCTGATCTATATGCAGGCACTGGAGGACTGGGTACAGGTTTCTACCCTGGACGGCTATATCGGATATGTACAGAAGAAGGTTCTTTCCGGTATGGAGACGACTGATTTCGAGAGAAGTTTTGAGAAAGAAGATTATACCTATCTCACTATGGATGACAAGGTCAATATGACCTGGCACCAGATCACCAACACGGATGCAAATGCTTATTTCGCGGATATGACAGCGAATGTCAGCGGTCTGAATGTGATCTCTCCGACCTGGTTTTATATTCAGGATACTTCAGGCAATCTTGGGGATCTTTCTTCCGCAGATTATGTGACACAGGCACATCAGAAGGGCTATAAGGTATGGGGCTTGGTGGATAACTTTACAGCAGATGTGAGTACGACAGAGACTCTGTCACAGCTTGCTTCCAGACAGAATATCATTAAGCATCTGGTGCAGACAGCAGCCAATATCGGAATGGACGGCATCAATGTCGATTTTGAATCGCTCAGTGAAGATGCGGGTCCGCATTTCCTGGAATTCCTGAGAGAACTTTCGATCGAATGCCATAAGAACAATCTCGTTCTTTCCGTAGATAATCCGGTTCCAGAGGATTTTACAAGCCATTATGACAGGAGAGAGCAGGGACTGGTTGTAGATTATGTCGTGATTATGGGATATGATGAACATTATGTCGGTTCCGATGCAGGTTCTGTTGCGTCCCTTCCGTGGGTAGAACAGGGCGTAGAGGATACGCTGGCAGAAGTTCCGGCGCAGAGGACCATTCTTGCGATCCCATTCTACACCAGACTGTGGAAGACAACAGGCGGCGCTGTGACAAGCGAGGCGATCGGTATGACAGAGGCCCAGAATGTCCTTACAGAGAATAAGGTAGAGACTGTATGGGATGGAAGTATAAGCCAGAATTACGGGGAATACGAGAAGGACGGCTCTACATACCAGATCTGGATGGAGGATGCACAGTCGATCGCAGAGAAAGTCAAGCTGATCCCGAAATACGATCTTGCCGGAGTTGCACAGTGGAGACTGGGATTCGAGAGTAATGATATATGGAGCACGATCAGTGAGAATCTTCAGAGTGCTTCATAAATAAGAAATTTTCTATATGATAATAGAATGAGAGCATAATAAAAAACACACTTTGCAGGGGATGCAGAGTGTGTTTTTTGTTAATTATATAAATGGGAAAATAAAAAAAGTTCCATAAATGGAAGGAGGCCGGTACTTTCGTACCGGCGCGTATGAAAAAGAAAAATATTTTATAGAAAGCATATCGCCTTCTATGGCTAATACTATACCCTATAAATGTGAAGAAAGTGTGATGAACTTTTGAAGAAAACGTGAAGAAAACATAAAATTTAACGTGCTTTATACAGCGTTTTTACGTGAAAAAGCAAAAAAAATTCCCTGCCGCTTAAATGTAAGGGCAAGGAAGGGATTACTGCATCAGAATTTTTTCCAGGTTCCTTTGAAGAAGAGCAGGAGAAGCGGGAAGATCTCCAGACGTCCTGCAAGCATATCAAAGATAAGGACACATTTGGACAGATAGGAAAAAGAACTGAAATTTCCCATCGGACCAACGATCTCAAATCCCGGACCAATGTTGTTGAGTGTAGCTGTTACCGCCATGAAGTTTGTGATCAGATCAAAATTATCGATCGCGATCAGCAGAACAGATGCGGCGAAGATCATAAGATACAGACTGATATAAATATTGGTGGATCTCAGGATATCATGGGTGATGACCTTGTCATCCATCTTGATCTTCTTGACTGCATTCGGATGAAGGTAAAGCTGGAATTCTTTCTTGGCAGCTTTACACAGGATCAGAATACGGGAAACCTTGATTCCACCGCCTGTACTTCCGGCACAGGCTCCGACAAACATCAGAAGGACCAGAACCGTCTTGGACAGAGCAGGCCATTGGTTGAAGTCGGTGCTCGAAAAACCGGTCGTTGTGATAATGGAACCTACCTGGAATGCAGCCTGCTGGAATGCAGTCAGGAGGTTGCGGAACAGGTGGGCTGTATTCAGGGCGATGATCACGATCGCTACAGCGATGATCCCGAAGTAATAACGAACCTCCTCATATTTGAATGCCTGGCGGAATTTCTTGGTCAGGATCAGATAGTATGCGGAGAAGTTGACACCAAACAGGATCATAAAGATCGTAGTAACAACCTGGCAGTAAGTGCTGTAGCTTCCAAGACTGTCATTGACAATACCGAATCCACCGGTTCCGGCAGTACCAAAGGTAATGCACAGAGAATCAAAAAGCGGAACCCTGCCAATCAGAAGCAGAGCCAGTTGGATCAGTGTCATTCCAAAGTAGATCGTATAAAGGATCTTTGCAGTGGACTGTACCTTCGGGACAAGTTTGCTGACGGAAGGCCCCGGGCTCTCTGCTTTCATAAGGTTCATATGATAACCTCCGGCAAGCGGAAGAAGAGAAAGCAGGAACACGAGGACGCCCATACCGCCGATCCAATGAGTGAAACTTCTCCAGATCAAAATACAATGAGGGAGGACTTCCACATCTGAAAGGATACTGGAACCGGTCGTTGTAAATCCGGAAACAGTCTCAAACAGTGCATCGATCGGATGTGGGATACATCCGCTGACAACAAACGGGATCGAACCAAAAATACATAAGGCAAGCCAGCTCAGTGCAACGGCAACGCAGCCATCCTTGATATAAAAGACCTTGTTTTTGGGTTTCTTGCGGGTAAGCGGAACGCCAACGACAAGGCACACCAGCATGACAAGCAAAAAGGCTGAAAAATCCTTTTCACGATAGATTCCTGCCGTAAGAAGAGGCAGCATCATAAAGGCCGCCTGAAAATTACATACCCAGCCTACAATATAGGCGATAATACGAAAATTCATAATACCACCCCGTTCTATGCAAGAATATCGCGGATGTCGCGAAGTCCCTTGCTGGTGGTTACGATGACAACATTATCCCCGATCTGAAGCGTATCCTGGCCTCGTGGAATACGGACAGTACCCTTGCGGGTAAGACAGCAGACCAGAAGATTGCTCTTGAGGTTCAGCTCGGCAAGCGGAATACCGACAACAGGAGAGTTGTCACGGATGATGAACTCCAGAGCCTCTGCCTGGTTGTCCAGGACGTGATACAGAGTCTCTACATTACTTCCGATCGTATTCTGCATGGCGCGGACATAACGGAGAATGGAATCCGAAGTGATATATTTCGGATAGATCACACTTCCGAGATCCAGGTCGTCAATAACATCCTTGTACGGCAGGCGGTTGACCTTGGCAACCAGCTTGGCGTTGGTAAGTTTCTTGGCAGAAAGTGACAGGAAGATGTTTTCCTCGTCCATATTGGTGAGGGTTACAAATGATTCGACAGTTGCAAGCCCCTCCTCCATAAGAAGAGAACGCTCAGTTCCGTCTCCGCAGATGATCGTTGCCTCCGGGAGCATGTCACTTAATTCCTCGCAGCGTTCCTTATCCTTCTCGATGATCTTGACATTGATCTTGAGATCGGACAAAGTTTTGGCAAGGTAATAAGAAATAGTACCTCCTCCGATGATCAGTGTATTTCTGACCTGATGGGTCTTGAGACCGATCTTCTTGAAGAAAGTAGCGGTATTCTTAGGGGCAGCGATAATGGAAACAAAATCTCCATTATGAACAAGATGATCACCACCTGGGATCGTCAGGGTATCTTTGCTCTCGATCGCGGCAAAAAGAATGTCGCAGCGGTATTTGTCTGTGATCTGAGAAACAGACATGCCATCCAGTCCAAATTCAGGCAGGACCTTGAATTTGAGAAGTTCTACACGGCCTTTGGAAAAAGGATCGATCTTGATCGCGGCCGGAAAACGGAGCAGACGGGAGATTTCCCGTGCAGCAGCCAGTTCAGGATTCATGATCATGGAAAGTCCCAGACGTTCCTTGATGAACCCGATCTCCTTGCTGTAGATCGGATTTCTTACACGCGCGATCGTCTGACAATGACCGGTCTTCTGTGCGATAAGGCAGCAGAGAAGGTTCAGTTCATCAGAAGCGGTGACAGCGATCAGGATATCGGCAGTCTGAACACCGGCCTCCATAAGAGTATTGATACTTGCGCCGTTTCCAACAATTCCCATAGCGTCGATATCTTCTGTGAGATCGTTGATAACATCGGCATCCATATCGATCAGAGTCAGGTCAGTTTCTTCTTCCTGAAGCTGTTCTGCAAGAGTGCGTCCAACTTTGCCGCACCCGACAATTATGATATGCATGATTTCCTCCAGTAATAAAAAATAATTATTATAAGCCAATCTATTATATCACTCTACATAAGGTTTTTAAATAGAGAAAATGTAAATTTCATGGTATACTGGCTGCAGAAGCCGCTGTGAACAGCAGCTTACAGAAGTTAATGAGAAAAATGTTATAGTATGGAAAAAAGAGAGGAAGTGACGGACAATGGATACACTGAGTGAAACCGCGGATAAAGTCGATCAGAGTCTCCAGAATATGGGGATTGACGGAACTTCCGTGAAGCAGAGCATCAGGGACTTTCTGAATTTCAAGGAATATCTGGCAGAGCAGCTGCCTGCATTTACCGGATTCTGTATCAAGGTAGTTCTGTCGATCATTGTATTTTTTGTAGGCCGCAAGATCATATGCTGGATCGTGAGCATTATGAGGCGTTCTATGGAGCGTGCCAATGTGGATGCTGGAGTTGTCCAGTTTATCTCATCGGCGGGCAAGGCTATTTTGTATACACTGTTGATCTTTAATATTGCGATCAGCCTGGGAGTCAAGGAATCTTCTGTTGCAGCACTTCTCGGAACTGCCGGTGTTACGGTAGGTCTTGCACTGCAGGGCGGTCTTGCGAACCTGGCAGGTGGTGTACTGCTTCTGATGTTCAAGCCTTTTGTTGTGGGGGATTATATCATTCAGGGCCAGGCAAATGGCTGTGAAGGTACTGTTTCCAAAATCGAGATCTGTTATACCACACTTTTGAGTATTGACAACAAGAAGATCGTAGTACCGAACGGAACTCTGTCAAACAGCACGATCATCAATGTGACAGCAAAAGAAAACCGTAAGCTTGAGATCAAAGTAGGAATCTCCTACGAAGCCGACATCCGCAAAGCAAAAAAAATTCTTGAGGATATCCTGAAGGCAGACCCGGACACCAAGAGCGACAATGCAGAGATGGTGGTTTTTGTAGATGAACTGGGAGAGAGTGCGGTCATCATGGGACTTCGTGTCTGGGTACCGACAGAAGCGTACTGGGCAACGAAGTGGAGACTGAACCAGCGGATCAAGGAAGAATTTGACGCAAACGGAATCGCGATCCCATACAACCAGCTGGAGGTTTACGTACATCCACGCAAATAGCTGTTTATGAGAAAACGTAAACTGGAAATAAATAATAGGTTGACAATCTGAACTTTCCTGTGGTAAAGTAATGCACAGAAATTACAGAAGCTGTGAAAACAGTTGTTTATCAGTTACTGTGAACAGTAACGTTTATCACGAGGAGGACAAGATGAGTACGGTGGCAGTTCAAAGAAGCAAAACATATGATATTGTTTACATTGCAGTGTTTGCAGTGATCATGGCAATCTGTTCCTGGATTTCCATTCCGGCAGCAGTACCGTTTACATTACAGACATTTGGTGTTTTTATCGCAGCAGGTGTTCTGGGAGGCAAGAGAGGAACTTTATCTGTTCTGGTATTTATCCTGCTCGGTGCAGTAGGAATCCCGGTATTCGCAAACTTTTCCGGTGGGATCGGAGTCCTGGCGGGACCTACAGGCGGATATATCATCGGATTTTTATTTTCCGCACTTGTGATGTGGGCGATGGAGAAACTTCCTGGTAAGAAATCCATTATGCAGATCGTGTCCATGGTCGTAGCACTGGTCGTATGCTATGCATTCGGAACCGCCTGGTTCATGGTAGTCTATGGCAAAGCAAACGGACCGGTAGGACTTGTAACAGCCCTTGGATGGTGTGTATTTCCGTTCATCATCCCGGATCTTATCAAGATCGCACTTGCCTATGTGCTTTCCCGAAAACTGCGTAAATACGTAGCATAAAAAATAAAACAAATACAGCCGGAGCGTATCGGATGATATGTTCCGGCTGTTTCATATATGGTAATGAAGCGTTTATTTGTTAAGAGGTGTACGTTCTGCAAAGATAAATACGATCACGGCACCGAAGAGTGCAGAGACTGTTGCGAACAGAAGCATGGAACTGACTCTCGCGAAGTCAATAAGCGCACCTCCGAGGAAGGAACCGATCACGCTTCCAAGTGTATAGGTCATCGTGAAATACGCCTGTCCTTTGATGGCATCTTCCGGTTCCATGATGGCGTTTACGTAGTAGACAGAAGCCGCAGTCAGAAGTCCCCAGCCGAGCATCTGGAAAACCTGAACTCCATAATACATGGAAATTCCGGGAGCAAGGAAAGTCCCCAGCGCCTTCAGCACAAAGAAGATCCCCGCGAAACGGACCAGGAGGTCACAGCGGATCTTTTTGATGATATATCCAAAGAGAAACAGCGTAGGAAGTTCGCACATTGCCGCGATCGCGGATGCAGTACCCATTTCTGCACTTCCTCCGCCTTTACCCTGTGCGATCTGGAAATTGAAGTTATTCAGGAGCACATGACTGAGGTAGATAAAAATACAGCCAATCAGTACCAGTGAAAAACGTCTGTATTTCCGGAAAAACAGAAGAGGGTTTGCCAGGCTTTTACTGTCGGATGATGTCTGGGCAGATTTCTGTGTCTTGACGAAAGGAAAGATGATCAGGCAGCCAAGTGACAGGACGGTGATGATCGTCACGGAAGCTGGGATGGAAAGCACGCCGGCTTTGACGGTGATGATCCCGAGCACATAGCAGATGACTGCATAGGCGACAGAGCCCATTCCACGCGCAAGTCCGAAGTTCAGCTTCTGACCCTGGTTGATGCTCTCCATACCGAGCGCGTTGATGAAAGGAGTCATAAGCTGCAGCAGTGCGATGCTGATCCCGTAGAGAAGTCCGGTCAGGATAAGCGTTCTGGAAAAAAACAGCCCGATTCCGAGAAGCAGCTGGATGACATAGAGAATCTGGATGATCTTTTTGAGGGATGGGCTGTCCGGGCGGTCTGCGTAACCCGCGAGCACAGGCTGCAAAAGTGCAGACATAATGCCGGCAACAGCGGCGATGATGCCGATCTGAGTATTGGAAAATCCCCCTCCCAAAAGGAAAAATCCGGAAAAACTCATGATCGCAGCGAAATACATCCAGTACAGAGCCTGGATACAGGAATAAGATCCCGTGAGGTTTTTGCTTTTGGCAGATGACATGATAAAATCTCCTTATGTATGAATAATTATTTCTATTATACAACAACAGAGAACAAAAAGCTTGCCAAAAAGCGGTCATTATTTTATGATTAATAGCAGAAAACAAAGACAGATCAGGAGGAATTCATATTATGAAGAAAAAAATAGACGTATATGAACATATGGGAGAAATCCTCAAAGGAGTGAAATCTGGTGTCCTGGTAACAGGCAAGGCAGATGACAGAGTAAACTCCATGACAATTTCCTGGGGAATGGTTGGTATCGAATGGGCGAAACCTGTATTCGTAACCTTCATCAGAGAAAGCCGCTTCACCAGAAGCCTCATCGAGAAAAACGGCGAATTCACCGTTAACATCCCGGTAGACGACAGCGCAAAGAAAATCCTTACATTCTGCGGCTCCAAATCAGGAAGAGATGTGGACAAAGCCAAAGAACTCGGTCTTACTTACGAAGAACCGGAAACCATTTCCGTACCTGGAATCAAGGAACTTCCGCTGACTCTGGAATGCAGAGTAGTCTACAAACAGACCCAGGACATCAGCGCAATGACCAAAGAAGACCAGGGAAAATTCTATCCACAGAATGTAGACAGCACATTTACCGGCTCCAACAGAGATACCCATGTGGCATATTATGGTGAGATCGTAAATGCATATATTATTGAAGAGTAAAGGTAATTACAACAGGGCATTTCCTCATATCAGAATGGGAAATGCCCTGTTTTGAGTTAAGGACTGAAAAGATGCACTTTTCTGTTGCCAGAACATAAAATATAAAGAGCTCTTCTGAAAGGTCTTGTTTATGGAAATCTATCAGACATCCCGGCCCTGTGGCCGCCCATATAATGCAACCTGCGGTATGGCACGTGAAATGATGGGAAACCAGCCATGTTCCTGCCGTCCATCACCGCGAAACTCGAGAACACCGTCCGCACCATGCCCATCCTGCCGCATGCCGTCTGCATCGTCCAGAGATCCTGAGATGTATACGCATATTGATGAAATGCAGATCGCGATGGCATATGTACCCTGTCAGAAATTTTCGACGACTTATGATCTTGGTTATGCTTTAAATGTTGGAACAGTTTTCCCTGATCTGTGCAAACCATTTTGCGGAAAGCGAGGTGGCAGACGATGATGTGTCCGAATCAGTGCACCCCAAAAGAAAAACTCCTTCAGCGGATCAATGAGGTCAGTTTTGCTGTCAACGACATTCTTCTCTATCTCGACACGCATCCATGCTGTCAGGAAGCACTTGCATTTTATCAGGAATGCGCCGCCGAGCGCAGGAAACTGATGAAAGAATACGCCCAGTGCTATGGACCTCTCACTGTCGATGATGCACTGGAGACAGACGGCAACACCTGGAAATGGATGGAACAGCCATTCCCATGGGAGCAGGAAGGAGGGTGCAGATAGTCTATGTGGAATTATGAAAAAAGATTGCAGTATCCGGTAAATATCAAGACTCCGAATGCAAAGATCGCACAGTATATCCTAAGCCAATATGGCGGTCCCGACGGGGAGGTCAGCGCATCTCTCCGTTATCTTTCCCAGCGATTTACGATGCCGAACCGTATGGCTGCCGCCGTCTTAAATGACATCGGTACGGAGGAACTCGCACACCTCGAAATGGTCTCTACCATCGTTCATCAGCTCACACGCGACCTCTCAATGGAAGAGATTGAAAAGAGCGGTTTCGGGCCGTACTATATTGACCATACAGTTGGTGTCTGGCCGCAGGCGGCGGGCGGTGTTCCGTTTAATGCGTGCGAATTCCAGAGTAAAGGTGATCCGATCACAGATCTGTTCGAAAACCTTGCTGCCGAACAGAAAGCCCGCTCGACTTACGATAACATTCTCCGCGTAGTACGTGACATTCCGGAGATTGCCGACCCGATTAAATTCCTGCGTGCAAGGGAGATCGTTCATTTCCAGCGGTTTGGGGAAGCTCTCCGAAGCATTCAGGAAGAACTGGATGCCAAGAATTTCTACGCATTTAACCCAAGTTTCGACAATCCATGTAAAGCCTCGTGTAAAAGTTGAATGAAATAAAAAGTGTCTGGCACATTGACACCAGGCTTAGAATGTAGTGAGAAATGGTGCTGGGCTTATAACTGGCGCCATTTTTCCTTAATAAAACATAGCATCTCACAAGTTATTCCAAGGCAAAATGTCTTCATAATAGAGTTTTGCCCCGGAAAATGAATAACCGGTTAAATCCGATGCCGATAAACTGCCTGAGCATTAAAAAGGAAGAACTGCCAGATTTTGAACCATGTTTTTCCAGGCTATAAATCTGAATTCCTTGTCATTTACACTTTACTCTGGTAAAATAAAACCGAAAAAAATCCCCGCCAGTAGAGGCAGGGACAAAAAAGACAGACAGGGAGAGAAAGATAAATGGAATACTGGGATATCTATGATGAAAATAAACAGCCGACAGGCCGCACAATGAAAAGAAACGACTGGTGTCTGAAAGACGGGGAGTATCATCTGACCGTGCTTGGCGTTGTTGCAAGACCGGACGGCACATTCCTGATCACTAAACGAGTTATGACAAAAGCCTGGGCTCCGGGCTGGTGGGAAGTTTCCGGCGGCGCGGCACAGGCAGGAGAGGACTCCTATGAGGCAGTGCTCCGTGAAGTAAAAGAAGAGACTGGTCTGGATGCGAGAAACGCAGAAGGAGGTTATCTTTTTACTTATAAGAGAGAAAATCCGGGCGAGGGCGACAACTATTTTGTAGACGTTTACCGTTTCGTCATGGACACTGACGAGAAAGACCTGACACTGCAGACAGAGGAGACAGACGGACATATGTTTGCAACTCTGGAACAGATCCAGGCATTTGCAGCAGAAGGTAAATTCCTCCATTACGACAGCATCCGCAAAGCCTTTGAGATGTAGGAGGCTGCCATGGAATTTGCAGTATTAGGGCTGTTTTGCGGCATCCTTATTCTGTGTATTGTATGTAATGTTTCTATTATATATGCATTACTGGCAGGCTTCGTGATCTTTGGCTGTTATGCAAAGAAAAAAGGCTTTTCGGTAAAAGAGATCCTGCATATGGCGGGCGAGGGAATCTGGAAAGTCAGAAACATCCTGATCACCTTTATGCTGATCGGAATGCTGACCGCACTCTGGAGACAGGCAGGAACGATCCCGGCGATCATCTGCTATACGATCCATTTTATAAAACCATCGGTTTTTCTTCTGATGGTATTTCTTTTGAACTCGCTGGTTTCGGTGCTGACCGGAACTTCGTTCGGGACGGCGGCAACAGTAGGCGTTGTCTGTGCGACGATGGGATCTGTCCTTTCGGTATCTCCGTGGCTCTGCGGTGGCGCGATCCTTTCGGGAATCTTTTTTGGTGACCGCTGTTCACCGGTCTCGACCAGCGCCCTTCTTGTGTCAGAACTGACAGAGACCAGCATTTATAGAAACATCCGAAATATGGTCCGCAGTGCGCTGATTCCCTTTGTACTGGTCTGCATCTTGTATACAATGGTCGGAATGAGGACTTCCCATACACAGGAACTGCCGGATCTTACCGGAGTTTTTCATCAGGAATTTCGGATCGTCTGGTGGATATTTCTGCCGG
The DNA here is from genome assembly GCF_003481595.1 of Blautia sp. OM07-19. NCBI lineage: Bacteria > Bacillati > Bacillota > Clostridia > Lachnospirales > Lachnospiraceae > Blautia > Blautia sp. OM07-19. Next base: position 29,049 of record NZ_QULA01000016.1, read on the forward strand.
CACTGGTGATTCTGACCCTGTCCGTGGCGCAGCTCGGAGTCAAAATTTCCATGCTTGCAAGCATTGCCGTGGCACTTGTCTTATGCGTTTGGATACAGGGGATGCCGCTTATGGAACTCCCGCACATCCTTATCTTTGGCTTTCACAGCGAAAATGCAGAGATTGCTTCCATGCTGGATGGAGGAGGGATCGTTTCCATGCTGAGAGTCGGTGCGATCGTGTGTCTTTCCTCATCCTATTCGGGGATTTTTGAGAAGACAGGGATCCTCGACGGGATCCAGACAACAGTAGAGTCTCTGGCACAGAAAACATTTCCGTTTCTTGCGATCCTGCTCACATCAGCAGCAGCCAGCGCGATCGCCTGCAACCAGACACTTGCGATCATGCTGACACAGCAGCTCTGCGCCAGAACAGAACGAGACAAAGAGCGGTTTGCGAATGACCTGGAGGACAGTGTCGTGATCCTTGCACCAATGATCCCATGGTCGATCGCGGGGGCGGTTCCGCTTACAGCAGTCGGTGCACCGCAGAGCAGTATTTTATTCGCGTTTTTCCTGTATCTGCTGCCGCTTTGCAGGGTATTGGATGGAATTCGGAAGAAAGGATAAGAAAGATGAAATTTACAAGAGAACAGATAGCAAAAGCGCTGAAACTTTATGTCATTACGGACCGAAGCTGGCTGAAAGAAGACGAAACACTTCTTTCTGTCTGCGAAAAGGTAATCCAGAACGGGGCAACCTTCCTTCAGCTCCGAGAAAAAGAACTGGGTGCAGAGGAGACAAGAAAAGAAGCCATAGAACTTCAGAAACTCTGCCACAGATACAATATCCCCTTTGTGGTGAATGACAGTGTGGAAATCGCGCTGGAAATGGACGCGGACGGTGTACATGTCGGTCAGTCAGACATTAAGGAAAGAGACATCCGTGCTATGATAGGACCGGACAAAATCCTCGGGATGACAGCCAAGACTGTTGAACAGGCGATCGCAGCCGAAAAAGCCGGAGCAGATTACATCGGAACAGGGGCGGTTTTTGGCAGCACAACAAAGAAAGATGCCAAATATCTTTCCATGGAAGACCTGAAGAAGATCGCAGCCTCTGTCAGTATTCCGGTCGTGGCGATCGGCGGGATCAACAGCGAAAATGTCTCACAGCTTGAGGGCAGCGGAGTCAACGGTGCAGCCGTGATCTCGGGGATCTTTGCAGCGGAAGATCCGGCAGCAAAAACAGCACAGATGAGCAGGCTGACCGATATATTTTGTTAAAAATAGCCCAAATGTATTGTAATTTGTCAAAAAATATGATACTGTATAGAAAATTGAATAAAGAAGATAACAGGTGCCGAGGGCATTGTTCATGAGGTTAAAAGGGAAACAGGTGAGAAACCTGTACGATCTCGTCACTGTAAGCACGGAGTACGGTTCTGTATGCATTAAGCATGATCACTGGGAAACTGGGAAGATAGAACCATATGTTGAGCGGCAAGTCAGGAAACCTGCCTGTTGTCTGGTACGGGAATATGGATTCCAGATCACGAGTAATTGGTCGTACCGTTTTTTGATAGACCACTTACCCCTTTTTTGAGGGCTTTTTTTGTGTGCAGGATTCTGTTCAGTTTTCGTACTGTAATGTCAAAGGAGGACAAAAACATGAAAAACAAAACTGTAAAAGCACTTGCAATACTGTTAGCGATCACAACTGTATCTATGATGGGTACAGCAGGAGTTATGGCTTCTGACAACACAGCAGAGGACACTGCAACAGAGGCAGCAGCAGATGACGCAGATGACGCAGATGACGCAGAAGCAGCAGATGACGTTGCACTACTGAGCGACAAGACAGAGGACACTGCAACAGAGGCAGCAGCAGATGACGCAGAAGCTGCAGACGATACAGCAGAGGCATCTGATGATGACCAGGCAGCAGCAGACAACGTTGCAGCACTGATCGACAAGATCTACGTTCAGGAAAGAAACGACACAACAGATGAGGACTGTAAGGCAGCCAAAGAAGCATGGGATGCTCTGACAGACGCACAGAAAGAACTGGTAGAAGGTGAAGAAGCAAGCCCGGAATATTTCGGACGTGACACAGGCGATGCTTCCAAGGATGACCCACGCAACCAGGATGAGATCGGTGAGAACGAACTTCTTGTTGTAAGCTTTGGTACTTCCTTCAACGACAGCCGTGCACAGGATATCAAAGGAATCGAAGATGCTCTGGCAGCAGCTTATCCGGACTGGTCCGTAAGACGTGCTTTCACAGCACAGATCATCATCAACCATGTAGAGGCAAGAGATGATGAAGCAATCGACAACATGGATCAGGCTCTTGACCGTGCAGTAGCAAACGGAGTTAAGAACCTTGTTGTTCAGCCTACACATCTGATGCATGGTGCTGAGTACGATGAGATGGTAGAAGTAATCGACAACTACAAAGACAAATTCGAATCTGTAGCAATCGCAGAGCCAATGCTTGGTGAAGTTGGTGATGACGCTACTGTGATCAACGACGACAAGAAAGCAGTTGCACAGGCTATCACAGATGAAGCTTGCAAGGTAGCAGGATATGACAGCATGGAAGCAGCCGCAGAAGACGGAACAGCATTTGTATTCATGGGACATGGTACTTCTCATACAGCAAACGTAACATACGATCAGATGCAGACACAGATGGGAGACCTTGGATTCACAAACGCTTTCATCGGAACTGTTGAAGGTGAGCCGGAAGACACCGCATGCGAAGAAGTTATCGCTAAGGTTAAAGATGCAGGCTTCAAGAAAGTTGTTCTTCGTCCGCTTATGGTTGTAGCTGGTGACCATGCAAACAACGATATGGCTGGTGATGATGAAGATTCCTGGAAGAGCCAGTTCGAGGCATCCGGAGCATTTGACAGTGTTGACTGCCAGATCGAAGGTCTTGGAAGAGTCGCAGCAGTTGAGGATCTGTATGTAGCACATACAAAAGATGCTATCGATTCTCTGGGAACAGCTGATGATGCAGCAGAAGTAACAGATGACACAGAAGAAGCTTCTGATGATGCAGCAGCAGAGGAAACAACAGACGATGCAGCTGATACTACAGAAGAAGCAGCAGAATAATAAAGAAACAGTTTTTATGTAAGATAACGGGGCTGCCCGGGAGGATCTAGGTCTTTCCGGGCATTTCCTGTAAAAGCAGGAGGAAAATATTATGAAACGTTCAGTGGCAATGATGGCATGCGTATTAAGCGGAGCACTTATGCTTGGAAGCTTTACGCCGGTTCTGGCAGAAACAGAAGTCAAGTCAGTTTCTACAGCAACAGCAGATGCCAAGAAGGATGATGCCAAGGCTGATACAACCGATAAGAAGGACGATGCAAAGGATGCAGTTCTGGAAGATGGCACCTACAGTGCTGAGTTTGACACAGACAGCGGAATGTTCCATGTAAACGAAGCAAACGATGGCAAGGGAGTCCTGACAGTCAAAGACGGTAAGATGACACTTCATGTAAGTCTGGCTTCCAAAAATATCGTAAATCTGTTTGTGGGAACAGCAGAGGATGCACAGAAAGATGGTGCAGAACTTCTCCAGCCGACAACAGATACTGTTACATACAGCGATGGAATGTCAGAAGAAGTTTATGGTTTTGATATTCCGGTTGAAGCTATTGACGAAGAATTTGACCTTGCCCTGATCGGAAAGAAAAACAAATGGTACGACCATAAGGTAAAAGTCACCAATCCTCAGAAAGAATCTGATGAGACAGCAGCAACAGAAGAGACGAAGGACACTTCAACAGACGATACAAAAGAAGCGTCAGAGAAATAAAATTGTCTTTGGACAAAACGATAACCAAATATGCAGTACAATAAAAATATCCTGTACGGATCCAGTGTCATAACTGAACCCGCCAGGATATTTTTTTATGTAGTAATATCGATCAGTGAAACTGAGGGATATTATTTGATGCGGATCTTGAATGTTGCTTTCTTTCCAGATCCGTCTGTTGCTTTGGCAGTGATGGTAACTGTACCTTTTTTGCCTTTGATGGTTTTGACTTTACCGTATTTGTCAACGGTAGCAAGTTTTGTATTGCTGGAAGACCATGCAAGTGATCTGTTTGCGCTTCCGCCCTGAGAAGTAACGGCTGCGGTTACTTTTGTGGACTGACCGTTGGTAACGGTAGTTTTTCCGGAAAGCCTGATGCTCTTTACAGAACCTTTCATGCAGGCAAGGGTGATTCTTGCATATTTCTTGCTGCCATCTTTTGCAGTAGCTGTGATGGTGACTTTTTTGCCGCCTGCATTTTTGTTGAAGGTTACAATACCGGTAGAGCTGACAGTTGCGATTCTGGTATTGCTGGATTTCCAGGTTACTGCTTTGTTTGTTGCATTGGAAGGAGTGATTGTAGCTCTGAGCTGTACTCTTTTGCCTGCTGTGATGTAGCGGGAAGGAGCAGCTGCAAGTTTGATGCTGGTTACTTTGTAAACTGGGTTGGCAACAGTAACTTTGCATGTTGCTTTTACTTTTCCTGCCGTAGCGGTGATCACAGCAGTACCTGCTTTCACTGCTTTTACAGTACCGTTAGCGGATACAGTTGCAACTTTGGTATTGCTGGATTTCCATACAACTTTGTCTGTTGTATTGGAAGGTGCAACAGTGGCCTTTAATGTAAAGGACTTACCGGTAGTGATTTTTTTGCTTGTAGCATTCAGCGTAACTTTGGCAGCGGCTACAGGTTTCTTAACCAGTGCTTTTACAGCTGCTGTAATATCAGAAGCCATCTTGTCAACATCGGCCTGCTGGTATACGGTACAGTTTTTGTTAACTGCGTCTACAGCAGCTCTTACAGCAGCAACCGTTTCGTCAGTGTAGATGGAGAGATCCTTTGGAACAGCAGCCAGAGCCGCATCTACAGCGGTGTAATCAGCAGCAGCAACCGGTGTAATGGTAAGTGTGCCATTTGTCTTGCTTACATTGAAGACACGCTCATACCAGGTACCATTTTTTACAGAATGGAAAGAGAAGATTACTTCTTTGTCAAGATAATCTGTAGTAGCTGCTCCACCCATAGCGTTTGCCTTCATATCGAAAGAAACTTTGCGGTCTGTGATGTCAGCCGTTGTTTCAGCTTTTGCTGCATCTTTGGCAAAACCGATAAATACTTTGTCAAAGCTGTCGCTGCCCATGGTCAGGTGAAGGATTTCCTTATAATTGTTAGAATTTGGTCCGCCGATGGTTTCAAGAGAAGCAGCGGCAACGTTGAACATCTTAACGCTGTTGTCAACGGTCAGATCTTTTGTATGATCGTAATCACCGGTAACTAAAGTAGCAGCGTCTTGATCGATCACAGCCTGGCGAGGATAGAAAGCTCTTTCCAGAGAGTTCTTGCCTTCTTCATATTTGGTAAGGTAGCTGTTGGAGATAGCTACGATCGGAAGGTATGTCTCGCCTTCTGCTACAGGGACAGTAAATTGCCATTTACCGTTAACTTCTTCACCGGCGATCCAGTTGTCTCTGTTATCACCATTTGCAACAGCTTCTTCATAAGTACCTTTGTACAGATAATGATAACCTGTTCCGTGAAGGGTAAGGATGAGATTGCCGTCTCTGAGAATAGCTTTTTCAACGTTAAACATTAATGTTTCGTTTGTAACAGTGAGAAGTCCTCTTTCAACCAGAGCGTTGACCGCATCGGTGATAGCGGTGGCCAGTTTGTCAACGTCATCCTGTGTTGCAGCTTTGTATGTACCGCTAAGTGCTTTCACGGCAGAAGTAACAGCATTGGCTGTTTCGTCTGTATAGATGGAGAGGTCTTCAGGAACAGTTGCCAGAGCAGCATCTACAGAAGAATAATCCAGGGCAGCCTGTTTGTTCATGCCGGAAGCATCAACATCGTTCTTGTCAGTATCTGCCATGGAGGTGGTGTCAAAAGTGATGGTCTGGACATTGCTCCATTTTGAGCCTTTGTTGACGTTTGTGGTCTTACTGAAGCTTGCATAAACAGTATCACTGAGGCTTGCAACAGGAATGGTATAATAGTAGGAAGAATCCGCAACATACCAGTCAATCTTGTGCTGAGTAGCAGCAGCTATGTCGTCTGCCGTTGTACCATTTACGAGAGCCATGTAGTTTCTGTTCTCGCTTGCCTGATGCATTTTTACGAGATAAGTGCCGTCGTCCTGCTTGGTAACGATAGCATCATCCATGGCATACATGCCGGAAGCAACACCTTCACTGTTGGTAACAGAAACTTTGATGGAATGAGTCTTGGCTTCTTCTACAGCTTTTTTGACCAGAGCATTGACCGCATCGGTGATGGCCTGTGCCATCTTGTCAACATCAGCCTGCTGTGCCATAGTATAATCTCTTTTAACTGCTGCAACGGCAGCTCTTACAGCATCAGCTGTTTCATCAGTGTAGATGGAGAGGTCTTCCGGAACAGTGGCCAGAGCTGCATCTACAGATGTGTAATCAGCAGGACCGTTTGTAGCCGGAAGTTTGTTGATATCGGATGCAACTGCATCTCTTTCTTCGGTTTCTGCCATGGAACTGACATCAAAGGTGATTGTCTGAACATTTCCCCAGGCTTTGCCTGCATTTACATTTTTGGTATAGCTGAAACTTGCATAGAGGGGATCTGTCAGACTGGCAACAGGAATGGTATACCAGTAGCCGTCGTCTCCACCAGCAACATACCAGTCAACCTCATGATTGGTTGCTTTGTTTTTATCATCTGTGAGAGCCATGTAGTTTCTGTTTACGCTTGTCTGGTGCATTCTTACCAGATAAGTGCCATCGTCCTGTCTGGTGACAACAGCACTGTCCATAGCGTACATGCCGGAAGCAACCCCTGAACTGTTGATAACAGAAACTTTGATAGAATGAGTTCTGGCTTCTGAGACATCCTGTTCAGATGTCTCACCAGATGTAAATACATCTGCTTCATCCGCACTGAAGGTAGATGTATCTGCTGTAAATTCATCAGTTGTCAGGTCAGAATCCTCTGTCGTAATGTCGGCCGCTAAAACAGAATCCTCTGTGGAAGTGGAAACTTCTTCTGAATCAGAAATTTCTTCTTCGGGTACTACGTCAATTTCTTCGACTGCTGCAAAATCCAGATCCTCCGCAAGAACTGAGACTGAAGCTGCCGGAGTAACTGCCAGTGATGCACTGAGAAACAATGCTGTCAGAATTTTACTTCTTTGTTTCATTTTCATAATCTCCTTATTATTGAATAAAATTGAGGCATCATGAAGGATGCCCTGTGCAACTGGAATGTCCCGCGAATTACATTCTGTTATTAATCATATCACTTCTTGTTAAAAATAACAAATGCTAACAAGAAAAAAACACTGCTTTTTCTGTGCATATTGGCACATTTTTGGCAGTACAAATCAGGCTCAGACTATTGCACTAGGATGCATATATTGCTATAATAAAGCAGAATATAGGAACTCCAGTGCTGTCACTGACAGATAATAGGGAATCAGGTGCGAATCCTGAACGATCCGGTCACTGTAAGCGTAAGAGAGGATTGCAGAAGCCATTGCATGTGAAGTTGTGTGAGAAGGCGTGATCTTAGAATACTCTGCAAGTCAGGAAACCTGCTGGAGAATCAGTGAAAAGCTTCCGAAGAAAGCAGAATTTCACAGAAACGAAACATCCGGTTATGCAAAGAAGGATGTTTTATTTGTGCGACTGAAGTCTACTCATCTGGATCGGAGAGTAGGCTTTATATTTTTGCAGTGTAAGAGGAAAAATCCTATATGAGATACTTACAGAAATGCGTTTTATAAGAGGAGAGAGGCATATGCATTCGAAAAAATTTCTCGCTGCATTCCTTGCATTGAGTATAACAGCTGCACCACAGGCATCGGTCATGGCATCAGCAGAAAATGCATCGGCGCAGGAAAGCAGTGAAGACTCATCAGGAGAATCTGATGAAAATACAGCTCAGGAAACAGAAGAAACTGATGCGGGCGAAACAGAGCAGAACACAGACGATGTATCATCAGGAGAAGAATTCCTTCAGATAACAGACAAAAAAGCGTATGCAGAGGATGATTCCATTCTGATCGAGATTGTCTCTGCCAATACAACTTATAACAGAGTATATATCGGAAACAGAACAGACGAAGACCGCACACCGGTAATTGAGGGCTCTCTGGATGAAGCGGGCAGATATCATTATCTGTTTTATATCGACCCGAAGTACCTTGGTGAAAAAGCGGCTTATGTCCCGGGAAATACAGAGGATGACAGCTGGTATACAGAGGAAGAACTGTATTTTATGCTTCCGTCTGAAGTATCAGAAACACCTGTACAGGAAACAACGGATACAGCAGAACCTTCTGAAACAGTACCGACAGCAGAAGAAAATACTTCTGCAGATAATTCCGGCGAAGGAATGATTTCAAAGAGCTCAGACAGTTCAGACAGCGATTCTGATTCTCTCTGGCAGATCGGAGCACTGGAAGAGACTGGTGCAGAGCAGACTACAGCAGCCGAGGACTATCGTATTGAAAGTCTGGAAAAAGACAATACGACAGAAGACAGTATTGCTGAGACAGAAGCAGATGCCGTTTCCATGGCAGATGGTACGTATAAAGCAGATGATTTCTCATTCAGCGGCGGTACAGGAAAAACAAAGATCACCTGTGAAGGGATTACTGTAAAAGACGGTCAGACCTATGCAACGATCAAATTCAGCAGCAGCAGTTTTACGAAACTGGTTGTGGACGGCAAAGAATATCAGCCTGCAAGTAACGAAGGCGGTTCTTACTTTGAGATTCCGGTGACTTTAAATACAGATATGACGATCACCGGAACGACGATCGCCATGACAGAGCCGCATGATATTGAATACGTTATCCATATCACAAAGAGCGGTGCAGACACACCGGATGCCACTCCGACAGTCACACCACAGCCGACAGCCACACCGAAGCCGACTTCTGCACCATCCAGTGATATTCCGAAGGATGGAACCTATACAGGCACGGTGACACATGTATCTGGTACGGCTACGATGTTCAAGATCAATGCATGTGAGATTACGGTCAAGAATGGTAAGGTTACTGCAAAAATCACATTGAGTGGAACAGGATACGACAGGCTGTTTCTTGGAACCAAAGAAGAGGCTTTGAAGGCGGCAGACAGCAAGCTGATTTCCTACAAAGTTGATGCAGAGGGTAAATATACCTATGAATTTGCATTGGAAGGTCTGAACAAAGATACGAAACTGGCTGCGCGCTCTCATCGTTACTATGAGGCTGGTGATAAGGATAAAATGTGGTATGACCATACGCTGAAATTCAACGTAGATACCAGCAATTCCGGAACTGGCGGAGATGGTTCCAAAGATGATAATTCGAACGGAAATAATTCAGGGAATAACTCTAATGGAAATAACAGTTCCAATGGAAGTAACTCCAATGGAAGCAGTTCCAGCGGCAGCAACAGTTCCAATGGAGGCAGCACCGGTGGAAGTGGTTCTAATGGAAGCAGTTCTGGCGGCAGTTCAACTGGTTCCGGCGGAAGCAGTGGATCCGGTGGAAGCAGCTCGAGTACAAATAACTACAAATCAAATACAGATGGCAAGACAAGCCAAGTAGATTCTTCTGCCGGCGGCTTAAAGGATGGGGAATATGGCTCTGATCAGTTCTCTTTCTCCTGGTCAGGTGGAACAGGTACGCATGGTCTTAATATTACCTGCGACAAGATCAGCGTCGAAGATGGACAGGCATGGGCGTATGTGACATTCAACAGTGGCAAATGGATCTATGTGAAAGCAAGTGGAAACCAGTATGATCCGGTAGATCAGGGGGACAAATACAGTACCTTCAAGATCCCGATCCAGCTGAATGCCAACAATAAAGTCGTAGGCTGTACAACAGCGATGTCCAAGCCGTACGAGATTGAATATACTCTGTATTTCGGCATGGATATCCCGGACAGCAGTTCCGGCAGTAAGAGTTCCGGTGGCAGCAGTGTGACTGCAAAGGCAGCAGGAAATTCCACAAAGCTTGCAGACGGTCAGGAAGCCGAGACAGATGCTGGCACCGTATACAAGGATGATGCGGCGCCAAAGATCACAGGTCTGGAATATATGAGCTCCCTGAAACTGGAACATTCCAAAATGTTCAAGATCCATTATTACAACAACGATATGACCGTGCTTGAGATCACTCTGAATGATGAGTTTGGCAAGGACAGTGTGGATCTTACACAGAATAACGCGGCACAGACTTCCGCAGACGGCACGAATGAAGAAAGTACAGCAAAGACTTCCAGTGCGGATGGAGAGGAGAACGCAGCGACAGAACAGGATTACGCAAAACTTTATAAGCAGGAAGTCATCCGCTACCTTCTTGTTCCTGAGGACAAAGCCGATCAGATTCCGGCAGGAATCGACAAATCCATTATTGTGATCCAGCTTCCGATGGACAAGACATATGTTGCTTCTGACGTGGCACTGGAAATGATCGATAAGATCGGTGCAGACAAAAATGTATCTGCGGTTTCTGCGACAGCAGACGACTGCAAGATCGCTGCAATCAAAGAATCCCTTGGAAAAGGCGATATCATTTCAGCAGGCACTTATGATAAAGCAGACCTGAAAGAACTTGTAAAAAATAAATGCAAACTGGCGATTGTACCGTCCGATATCCTGACAGCGAAAGCAGAGGATACAGGGGACGACAGTACGGAAGATACTGCTGATGCAGAACAGACGGATGATGCACAGAGCGATGAAAACCAGATCGCAGCGAAATATCCGGAAATGACTGCTTTTGCAGAAAAACTTGCAATCCTCAAGATCCCGATGATCCTGGATCGTTCCAAAGATGAGAAGGATGTCCTTGCAAAATATGAGTGGAGCAAAGTATATGGGGCTCTGTTCGGATGTGAGAAGGAAGCGTCCAAACTTTATGAAGCTGCTGTAAGCGGACATAGCGGAGATAACTCAGAAAGCTCAGACACATCGGAAAGTACAGATACAACAGAAAATACAGATACAGAACAGTAACACAGTAATCATGGGAGCGGGCGGTCTTCGGATCGCCCGTATATAAAAATCGGAGGATAAAATAAGAATATGAAAGAAAGAAGTACAGGAAAACTGTGGCTGCCGCTTATGGCAGCATGCCTTCTCATGATGGGGATTTTCAGCCTGTCCGTGAGCACAAAAGCAGCAGATAACGATTCCTCTGCACCGGAGATCCCCGGTCTGACTTTTCAGTCAGAAATGCAGAATGAGTTTGCAGAATGCTTCCATATATACTATTACAACGATGACTATACTCTGATCGATGTGCCGGACAGCGGCCAGTTCCTTCTGGTACCGGAAGGAAAGAGTGCCCCTGACGGACTGGATGAGGATATCGTGGTGCTTCAGAAGCCGCTGGATAATATTTACCTGGCAGCGACATCTGCAATGTCTCTTTTTTCTTCCCTGGACGCACTGGATGACATCAAGTTTTCTTCCCTCCAGGCATCTGGATGGTATGTTGATGCGGCAAAACAGGCAATGGAAAACGGCGACATCGTTTTTGCCGGCAAATACAGTGAGCCGGATTATGAACTTCTCGTAAATTCCGGATGTAATCTGGCAATTGAATCAACGATGATCCTTCACACCCCGAAGGTACAGGAGATGATCGAGCAGATGGGAATCCCTGTATTCACAGACCGTTCCAGTTACGAAAACCATCCGCTTGGACGTACCGAATGGATCAAAGTTTATGCAGAAATGGTTGATAAGAGAGATGAGGCGAAAGAATTCTTTGACGAACAGGCAAAGATCATCTCTGATCTGAAAGATTTCAAAAATACAGAAAAAACAGTCGCTTTCTTCTATATTAATACAGATGGCTCCGTAGTCGTAAGAAAACCATCCGACTATGTGCCGAAGATGATCGAGATCGCAGGCGGTCGTTACGTTCCGACACAGGTGGACTCTGAGGAAGAAACAAAGCGTTCTTCCGTGCCGATGACGATGGAAGAATTTTATACACAGGCGATCGATGCGGATTATCTGGTATACAATGGAACGATTGATGATCCGATTAACAGCGTGGATGACCTTCTGCAGAAGAGCGAACTTTTTGCAGACTTCAAGGCTGTCAAAGAAGGCAATGTATGGTGTGCCGGCAAATATCTCTACCAGGCAACCGACATTGTAGGAAATATGATCACAGACATTCATCTGATGCTCACCGGCGGAGATGCGAGCCAGATGACCTTTATGACAAAAATTGATTAAATACAGGAGAAAACATGATGAAAGCACAGACAGGTGAGGGCACCGGAACCTTCCACATGGAAAACTTCCGGCGGCGTTCACGTTACGCAGCAGTATTTGCAGTACTTGCAGCGGCACTTTTTGCAATTCTGATATTAAACATCAATACCGGAACGACAAACATTCCGGTCTCACGTATCCTGAAGATCATTTTCCTGCGGGAAGGTGCACAGACAGAATACAATATTATCTGGAAGATCCGAATGCCGCGTCTTCTGATGGCGGCGATCCTGGGCGGTGCACTGTCCCTTTCCGGATTTCTGTTACAGACCTTTTTTGAAAACCCTATCGCCGGACCATACCTGTTGGGTATTTCTTCCGGAGCCAAAATGGTCGTAGCACTGGCAATGATCTATTTCCTGGAGAAATTCAACAAAGTTTCTTCCTATACATTAGTAATTGCCGCTTTTATCGGATCTCTGATAGCAACAGGATTTATCCTTCTGGTATCCAGACGCATCAAACATATGGCGACACTTCTGATTGCCGGAACTATGATCGGTTATATCTGCTCTGCGATCACGGATTTTATGGTTACGTTTGCAGAGGATTCCGATATCGTAAACCTTCATGGCTGGTCCCAGGGAAGTTTCTCCGGTATGAGCTGGAGTAATGTACATATTGCAGCAGTGATCGTAGCTGTTGCAGTCGCACTGACATTTATGCTCTCCAAACCGATCGGTGCCTATCAGCTGGGCGAAGCTTATGCACAGAGCATGGGCGTTGATATCAAGGTCTTTCGTGTGACACTGATCCTTCTGTCCAGTATCCTTTCGGCTACAGTAACTGCTTTTGCGGGTCCGATCTCTTTCGTGGGAATCGCAGTTCCACATCTGGTAAAACAGGCACTGAATACTTCCAGGCCACTGGTCGTCATTCCGGGAACCTTTCTGGGAGGAGCAGTCTTCTGTATGCTCAGTGACCTGATCGCAAGAACAGCATTTGCACCGCTGGAACTGAACATCAGTACCGTAACTTCAATCTTTGGCGCGCCGGTTGTCATCGCAATGATGCTGAAACGTCAGAAAGGAAAACAGTGATATGGCAGAGCAATATATAAATATGGATAATCTGGCAGTTGGCTATAACGGAAAAGCCCTGATCCATGACATCTGTATCGGAATCGAAAAAGGAGAGATCGTGACACTGATCGGACCGAATGGTGCCGGCAAATCCACGATCCTCAAAAGTATCACACGCCAGCTCAAGATCATTTCCGGAAATGTAAAGATCGCAGATGCAGATCTCTCTAAGCTGTCTTTCCGTGACCTGTCTACCAAGATGGCGGTAGTCCTGACGGACCGTATGAAACCGGAACTTATGACCTGCCATGATATTGTGGCTACCGGACGTTATCCATATACCGGCAAGCTTGGAATCCTGAGCAGGGAAGATGAGCAGAAGGTTGATGAAGCGATGGAAGCAGTCCATGCACAGGAACTTGGCGACCGTGATTTTAACGCGATCAGTGACGGACAGCGGCAGCGAGTTCTCCTGGCAAGGGCAATCTGTCAGGAACCGGAGATCATCGTTCTGGATGAACCTACTTCATTCCTGGATGTGCGTTACAAACTGGAACTGCTTTCAATCCTCAGAAATATGGCAAAGAAAAAAGGAATCACCGTGATCATGTCGCTCCATGAGATCGATCTGGCTGAAAAAGTGGCCGACAAGATCATCTGCGTAAAAGGCGACCGCATTGCACATTACGGAAAACCGGAAACGATCTTTAAGGAAGAAGCGATCCGTGATCTTTATGGAATTGACAATGGATATTTTGACCCGGTCTTCGGAAGCCTGGAACTTCCAAGACCAGAAGGAGAACCAAAGACCCTGGTCATCTCCAGCGGCGGAACCGGAATCCCGATCTACAGAGAACTGCAGAGAAAAAATATCCCATTTGCAGCCGGGATTCTCTATACCAATGACATCGACTATCAGCTGGCACGCCTTCTCGCTGTACGGACTGTGACAGAGAAGCCGTTTGAGGAGATCAGTGATGAGACATTTGCAGAAGCCATGAAATTGGTGGATTCCTGTGAAAAAGTCATTGATGCCGGAGTAACAGTGGGGAAAACGAACAGCAGAATCGCAGAGTTGATCGAAAAAGCAAAGAATGATAAAAAACTTGAAAAAAGATGACAGAATCACGGGGACGGAGTTATATGGCACTTCAGGGCCATTAACTCCGTCCCCGTGGTTCGTCATGGGTATAACTATCCAGTATCCCATCGATCGACCGATGCAGATACGGCCTATATTCACTGAGTGAAACCGGCTGCTGATAAAGAATACAGCTGTAACAGGTGGAGCTTGCCAGCTCGATCACCGAAAACAACATCATATCCGGATGTTCATACGTATGTTCATCCTTCTCAAGAAGTCCGAGATACGCATCATAAAATACAAGATCTTCGTCTGGAACTTTGTCATCCAGAGCTGCCTGAAAGACACCCCAGGAAAGATTGCGGGAAATAAACATCAGAAGAGGAGAGTCACTTTCCAGGGCATCCAGAATAAAATCGATCATAAAGTGAAGCTGATTCCTAAAGCCTGTGATCTCCTGGTCGATCACGGCACGGTAAGCCTGGTAAAAAAGCTCCGAGGTCTTGTGTGATACCAGTTTATTTCGAATATCATATTTGTCTTTAAAATAAAGATAAAAGGTCCCCTTGGCGACGCCTGCTTTGTTTACGATATCAGAGATGGTCGTCTGGTTGGTGCCTTTGGTGGTAAAAAGCTCGAATGCAGTATTGAACAGCGCATCTTTCTTTTTCTGCTTTTTTACTTCTACTTTTCCCATAAAATCTCTCCTTCTGACCATACCTTTTGTGCTTTATTATAATCAAAAATGACCAGAAGTCAATATTAATTACGGACCAATCAACACAATGAAAAAAATAAGTTGTTTTTTGGACACTTTCGCATAATCGTATATTGACTAACAGTCAGTTTTGGTATATAACTCTTAATGATGAAAAGAAAATGACTGATAGTCATAAATGAAAAAGATAGTCAACAAGGAGGACATGATGATTAAGGTCGGTAAATGGATAGCGAAGCATAAAGTGCTGATCGTACTGATCAGTATGATTCTGCTGATACCGTCAGTGATCGGTATGGCGGCAACAAGAGTCAATTACGATATCCTTAGTTATCTGCCGGATTCCCTGGAAACTGTAGAAGGCCAGGATATCATGGTAGATGAGTTCGGAATGGGTGCGTTTTCCATGGTCGTTGTGGAAGATATGGACCTCAAGGACGTAGCAGCATTAAAAGAAAAGTTTCAGGATGTAGAGCATGTAAAGGATGTTCTGTGGTATGACAGTGTGGCTGACTTAAGCATCCCGGTAAGCATGATCCCTGATAAATTCAAAGATGCATTTTTTAATGGCGATGCGACCATGATGATCGCACTGTTTGACAATACAACTTCCTCTGATGCTGCGATGGAAGCAGTTACAGACATGCGTAAGATCGCAAATGAACAGTGCTTTATCAGTGGTATGTCAGGTGTTGTAACAGATATCAAGAACATTGCCCTGGAGGAGATGCCGATCTATGTTGTGATCGCAGCAGGACTTTCCCTTCTGGTACTGCTTCTTGCAATGGATTCACTCGTGGTTCCAATTCTGTTCCTTTTGAGTGTAGGTCTGGCGGTCCTGTATAACCTTGGAAGTAATATTTTTCTCGGTCAGGTCTGCTACATTACCAAATCACTGACGGCGGTACTTCAGCTTGGTGTTACAATGGACTATTCCATTTTCCTGCTGAACTCGTTTGAAGCATATAAGAAGAAATATGATGAGAAAGAACGTGCGATGGCACATGCGATCGCAGATACCTTCAAATCCGTAGCGGGAAGTTCCGTTACTACGATCGCCGGTTTCCTTGCACTGTGTGTTATGACCTTTGCCCTGGGACGTGATATGGGTATCGTTATGGCGAAGGGTGTTGTGATCGGAGTTGTCTGCTGTGTAACTGTTCTTCCGGCAATGATCCTCGTATTCGACAAGGCAATCGAGAAGACAAAACACAAGGCTCTGCTTCCGAACATGGACAAAGCTTCCGGTTTTATCACCAAACATTACAAAGTATGGCTGATCGTATTCCTCGTACTTCTGTACCCGGCAATCTATGGAAACAACCATACACAGATCTACTACAATATTGATAAATCTCTTCCGGCAACCCTGGCAAGTAATGTTGCAAATGATAAACTGAAAGAGGATTTTGATATGAGCACGATGCATATGATCCTGCTCAGGAATGGTCTGGACAGCAAACAGAAAACACAGATGCTCGACAAGATCGATGAAATAGACGGAGTAAAATGGTCTCTGGGTATGAACTCCCTGATCGGACCAAGTTTCCCGGAATCCATGATCCCTTCCAATATCAGGGAAATGCTGGAATCAGACAACTACGAAGTGCAGTTTGTCTGCTCTGAATATTCATCTGCAACAGATGAATGTAACGCACAGCTTGCTTCCATTCAGGAGATCGTTAAGGAATACAGTCCGGACTCCATGGTCATCGGTGAGGCACCTCTGATGAAGGACCTTCAGGATACGACAGATGTCGACCTTCAGCGAGTAAATATCCTTTCCATGGCAGCAATCTTCGTGATCATCCTGTTTGTATTCAAATCCATCTCCCTGCCGTTTGTACTTCTGGCGGTTATCGAGTTTGCGATTTATGTAAATATGGCAATCCCGTATTATCAGGGTGTAACCCTTCCGTTCGTTGCAAGTATCGTCATCGGTGCGATCCAGCTTGGAGCAACCGTAGACTATGCGATTCTGATGACAAGCAATTACCAGAAACAGCGTCATCTTGGCAAGACCAAGAAGGAATCTATTTCTATTGCACATAAATTCTCCATGAAGTCTATCATCGTAAGCGGATGCAGCTTCTTTGCAGCAACCTTCGGTGTAGCTCTTTACTCACAGGTAGATATGATCGGTTCGATCTGCACTCTGCTTGCGAGAGGTGCGGTGATCAGTACGGTCGTTGTACTGCTTGTACTTCCGGCGATGTTTATGGTATTTGACCCGATCATTGTTCGTACATCAAAAGGCTTTTTGCCGGACAAAAAATAAAATCAACACATAAATGAATGAAGCCCCCGGGCTGGAAAAGGAGTCAAGATATGAACAGAAACAGAAAGAAAGTAGTGGTAGCTTCTCTGGCAACAGGAATGGCAGTTGTTATGGGAACAGTGCCGGTACTGGCTGCGGACAGCAGTGTTTCAAAACAGGAAACTGTATATGTAAACGCTTCAGCAAGTGGTACTCCGCAGGAAATCACTGTATCTGAATGGCTGAAAAACTCAGCTTCCTCAGGAAATTTAAGCGATGTGTCCGATCTTAAAGATATCAAGAATGTCAAAGGTGATGAGACCTTTGACCAGGACGGCGATGACCTGACCTGGAATACAGAGGATAAGGATATTTATTATCAGGGAACTACTACCAAGGAACTTCCGGCATCTGTAGAACTTACCTATTACCTGGACGGTGTTCAGGTAAGTCCGGATGATCTGGCAGGCAAGAGCGGTCATCTCAAGGTCGAAGTAAAATACACAAACAATGCCAAGAACAAAGTAAAAGTCGGCAAGAAAAAGACAGACATGTATTCACCATTCGTCATGGTGACAGCAATGATCCTTCCGGTCGATAATTTCACAAATGTAACGATCGACAATGGTAAAGTCCTTTCTGACGGACAGAGAAACATTGCAGTCGGCGTAGGTCTCCCGGGACTGGCAGACAGCCTGGATCTCAAGAGCATCGATAAGGATATCGACATTGACATTCCGGAAGGCTTCACAATGGAAGCAGATGTGACAGATTTCAGCATGAGTTCTACCTTTACTTTCGGAATGACAGACCTTCTGGATTCCATTGATACAGATGATATTGACGGTCTGGATGATCTCAAGGATTCCATGAAAGAACTTACAGATTCTGCAACTAAGCTGGTGGATGGAGCCAAGGAACTTTCTGATGGTACTACCACATTGAATACGAAATACAAAGAACTGGATGACGGTATTGCTTCACTGAAAAGCGGCGTAAGTACATTAAACAGCGGTGCTGCAAGCCTGAAGAGTGGTGTTGCATCTTATACTTCCGGTGCAGATACCCTTGCGTCCGGTGTAAATCAGTATGCATCCGGTGTAAGTAAGCTGACCAGTTCCCTCACAGAATATAATCAGGGTGTAAATACTCTTGCAGCCGGTGCAAAAGCTTACGTCAGCGGAACAAACACTCTTGGAAGTGGTGTAAAGGCTTATGTACAGGGCGCTACACAGCTTGGAAACGGAATTACTACGTATGTTGATGGAATCGGAACACTGGTAGAGGGTGTTGGAAAGAGCGCAAAGGGTGTCAAGGAAGCGGCAGCAGGAATCAGTGCTTTTGCAGAAAAAGCAGGTTCAATGGTAGGAGAACTTTCCGATACAGTTACAAAGATCAACACATATGCAGACAGTGTAAGTGCTTATGCACAGGGAACAGCACAGTTTGCAGACAGCGTAAAAACATATGCGGCAGGCGTTGCACAGGCACAGCCGGTTGCTGAACAGCTTGCACAGCTTCTTGGAAGCATGACAGGAAGCAGCGAAAGTGAAGACTCCAAAACAGAGCAGATCACAAGCGGTCTTGCACAGGCAATGGAGGCAGCAGATTCCATTGAGGCATCTACAGATGATTCCGTAGCGGATCAGGTGAGTGAAGCAGCAGATGCAATCAGCGAAGCAGCGGGTGCAGGAGCAGCAATTCAGGGTGATGCAGGAACGATCGCCGGCGGTCTTGCAAGTGCAGAATCTGCAATTGATATTCTGAGCAGCATTGATACTTCTTCTATGGATGATGTAACAGCAGCGGCTGTAAACAGCGCAGTGGAAAGTGCGATCGGAGCAATTTCCAGTGGTGTGGATACCGCGCAGAGTGGAGTTGACAGTCTTCAGGAACATGCAGATCAGGTATCTGGTCTTTCTGAACAGGCTGGAGAAGTTCAGGCAGCAGCAGCTGCGATCAGTGCACAGGGCAGCCAGAATGAGGCGGCAGCAGATGCAGTATCACAGCTTAAGGATGGTCTGGATCAGATTTCTGATGGTCTGGATGAGGATGACGATGCTGATTCCACAGGAGATGCAATTGACAGTGCAGCACAGCTTGCAGCAGGTCTGAATGCAGCCCTGACACAGCTTACCGGTAATAATGAAGCGTTAGAGACAGTAGCTGACAATCTGATCACGAACGGAACCGGAGAGGGAGAATCCCTGACAAATGCTTCCGCTCAGGTAAAAGAAGGAACAGCAGCACTTCAGACAGAAGTCGGAAGTATGCTGGATGGCGACCAGTTAACTAAACTTCAGAAAGGTGCAGAAGAACTCCAGACTGGTGCAGATCAGCTTCAGGAAGGTTATAATACAGCAAAGAAGTCAGCAACACAGCTGAAATCTGGTGCACTGAAACTGCAGTCTACCAATAAACAGCTTACAAATGGTGTAAGTCAGCTTCAGAAATCAGGAACAACGTTGACAAGTGGAGCAAACCAGCTTACAAGTGCAAGCAAGCAGGTTCAGAGCGGAGCAAGTCAGATTGACAGTGCAACAAGTACTCTGACAAGCGGAGCAAACCAGCTTTCTGCAAACAGTGGTACACTGAACAGCGGAGCAAGTCAGCTTGCAAGCGGAACACAGCAGCTTGCAAGTGGAACAGGCACACTTGTAAGTGGAAGTTCGCAGGTTAAGAGCGGAATTAATACGCTTGCCAAAGGAGCCAAGAAACTGGCTGACGGAACAAAGGAATTCAATGACAAGGGAATCAAGAAACTTGATGAAGCTGTAAATGATGATCTTCAGGATGTTTTGGATCGTCTGGATGCGCTTCGTTCTGATGATAATGCATACACAAGCTATGCAGGAAAGTCCGATAAGATGGATGGAAATGTGAAGTTTGTCATTGAAACAGAAGCAATTGACAACGACTGATAATGATGATAACTTTTTCAGGGGAACGGTTTCAGACCGTTCCCCTGTTTTGTCTTGCGATGGCGGAGGGAGTCTGCTATACTGTATAGCAGGACATAGAAATCACAGAGAAAGTATCAGGTGATAAAATGGAAAAAACGAAACAGCGGGGCAATGTACCGGTTTCGAAAAAGACCAAAAAGAAATCCAAAACCAAATCCAGATCCAGAAATAATATCGGAGTGAAGCTTATAGAGAAACCAGAGTATTATGATTACAATCTGGTAGCGGCGATTATCCTTCTGACCTGTTTCGGTCTGGTTATGCTGTACAGTACCAGCGCATACACATCAACGATCAAGTATGGTGATGATATGTATTTCTTTAAGAAACAGGCGGCGATCAGCTTTGTATGTATTGCCGGTGCTCTGTTTATATCCATGTTTGATTATCATATCCTGGCAAGGTTTACAGGGGTTCTGTATGGTGTTGCTGCCGGCTCTATGGTACTGGTAAGAACACCTCTGGGAACTGTTTCCAATGGTGCCAGGAGATGGCTCAGGATCGGACCGATTCAGTTTCAGCCGGCAGAGATTGCCAAGATCGCCGTGATCGTCTGTCTTTCCTACATGATCGTTCACATGGGCAAGAAGATGAATTCACTTAAGGCATGTATGACACTTGGGGCAATGGGAACATTTCTTGCATTGCTGGCATATGTCTGCACAGATAACCTCAGTACAGCCATTATTATTTTCTGTATTACAGTGGGAATGATTTTTGTGGCACATCCCAAGACCAGGATTTTTCTGATTCTTGCGGCGGTGGCAATTGCGTTTCTGGCGATTCTTGTATTTGTTATTGGTCAGAGTGTAAAGGAGACAGATGATTTCCGTCTGAATCGAATCATCGCGTGGCTTCATCCTGAGAATGCCACAGGAACTGCGGCATACCAGACCATACAGGCGCTTTATGCAATTGGTTCCGGAGGCTTTCTGGGACGTGGACTTGGTAACAGTATTCAGAAGCTTGGAAGCGTACCGGAAGCACAGAACGATATGATCTTTTCTATCATCTGTGAAGAACTTGGAATCGTAGGGGGCGTGATTCTTCTGCTTCTGTTTGGATATCTTCTTTACAGGCTGTGTTTTATCGCACAGAATGCACCGGATCTTTTTGGGTCGCTGATTGTCAGCGGTATCTTTATACATATTGCACTGCAGGTAATTCTGAACATTGCAGTCGTAGTAAATCTGATGCCAAATACCGGTGTCACGCTGCCGTTTATCAGCTATGGAGGTACCTCGATCATGTTCCTCATGGCCGAGATGGGACTGGCCTTAAGCGTGTCCAGGCAGATTAAGCTCAAGACACCCGAAAGGGCAGCCTAAAATAACAGAAAATCTATTGACAAATAGTTTTCCAGAATATATACTTTGCACATCAAAGTAGTGAAAAAGCATACTTGATAAAGGAGAAAAGCAATGTTAGATGAAATGAAAAAAATGCTCGCAGAACAGTTAAACTGCGACGAAAATGAGATCACAGCAGATACTTCTTTTAAAGATGACCTTGGAGCAGATTCCCTTGACCTGTTCGAACTGGTTATGGCACTGGAAGATGAGTACAACATCGAGATACCTGCTGAGGAACTGACAGAACTGGAAACAGTGGGAGACGTGATCGAGTATCTTAAAGGCAGAGGAATTGAGGCATAATTGCAAAAACACTCCCTGAGGCATATAATTGTCTCAGGGGTTTTACATTTTTGAAAGGCAGGAAATAATAAAATGACAAAGATCAGAACCAGATTTGCACCGAGCCCGACAGGCAGGATGCATGTAGGAAATCTGCGTACCGCACTGTACGCATACCTGATTGCAAAACATGAAGATGGAGACTTTATCCTTAGAATCGAGGATACAGACCAGGAGCGTTATGTAGAAGGAGCTGTAGATATCATCTATCGTACCATGGCAGGTACAGGACTTCTTCACGATGAAGGTCCGGACAAGGACGGCGGCGTAGGTCCTTACGTACAGAGTGAGAGACAGGCATCCGGAATCTATCTCAAATATGCACAGCAGCTTATTGAACAGGGTGATGCTTACTACTGCTTCTGCGGTCCGGAGGAACTGGAATCCATGAAACGTGTCGTTGCAGGCAAGGAGATCTCCATCTATGACAAGAGATGTCTGCACCTTTCCAAAGAAGAAGTACAGAGACGTCTGGATGCAGGCGAACCGCATGTTATCCGTTTCAATATGCCGACAGAGGGAACCACTACTTTCCACGATGTAATTTACGGAGACATCACAGTAAACAACGAAGAAATGGAAGACCTGATTCTGATCAAGTCTGACGGATACCCGACCTACAACTTTGCAAACGTTGTAGATGACCATCTGATGGGAATCACTCACGTTGTCAGAGGAAATGAGTATCTTTCTTCTGCACCGAAATACAACCGTATCTACGAAGCATTCGGATGGGAGATCCCGGTCTATGTTCACTGCCCACTGATCACCAACGAGGAGCATCAGAAGCTTTCCAAGCGTTCCGGACATTCCTCTTATGAGGATCTTCTGGAGCAGGGATTTGTGACAGAAGCGATCGTAAACTTCGTAGCTTTGCTCGGATGGAGCCCGCAGGACAACCAGGAGATCTTCTCTCTTCCGGAACTTGTCAAGGCATTTGATTATCATCACATCAGCAAATCACCGGCAGTCTTTGATATCACCAAACTCCGCTGGATGAACGGCGAGTACATCAAAAAAATGGATCCGGAAGAATTCTACGAGAAAGCACTTCCATACATGAAGCAGGTCCTCAAACGAGACTACAACTTCCGCAAAATCGCAGGAATGGTTCAGACAAGAATCGAGACATTCCCGGATATCCCGGCACTGATCGACTTCTTCGAGGAAGTTCCGGAATACGACAGCGCAATGTACTGCCACAAGAAGATGAAGACCAACGAGGAGACATCTCTGGCAGTCCTCAAAGAAGTTCTTCCGGTTCTGGAAGCTCAGGAGGACTATACTAATGATCCGCTGTTCGCATCTTTAAGTGCGTTTGTTAAGGAGAAAGGATACAAGAACGGTTATGTTATGTGGCCGCTTCGTACCGCTGTATCCGGCAAGCAGATGACACCGGCAGGAGCAACTGAGATCATGGAGATCATCGGCAAAGAAGAAACACTGAAACGTGTCAAAGCAGCTATCGAAAAACTCAGCTGATCACAGATATATGAAACGTAATCCATCTCAACAACGGGCAATCGCCCACCTGTCAGGACCCATGATGGTTCTGGCAGGCCCTGGTTCGGGGAAAACTTCCGTAATTGTAGAAAGAACAGCATATATGACAACCGAGGGCGGGATTTCTCCTTCCAATATCCTTGTCGTGACTTTTTCAAGGGCAGCGGCGAAGGAAATGAAAGAACGATTTCTGAATTTTACCGGCCAGGAGTATACACCGATCACATTCGGGACTTTCCATGGCGTTTTTTATGGAATTCTGAAGCAGGCGTATGGATTTACTGCGGCGAATATTCTGTCAGAGGAGGAGAAGTCTGCAATTCTCCGGGAACTTGCACTGAACCATGGCGGGGAACTGGCAGAGGAAGGTGATTTTTCGGAAGAAGTTGCCAAGGAGATCAGTGTTGTCAAGGGAAACAGGATCTCGCTGGAATATTATTATTCTTCGTGCTGTCCGGATGAGGTTTTCCGTCAGATCTACCGGGAATATGTCAAAACCTGTCAGGCGAGACGGAAACTGGATTTTGATGACATGATCCTCTACTGTTATGACCTTTTTGATAAGCGGAAGGATATTCTGGCAGCGTGGCAGAATAAATTTCAGTATATCCTGGTCGATGAGTTTCAGGATATCAACCAGCTTCAGTATGACATCGTGAAGCTTCTTGCGAAGCCGCAGGATAATCTGTTTATCGTGGGGGATGATGATCAGTCCATCTATCATTTCCGTGGAGCAAGACCGGAGATCATGCTGAATTTCACAAAGGATTATCCAGAGGCAGAGACGGTGACACTGGATGTGAATTACCGATGTAGCAAGAGGATCCTTTCTTCTGCAATGCAGGTGATCGGAACGAACAAGAAAAGATTCCAGAAGCATCTGCAGACTCCCAATCCGGAAGGTGATCCGGTAAAGATCCGTGAATTTGAAAATCCGAGAGAAGAATATCTCGAAGTTGTATCAGAACTCCGGGCGCGTCTGGAACAGGGCGACAAGCTGGAAGACACAGCAATCCTTCTTCGCACGAACCAGGAGGCGGAAGGTCTGGTCGGTGCGCTGATGGAACGTCAGGTTCCATTTAACATGAAAGAAAAACTTCCGAACCTGTTCCACCACTGGATCTGCCGGAACATTCTGGCATATCTGAGATTTGCGGCGGGCGATGAGAGCCGGAAGAATTTTGTTGAATTTATGAACCGCCCGAACCGTTATATAGCCAGAGATGCGGTATCACTTTCCCCTGTGATCTCCTTTGATCAGCTTAAGGATTTTTACAAGGATAAGGACTGGATGTGTGACCGGCTGACAACACTTGAGACGCATCTGCGTATCCTTCGGGGTCTGACACCTTTTGCGGCGATAAATTTCATCCGAAAGGGCATGGGATACGAAGAATACTTGCGGGAATACGCGGAATATCGTAAAATAAAACCAGAAGAATTAAGTGAGATCCTGGATCGTCTGACCGACAGCACGAAGGGGATGGACAGCCTCGGAGACTGGGAAGCCTACATAGAAGATTACACCAGGAAACTGGAAGAACAGGCGAAGAAACAGGAGCAGGAAAGAGAGGGTGTACTGATCTCAACACTCCATGGAGTCAAAGGTCTGGAATATGACAAGGTATATATCCTGAATGTAAATGAAGGCAGCATGCCGTACAAGAAAGCAGTCCTGGAACCGGCGATCGAAGAAGAACGGAGGCTTTTTTATGTAGGGATGACCCGTGCCAGGAAGGAACTTGATCTGTGTTACGTGAGGCAGCAGCATGAGAAGAAACGGGAGCCTTCCCGCTTTCTAGAGGAGGTGCACATATGAAGGCAGTGATTTATTTTACAGAGGTTCCGGAGAAATATCTCCACAAGAATATGGGGCATATGATCGGAGAGAAACTACTTGCGACAGGACTTTACAAGGAATATGGACTGAAGCTTGCATTTGAGCCGCGGGCAGCAGGAGAGCACGGCAAACCATTCCTGACCCTGCAGCCAAAGATCCACTACAACATCAGCCATTCCGGCAAATATGTAATGTGCATCATCGCCGGAGAAGAAGTCGGCATCGATGTCCAGGAACACAAGAAAGTCAACTACGAACGAATGCTCACCAGAATGGTCCCGGCAGACATGGTACGCGAGATTCTTGAGAGCGAGCAGATGGAGAAAGCCTTTTTTACTCAGTGGGTGCTCAGAGAAGCCTACATCAAATGGACGGGAGAAGGTCTTTCCAAAGACCTCCGCAAGATCTCCCTGGACAAAGGCAGCTACCTGATGCTTGAAATGGAACCAGGCTACAGCGGAGCCGTCTGGTCCCGCGACCCGTTGGAACTGCGGTGGGTGCATGAGGAGATACAGCTGCCGTAATCGTGCGTGAAAATTAAAGTGAAACAATGAATAACAGACTGGATAAATAAAAATACCCTCCTTATACTGAATGTAACTACTTTTGGTACAGGGAGGGCGTTTTTATACTGAAAGTGAAACGGCAATTAAAAGTAACTCCGGTACTTGCACCTGTAACAAGTACACAGACAGTTACCTATGCAACTTCTAATAAAAAAGTAGCAACAGTGGCTTCCAATGGTCAGATCGTGGCTAAAGCAAAAGGAACTGCTTATATCACAGCAAAATCCGGACGTAAGTATGTAAGAGTTAAAATTACAGTAAAATAAGCAAATACGAAAGACTCCCATGGCAAAATTGCCATGGGAATCTTTGCAATAAAATACAATTGGAATAATAATAAACAAAAGATATCCAGAAAATGCAAGATAAATGACAAAATTAGACAAAAACGCCTCTGGACAAATAAAGTGCTTGAATATATACTAAAATTAACTATTTTTAGTAAAAGGAGGATTAGAGATGAAGAGAAAAAGGCTTGCATTGCTTCTGGCTGTTGCATTGACGGCTACGAGCGTAGACAGCACGGCGATGGTCGCCAGCGCAGCGGACTTTACCGCTGATCCTGTTGTCGAGTCAGAGGAACCAGACACAGAAACGGAAGTGACAGAAAATCCGGAAGCAGCAGAAGAAGCACCGGAGATTTTGACGGAGGAAGCATCGGAGGATACGGCAGATATTGAATTCTCCGACGGAGATGTGGCGGAATCCGAAGAAGAAACAACAGACAGCCCGGAGATCGTAGAAGAGGTTGATTCAGAAGAACCGGAGCTGACATCAGAAGATACAAATGTGGATGTTGTATCTGATGGACAAACTTCCGTAGTGCCGGATACGGGCATTACGGAGATAGAAGCTGACGGTGTTTATCCTGTTGATATTGTAAAAGAAGATCAGCGTGCATGGTTTTCCTTTACCCCAAAGGAAGATGGAGTATATGAATTCTATTCTACAGGTACGTATGATACGGAAGGATATTTTTTCGACAGCAGGGAATACTATGACGCACTTAAATATTATCGAAGCCAGAATGATGAGGAGCATTATAACGATCAGGGCGGCACGAACAGTAACTTTAAATTTTCAAAGAAATTGAACGCCGGAACAACCTATTATTACTGTGCAAAAATGTGGAGTGATTGGACTACTGGCTCTTTCGATGTAACATTGACAAAATTAAAATCAGTAGTACCGGATGAAGGTGTTACTGCAATAGATGTTGACAGTTATTATACTGTATCTGTAGAGGAAGCAGATCAGAGCAGATGGTTTTCCTTTACTCCATCCGAAGATGGAATATATCGTATTTTTTCAGCAGATTCAGAATATCCTACAGAAGTCTACTTCTTTGACAATAAAGAAGATTACATAAAACGTTTAGATTACTACAGATGGGATGAAAGTCATTATAACGGAAATGGATACGGTAATTTTGAACTGGAGAAGAAATTAAACGCTGGAACAACCTATTATTACTGTGCGAAGTTCTATGAATCAGATGTTACAGGAAGGTTCAATATAGGATTAGAAAAATTAAAATCAGTAGTGCCGGATGAAGGAATCAGAGAGCTTGCTCTGGATACTACATATTCTGTCAATATTGAAGAAGAGGAAGGAACTGAGTGGTTTTCCTTTACACCAGAGGAAGACGGGGAGTACATTTTTTACTCAATAGGCTCAGGTGATCCGGAAGGATATATCTTTGACAGTAAAGACTATGGTGCTCCTGTTGGCAATTATAAATATAACAGTACCTGGTGGGATGGCAACAGTGGATCAGGCGGCAATTTTAAAATTGTAAAAACATTAAAAGCCGGAACAACGTACTATTATTGTGCCAGAATGGAAGACGCAGAGATAACTGGTAACTTTGATGTCAGATTAGTCCGAAATAAAAAAGTCAGAAGTATTCAGGCGACATTGAATACAGATAAGGTTCCGGCAGAAGTTCCTTCCGGTCTGAGTATGGATATACAATACACATTTACTGATGACAGTACAGAAACAGTAAAATTAAGAAGAGGAAACTGGCGAACAGAGAATGATGCCCTGGATATATCTGCAACAAATGTTGTAATCAGATCCGTGGATGATCCAGATGGATATACATATAATCAATGGTCTTCCCTGCCAGCCGGACAGTATAAATTAAGTATAAGTCTTGCTGATGTGGAGAGCAATGAGCTGGATTTGCAGGCGGTAAACATCGAAGAGGCACCTTCTTTCTGCGGTGAAGTACATGAGGGAAAAAACTCCGGTCTGAAAGCACCACAGGATGAGTATCTGTATTATAAATTTACAACATCTCTGGAGGGCGTTTATAATTTTTCTTCCTCGGATGATGTATCTATTGTCGAGAAATATACAGGAAATGAAAATGGTTCTTTGGAGACAGACTACGAAAGTACTCTGAAAAAAGAAACAACATATTACATTTGTGTATCAGGCATGGACATTGATGAGGGCACTTTTGACCTGAATATCCATCGTCTGCGTGTGATTACAGGGCTTTCTTTTACACCTGCAAGAACAATATACAGCAATGCTCTTAATTATGATGACACCCGCATCTGGGGAAATGTTGTTATTACCTATGACGACCAGACGACCTGGACAGGAGAGAAGATAGACTGTACAACCGGATTATGGGATGACGAGTCTAATTATATTGATATTATCGTTAAGAACCAGGATGGAGATGCGGTTGCCCCGGCAGAGGGACTCGCGGCAGGAACCTATACGGTTTCTCTGCAGCTTGGAGACATTGTAAGTGATCCGTGCACCATTACAGTAAAAGATTTTAATGCCAGCGATCTGTCACTTCTTACAGAAGGAACGAATAAAGTAAAGGCAGGAAACTGGTATGTGTTTAAACCCGACAAAACAGGAATCTATGAAGTAAGTACTGGTGAAGATACATTTAGGCAATCCTGGTATTACAGCAATGATGAAGGTGGATATGATTATTTCGGGCTGGAAGATGAGTATGCAGGATTTGTATTTGAGGCGGGACGAAGCTACCCGGTATATTTTGAAAAAAGATCAGACGATCAGGCAGATGAACTTGATTATACAATTGCCAGAATTGCATCTCCGACGAAGCTTACTGTGACATCACGTAAGCCATCTTCTGAGACTGTAACCTTTGTAAAAGGAATAGATACAGCTACTTTTGAGGATGTAACTGCAGAAGTACTTTTTGAGGATGGAAGTAAGACTGTGGTTTCAGAGTATGAGGACGATTTATACGGCCGTTCTCTTAATCTGGATTTCTGCAGGAAAAATGATGACGGAACTTACGAAAGTATGTGGTACGGAAGGGCGGAGGAAGGAGACTATGTATACCGTATCTGGTATGGACGAACCAGAGAAGATGCTGTCTATACAGAAGACATTCCGGTAAAAATAGTTTCTATGGCAGATGCAGATGCCACAGAACTCAAAACAGGTACTCAGGATATCCAGAACAAAGATGGCAAATTCCTTCTGCGTTTCCGTCCGGAAGAATCCGGTCATTATGAAATTTCCTTCAATGCTCCGCTCTCTGACGTAAGGGTGTACGATGAAGATGGCAAAAAAGTAGGTATGGAAAGAGACGATTATGCAATTTATACCACTCTGAACCAGGACATTACCTATTACTTCAGCATAAAGACAGATGAGATGTACAAAGACCTCAGGATGACGACTTCTCTTCTGACAAGACCGGAGAGCATGAAATCCAAGGCACATAAGACTTCTTATATTGCCGGTCTGGATGCGTTTGATGCAGATACAATAGAAACAGAGATCACCTATCCGGACAAGACAACAAGAAAAGTCAGAAATCAGGAAGAAACCAACGGATATTATCTTCAGTACAGAGCAACCAAAGAGGATGGAAGCGTAGCGTATAACGGAAGCCGTCTGAGCAGTGGTGTATGGAAGGTAGAACCTTATCTGAGTGCAAGCGTTGCAACAGGAACAGCAGTGGCAGTAGATATCCCGGCAGAGGGAACTGAGATCACAGCAACGAAACTGGATCTCTCCAAATATCCTGTTATTGAAGAAAATACAGAAACAGTTGTAAATACATCAGAAAGAACTATCTATGCTTTCCGTGCACAGCAGGAGGGTGAGTATGTATTTGAAGCAGAAGGAGGAGGCGGATATGTCTGGTTCTTCCGCGATGATGAAGATGGCCTTTCCCTGCAGTACGGAAGCATTCACCTTGAGGCAGGTGAAACCTGTGCAGTTGTTACAAACCTGTATAAAAAATCATCAGAAGTAAAATTCAAAATTAAAAGATACACTTCGGAAAATCCGGGAGAAGACGAGGATCCGTTCACAGGAAAAACTCTTGAATTGAGCACCGGAATGAGAACACTTGTTAAAATCAATGAGCCAGAGGGCGAAATGATCGGTACCTTTACACCGGAAGAAGACGGTTATTATGTAATCTGGTCTGAGTATAACAAAGACACGGAAATAGACCCGTGGGTGGACTTCAGTGAAGATGGACATAACTGGGATAGCGGTGATGATGATAGCGGTGCAGGCTGGAACTTCAGACAGGTTTATAACCTGAAAAAAGGCAACACCTATTATTATAGTATAAACATACGGAGTGTAACATCATCTTTCTATATTGGATTTGACAAATTCCAGGTCAAAGAAGTGCAGAAGATCGAACTTCAGGCAAAAGAAGGAAAAGATGCTGCAAACTTCAGTGTTCTTGATGATTTCTGGGAGTATTTTGACCTGAAAGTTACTTATACGGATGAATCTGTTGGAATACTGGACTGGGATGACTACGGTAGAGATGCGTATGAAAATGCAATTGACCGGGAGATATCAACAGATGGTCTGTCAACAGACGAAGAACTGACCTATACAATAAAATTCAGCAGTGCTAACTGGATAGCGGGAAAATATGATTACGAGGAAAAATCACAGATCACCCTGAAACGTAAAGGCCTTGCCGGACTTAATCAGATTAAGACAGGAAAGACACAGGAGCTGACAGGTGATTCCAATTTCCGCACATATGGAAGATTTGTATTCCAGGCTCCGGATAGCGGCGAATATATGGTGCATTTTGCAGGACAGGATGAGGAATCTGCCCGCGCAGAAATGTATACTTGCAGCGCCAACTACCAGCAGACTGTATATTCAAACAACGTAAGACAGAACTACGAAGCAGAAGGAATCTATTCCTTCAAATTGGAAAAAGGCAAATGGTACGTTCTGGATGCCAGAGCGAGTGTACCGGAAGGTAAGAAACTTTCTGTAACCATCAACAGATCAAAAGACATCAAGACCCTGGAACTTGTAAAAGCACCTGCACAGACAACCATGCTTCCAAATGACGTAAATGCAATTTCCCTCAAGGGAATGGAAGTAAAGGCGACTTATACAGATGGCAGCGTGGAAAACATCACTTATGGAAAGGCAGATTCCAGCGGACGTTACCTTCAGCACAACGGAGCGAGATGGCTCAATGCAGAGAAATGCCGTGTTTATGTAAGACTTGGCAGACATCAGGTTTTCTTTGATGTACCCGCAGGATCCTGGGATGATGTAACAGAATTAAAGGTAAATCAGAAGACAGAGCTGACTGCATACAAAGGTGATATGCTTACTCTGAAACTGAATGTAGCAGAAGATGATACCTATACCTTTAGTGTAAATGGCGGTTATGTAAAAGATGTAGCAGAAGCAGAGACTGGAAAGATGACAGAAGTTGATGGAGATACTGCAGAACTCCAGAAAGACACTCTGTATCATGTACACATCCATGCAACAGCCGAGAAAGTAACAGTTAATGTGTCACAGGGTGAATGCAGATGGGAAGAGACTTCACGCAAAGAAGCAACCTGTACAGCAGATGGATCTGTCACAGAGACATGCAGCGTACATGGTGAAACACGTACAGAGGTTCTTCCGAAACTGGGACATGATTTAGGAAACAGACAGACAACCAAGGCAGCAACCTGCGGAGCAGCAGGCGAAAGTGCAAGAATCTGTAAACGCTGCAAGGGTAAATTTGAGAAACAGACGATCAAGGCAACAGGAAAACATAAATTCAGTTCCTGGAAGACAGCCAAAGCAGCGACAGTATTTGCAAAAGGACGCAAAGAACGTACCTGCAGCGTGTGCAAGAAGAAAGAAACGCAGAAGATCTCCAAACTCAAGGCAACCCTTACTTTAAGTGGTGTTGCAGCAAAGAAAACACTTCCTCTGAAGCTGAAGCGTTCTTACAAGGTCAACGTTCAGATGGCAAAAGGTGACAGTGTATCCTACTGGAAGAGCAGCAATACAAAAGCAGTAACCGTAGATAAATACGGCAAGATCACAGGAAAACAGGCAGGTAAGACTGCAAAAATCACTGTGAAACTGAGAAGTGGACTGACAACATGGTTCAATGTCAAAGTACAGAGAACTGATGTGGCAACAACATCTCTGAAACTCAAAAACGCTTCTACCGGCCAATACATGACAGGAAGTGTTACACTGAAAGCAAAACAGAAATTAAAAGTAACTCCGGTAATTGCACCAGTAACTGGAACTCAGAAAGTTACTTACACAACATCCAATAAGAAAGTGGCAACAGTAGCTTCCAATGGCCAGATCACAGCTAATGCCAAAGGAACTGCTTATATCACAGCAAAATCCGGAAGTAAATCTGTAAGAATCAAAGTAACAGTAAAGTAAAAAGGTAACAGGAGACTCCCATGGCATTGCCGTGGGAGTTTCTTCGAAAAGGACAGACAATGGCAAAGACAAAAACGAAACCAAAAACAAACGCGAAACTGCAGCCGGATCTCATTCCCGGGATCCTGCTGTTTGCATTTCTTCCGGTAGTGGTAAAAGGACAGCTTGTAAACGTAACACTGGGGAAATTTTCCTGGTTCCAGAGTGGAGAATATCAGTACGATTTCTTTATGTATGCCAAGAGTATCGTATTCCTGATTCTGGCAGCATGCATGCTTCTGGTGGTTCTGGATCGGCTTTTGATCCGAAACAAACCACTTGCAAAATCCAGAATATTCCTCCCGCTGTTTATTTACGGTGCATTTGTGATTCTTTCTACCCTGTTCTCGGTGGATAAGACACTTTCACTGAAGGGAATGTGGCAGCAGAATGAATCGGTATGGGTACTTCTCGGCTACATTGTAGCGGTATATTATTTTTATCAGGTGACAGAAGGCATGCAGGATGTCAGAATATTTCTGACTGCTTTTGGCATCGGGGCAGTTTGGCAGGGGATCCTCGGTTTTTTTCAGTTTATCGGGAAAGATCTTTTTGCAACCGCACCGGGAAGAAAACTGCTTACACTTGGACTGGATGGAACGACAGGAAAACAGCTGAACTTTCTGACGCAGGGAAGCAGTGAATCGGTATATCTGGCATCTTACACGGCAAACTATGCGGCCGTTTATCTGCTTATGGCACTTCCGGTGGTCTTACTGCTTGCATGGATGGCAAAGAAAACGCTGGTCCGCGTGTTATGGCTGCTTCTGGGAGCAGTTCTTCTTCTCTGCCTCTATGGAAGTGGATCAAAAACAGCGATCGGCGGTGCGGTGGTTCTTATTCTGACAGCATTCCTGATTTTTATCAGGGACAGAAAAAAACGAATTCTGGCTGTTGGAATCTGTGCAGTTGGCATTGCAGCAGGGCTGGTGGTATATGGAAATGTCCGGGGAGGAATTTTTCCACAGAAAGAAACTTACGCACTTCAGGATCTGATTCCAGGCGAGGATGGCGTTACTCTGAAATTCAACGACAAAACTTATGAACTCTGTCCGGTATCGTCAGATGAGGGAGATTCTCTGACAATCTATGATGAAGACAGGAACAGAATTCCTGCATACTGGGACATGGATCAGCAATGTTTTGTCGCGCAGGATGACGCGCTGAAAGAACTGAAATTTGACAGCTACATGGATTCAGGTACGCAGAATCTTCTGATGCAGTATCAGGATATCACCTGGGAATTTGTCAAGGCAAATGGATCACCACAGTTTGCATATATTAACTTTTATAAACGCGGAGACGAGATCCGGACAGCCGACAGCGTTCTGAAAGGCTATGAAAAGCTTTTTACCGGACGAGGCTATATCTGGGGCAGGGCGATTCCACTTCTGAAAGAGCATATTCTGGTCGGAAGCGGACCGGATACTTTCGTAGAAGAATTTCCACAGCAGGATTATGTTATGAAAGCAAACACAGGACGCTGGATGCTGGAGCAGATTCCGTCCAAGGCGCACAGTCTGTATTTGCAGAATGCACTTCAGACAGGCATTCTGTCGCTACTCTGTCTTCTGATATTCTGGGGAAGTTATGCAGTTTCGTCTGTTCGAAGCCTGAAACAGAAAAAAGACAGCAGTTTTTTTGCGGTGGATGCTGTGATTCTGCTGAGTGTGACTGCTTTTCTTTTCATGGGGCTTATGAATGATTCCAACCTGGCAGTATCCCCGTTGTTCTGGGGAATGCTCGGACTTGGCTGTGCCATGAAAAAAACGGATTTTTCCCGGTAATAAAAACAGATTGTCCACATATATTAACTGTAAAGAGGTGAGGACGATCGACAGGGAGAGTATTCAGAATCTGTTTGCAGGAAATATCCGCAAACTTCTCATTGAGGCGGGACCGGATTATGAGAAACTTTATGAGATCCGACTCCGGGTGGGACGCCCCCTGTTTCTTGTATATGCAGAGGGTGAACGCTTTTTGCAGATAAAAAGAGGCGAGCCGTATTTTGTGACGCGGCAGGATCTTAAGGAAACGCTGGAGTATGTGTGCGGATATTCGCTGTATGCGTATGAAGATGAGATCCGGCAGGGATACATAAGCGTACAGGGCGGACACAGAGTGGGCGTTACCGGCAAGGTACTTCTGAATGGCGACAGGATCCGTGGAATGAAATATATTTCCTGCATCAATGTCCGGCTGTCACATCAGATCCCGGGCTGTGCAGATGCAGTGATGCCGTATATTCAAAGTCGAAACCATATTTCACACACATTGATCATCTCACCGCCGAGGTGTGGCAAGACGACACTTCTGCGGGATGTGATCCGACAGCTCAGTAACGGGAGAGAGGGCATTCCTGGAGTGACAGTTGGGGTGGTGGATGAACGAAGTGAGCTTGCCGGAAGCTGGCAGGGTGTTCCACAGAATGACCTTGGAATGCGGACAGACATTCTCGATGCCTGTCCGAAAGCGGAAGGAATGCAGATGCTGGTGCGTTCGATGTCGCCGGATGTGGTGGCGGTAGACGAACTTGGCAGAGAAGAAGATTTCCGGGCGGTTGAAAGCGTGATCCATTGTGGATGCAGGCTGATTGCGACGGCACATGGAAATTCCGTGGAGGATATCTTAAACCAGCCGTTTTTTCAGAAGTTAAAAAAGATGGAAATATTTGAAAAATATATCGTTCTCGGAGACAGGAAGCAGATCGGTATCATAAAAGGAATCTACGATGAAAAAGGACAAAAATGCTGAAAATGGCGGCAAGCCTGTTGCTGATCCTGGGTGGAGCAGGAATCGGGTATGCCAGAAGTCGGGAGATCACAGAAAGAGAAAAGAACCTGGAGATTTTGCTTCAGATTCTTTTTTTTCTGAAAGGAGAGATCCGATGCGGCAACAGTTCTCTTCCAGACGCATTCCGGGAGATTGCAGCAAAAATCAGTGGATTTTTTGGGACAATCCTTCGGGATGCCGCACAGGAAATGGAAGACACCGGAGGCAAAAATCTGGAAGAGATCATGGAATTTTGTATACAAAGAAATTTTTATCAGGGAAATCCCGGAGGGTCGCAGAGGAAAGAAGAAATGGAGATTCTTCGGACTCTTGGGCGCAGACTTGGCTATCTTGACAGAGAAATGCAGATAAAACAGATCGAACTTCTGGAAACGGATGTGGAAGAACAAAGAAGACAGCTCAGAGAAAAAATGCCGGAGCAGAAGAAAATCTGCCAGTCCTTAGGGATTATGGGAGGCATTTTGCTTGCAGTATTGTTTTGGTAAGAGGAGAAGGGGGAGAGCGTGGAAGTCACCATTATTTTCAAAATAGCGGCGGTCGGGATTCTGGTTTCCATTCTCTCTCAGGTATTGAAACACAGCGGGAGAGATGAACAGGCATTTCTTGTAAGTCTCGCCGGCCTTCTTATCGTATTATTCTGGATCGTACCGTATATTTATGAATTGTTTGTGGATATTCAGAAATTGTTTGTGCTGTAAGCAGGAGGAAAGATGGATATTATAAAAATTTCTCTTCTGGGGATCTGCGGTGTTATATTATGCTTTTTTCTGAAAGAAACCCGGCCGGAATATACCGCTTTTATCACGATGGGAATTGGCATCATGATCCTGGGACTGGCTGTCGGAAAGCTGGAATATCTTTTCGGAACGCTGCGGCAGCTCAAGGACAGCCTGCCTGTGGAGCAGGAGTACCTGACGACGTTAATTAAAATGATCGGAATCACTTACATCGGACAGTTTTCGGCAGGAATCTGCAAGGATGCGGGGCATCAGGCTACGGCGGCGCAGATTGAATTATTCTGCCGGCTTTCTGTACTGGTACAGAGTGTTCCCATCCTTCTGGCACTGCTGGAAACGATTCAGGAGTTTATGGCATGAGAGGGAAAAACTGGCTGGCGGTGCTGGTGCGTGTGGTATGTCTGGTAATTCTGATGGTAGCATGTGTAGCAGAAGTTTATGGAAGCAGTACAGGAATTCAGAGCCAGACACCAAAGAAAAGCCAGTCAGACGACATATCTGATTCTAATCAAAACGACACAGACATCGCACAGGAACTTCTGAACGAGATCGAACTGACAGATGTCCAGAACATGCTGGATGAACTTCTGGGCGAAGACAGTTTTTCCATGAAAGATGCGCTCATAAAACTGACAAAAGGTGAACAAGCATTTTCAAAAGAAGCGGTACAGGGAGTGGTGTACCGCTTTTTCTTTTATCGTCTGGAACAGGAGAGGGGACTTTTGGTCAAACTTCTCCTTCTGGTACTGTTTGCGGCTGTTTTTTCCAGCTTTGCGGATGTGTTCGAAAACGAACAGGTTGGAAATATCAGTTTTTTTGTCGTTTATCTGCTGGTTTTTACACTGCTGACAGATTCCTTTTCTGAAATGAGCCTGTCGTTGGAAAAGACGATCGACTGGATGACGGAAGTTATGAAAGGGCTGGCACCGGCGTTTTACATGACAGTCTGTGCCTCGTCCGGCGCGGCATCGGCGGCAGTTTTTTATGAGGGGGTTCTGATTCTGGTATGGCTGATCCAGTGGCTTCTTGCGACTGTCATCCTGCCTGCGTCCAGCCTGTATGTCCTTTTACAGCTCGTAAACTCCCTATCAAAAGAAGAAATGCTCGGAAAAATGGCAGAATTCCTCAACACGGTGATCTCCTGGAGCCTCAAAACACTCCTCGCGGCAGTGGTCGGCCTGCAGATCATCCGAAATCTGGTTGCACCGGTCATGGACAACCTGAAACGCGGACTTCTCGGAAGGGCGGCAGGGGCACTTCCGGGAGTAGGAAACGCCGTAAATATGGTGACAGAGCTGGTCGTGACAAGCGCAGTCCTGATCCGAAACTGTCTTGGCGTTGTGATACTCGTCGTATTTGTACTGGCGGGAGCAGGACCGATGCTGCATTATGGTGTCCTGTCGCTTTTGTATCGCTTTCTTTCGGCGGTATCACAGCCGATCTCAGATAAACGGATGGTCAGCGCTCTCAGTGCAATGGGCGAGGGATGCACCCTGCTTCTTCGGATCGTTTTTACTGCGGAAGTTCTATGCATGCTGGCATTCCTTGTCCTGATGGCAGGGATCCAGAGTTAGGAGGGCAGATGAAGGCAGAAATCTATCAGTGGGTCAGGATCCTGGCGACGTTTTATATTTTATTTACTGCGGTCCTGCAATTGATGCCGGACAGAAAATATGAACGGTACATCCGGTCTTTCATGGGACTTCTTTTGATCTACATGCTGTGCACGCCGCTTTTTTCTTTCCTGCGGGGAAGCAGGGAGATGATCGGGGATTTCGCAGACCATTATAACGAGGAAGTACACCTTCTGGAGCAGAAAGAAACGCAGGATCTTCAGGGCTTTTACATCCGTAAAGGCTTTCGTCAGGAACTTGCATCCCAGATTGCAAAAAAATGTGAAGATGCAGGAATAAAAATACAGGAGACCATCGTAGATATAGAAGGAGAGACGATATCGGTGGAACTGAAGGCAGATCAGAACATGGACAGCGAACAGGAAAGGAGGATCCAGGATGAACTCCGGCAGAGCTTCGGGATCGAAGAGCAGAATATCAGAATTTTTGCAGAAGGGAATGACGAAACAGCAGTGGATCGTGATCCTGCTTCTGGGACTTCTTCTGTCGGTGATCGCACTTCCGGTATCCAAAAAGAGCAGTATACCAAAGCAGACGATCCTGATGGATAACAGTACACAGAGCACAGATGAAATCCAGTCCTCCCTGGAACGCAGGCTTCAGAATATTCTGGAGAATGTAGAAGGAGTTGGTGAAGTCAAAGTGATGCTGATGACGGAGGAACAGCAGGGAATCTATCGTTCCGGTGAAACAGAAGTCAGAGGAGTGCTGATCGCGGCAGAGGGAGCCTCTGATCCGGTGGTCGTGCAGAAAATTCAGCAGGCGGTAATGGCATTATTTCAGATCGAAGCCCATAAAATAAAAATAATGAAAATGAAATGAGGAGAGTAAAGTGAAAAAAATCGTAAAAAGGAATCAGGTCATCATCACTTCACTGGCAATCCTGATCGCAGTGGCGGGATACCTGAATTTTGCAGACGTGGATCTGGGATTCAAGGACAAAGAAGCGAGCACGGACAGTGCAAGTATTTTGGATCAGGTGGATTATGACATTACCGACGAAAGCGCACTTCTGGAAGAAAACAGTCAGAGCAGTCTTACCGATACAGAAGAAGACACGACAACGCCGGGGGAGGCGGTGCTGACAGGGGCATCCGGATTTGCGGCACAGGCAAAGCTTTCCCGTGAACAGGTGCGCTCCCAGAACAAGGCGGACCTGCAGGAGATCATCAACAATGCGGATATCTCGGATGATCAGAAACAGACCGCCATCAACACCATGGTAGAGATGACAGACGTATCTGAAAAAGAAGCTGCAGCAGAAATGCTTCTTGAAGCCAAAGGATTCGAGAATGCGGTAGTAAATCTTACCGGAGAGACTGCAGATGTAGTTGTGCCGGAAGCAGACCTCGAAGATGCAAAAAGAGCACAGATCGAGGATATCATCAAGAGAAAGACAGGGATCGCAGCAGAAAATATCGTGATCACGCCGCTTGACCAGACAGAGGATACAGGGGAAGAAAGCAGTTCGATGGAAGAAAATGCTGACGAGACCGCGGCCTATGACAGCACGGACGAAGCAGATACTACATACGAAGACCAGGAAACTTCCACCGATCAGGTGATCCAGACAGACGGTATCTATGATTAAGAAATGACACAGATCAAAACAGAGGGGAGCTTCCTCTCTGTTTTGACATAAAAAGCATTAAGAATGCCATACAACGCCGACTGGGATATGGAGATGCCGTTTTTCAAGAAAACGTTCCAGCTCGTGCTCAAAATATTCAACAGCGAGCTTGTTGGAAACCTTGGGATAACGATGCCGGATTTTGTAGCAGACACGGTTTGGCGGGGTGTTGACCAGTTCGCTGACATACAGAGAACGGTAATGCGAAAGCTCCTGAATGACAGATTCCGGTGCGATCATCCAGTTTTCGTCCTTTTTCCACAGGCGGTCAAGCAGAGTGATCGTGTCTGCTGAGATATGAGGTCTCGTAACAGAAGAAAGCCAGCGGTCATGCCAGATCTGGAAATTGTCATCCCAGCTCAGAAACAGTTCCATGGAGGAATCCAGTTCATCCGTATGTACCTGCGCCCGCGGGATCACCGGATGTTCGGACTGCACCAGATAAAGTTTTTCTTCAAAGATCTGCTCTGCGATGATGTTTTTGTAATGAAGATGTTGATAGACAAAACCGATATCAAATTTGTGCTCACTGAGCAGATCGTACAGTTCATTGGAGTGATGAGATTCAATATCCAGATCCAGATGAGAATGTGACTGAAGGATCTCATCATACAGCGGAGCAAATACGGCGATGTTCAGGCTGTCCGTGCAGCCGATTGTCAGAAGCATCCGTTCCTGGTTGTGCTGAAGTGTGAGTGTTTCTTTCCACAGGGACATCCACCGTTCGGCGAGGACGACAAAATCCATTCCTTTGGGTGTGAGTTCGACCTGCTTATGTCCTTTGTTTCGGATGACAAGAGGAAATCCCAGTTCATTCTCAAGGGAATTCAGACGATGGCTGACAGTTGGCTGGGACAGAAATAAAAGATCAGCGGTGCGGGTAATACTCTTGGTGTTTACGATAGTCAAAAAAGTTTCTATTTCTGCGAGATTCATAAAATTTCCTCCTGGCACGTATTCAAAAAATATGCCTCTATTATACAGAGAAAAGATTTGCTTTTCAATTATAACTTTATATCCTTTATATAAGGAAATTTCTTGACAGTCCGGCATAGTCTATAATAAAATAAAAAGTTGTATAGAAATTGGAAATAGGATAACAGACAGGAGGAAAAACGTGTCTAAGTACGCGAACGAAATAGAAAAAAGAAGAACTTTTGCCATTATCTCTCACCCGGATGCCGGTAAGACAACCCTGACAGAGAAATTTCTGCTGTATGGAGGTGCGATCAACCTGGCAGGTAGTGTTAAAGGTAAGGCAACTGCCCGCCATGCAGTATCTGACTGGATGGAAATAGAGAAAGAGAGAGGTATTTCCGTAACCTCTTCCGTATTACAGTTTCATTATGATGGATATTGTATCAATATTCTGGATACACCGGGACATCAGGATTTCTCAGAGGATACCTACCGTACTCTGATGGCAGCGGATTCCGCAGTCATGGTCATCGACGGAAGCAAGGGTGTCGAGGCACAGACAAGAAAGCTGTTCAAGGTCTGCGTCATGAGACACATTCCGATCTTTACTTTTATCAACAAGATGGACAGAGATGCAAATGATACGTTTGATCTTCTGGATGAAATAGAAAAGGAACTCGGGATCGCAACCTGCCCGATCAACTGGCCGATCGGTTCCGGTAAGAAATTCCGTGGAGTTTATGACAGAAATACACACAAAGTCCTGACCTTCTCTGACACACAGAAGGGAACCAAGGAAGGTGTGATCGAAGAAATCGATATTGACGATGCAAGACTTGACGACATCGTAGATCCGGATCAGAAGGAACAGCTCATGGATGAGATCGAGCTTTTGGACGGAGCAAGTGTGGAATTTGACCAGGAACAGGTAAGCAAGGGAAATATGACACCGGTATTCTTCGGTTCCGCGCTTACAAACTTCGGTGTGGAGACTTTCCTTGAGCACTTCCTCAAGATGACAACCTCTCCACTTCCGCGAGTATCCGATGAGGGTGAGATCGATCCGATGTCTGATGATTTCTCCGCATTCGTATTCAAGATCCAGGCAAACATGAACAAGGCACATCGAGACAGGATCGCATTCATGCGTATCTGCTCCGGTAAATTCGATGCATCCCAGGAAGTCTATCATGTACAGGGAGACAAGAAGATGCGTCTTCTCCAGCCTCAGCAGATGATGGCAGAATCCCGTCATGTGGTAGATGAGGCATATGCCGGAGATATTATCGGAGTCTTTGACCCGGGTATTTTTTCCATTGGTGATACGATCTGTGCGCCGGGACGTAAGTTTGCATTTGAGGGAATCCCGACTTTCGCACCGGAGCATTTTGCACGTGTGCGCCAGCTTGATACCATGAAGCGTAAGCAGTTTGTCAAGGGTATCAACCAGATCGCGCAGGAAGGTGCGATCCAGATCTTCCAGGAATTCAACACCGGTATGGAAGAGATCATCGTAGGCGTTGTCGGTGTCCTGCAGTTTGATGTCCTCAAATACCGTCTGGAAAACGAATATAATGTCGAGATCCGTCTGGAAAACCTTCCATATGAGCATATCCGCTGGATCGCAAACAAAGAAGAAGTCGATGTGGCCAAGATCACAGGAACTTCAGACATGAAGAAGGTTACAGACCTCAAGGGCAACCCGCTTCTTCTGTTCGTCAATGCATGGAGCGTCGGCATGACAGAAGACCGAAATCCGAATCTCGTACTGACAGAATTCAGTAAATAAACGCTTTTAATTTGCGGACAAATTTGATATACTAAACCTATGCAAAATTAGAATTTGATAGCTGTGAGAGGATTTCTTGCAGCTATGAGTCGGAGCCCGCAGGAGGTATTAGATATGGCAGAAAAGAGAACAACCTATAAATTACAGGATGTAGGAGGGATCGGTGAAGTCAAGATCGCAGATGAAGTAGTAACAGTCATCGCAGGACTGGCAGCAACCGAAGTTGACGGCGTTGCATCCATGGGAGGAAATATTACAAACGAGCTGGTAAGCAAGCTTGGAGTGAAGAACCTTTCCAAAGGAGTTAAGGTAACCGTCCTTGAGGGCGTTGTTACTGTTGACCTGACACTGAATATCGAGTTCGGCAAGAATATTCTTGAAGTAAGCAAGAAGGTTCAGGACAAGGTCAAATCGTCCATTGAAAACATGACAGGCCTGGAAGTGGCAGATGTAAATATCCGCATCGCAGGCGTTGATATGGAAAACGGAAAAGGAAAGTAAACTCTTTCCTTTTTTCTTTATAAAAGTCCCGGAGGGGGATATTGGTTTAGGAGGAAACATGCGAAGAAGCGAGCAGAGAGAACATATTTTTAAACTGCTGTTCATGACACAGTTTAATTCAGAAGATGAAATGTCAGATCAGGTGTCCATGTATTTTGAGACACTTGGAGAGCTGGAAGAGAAGGACCAGGAGGCAATGCAGGCGAAGTATCAGAAGATCCTGGAGAAGCTTGACGAGATCGACCAGATCCTCAACGACTACAGCCGTGGATGGAAGACAAGCCGTATGAGCAGAGTCGACCTGACAGCACTCCGTCTGGCAGTATATGAGATGAAATTTGATGAGGACGTTCCGGTTGGCGTTGCGATCAACGAGGCAGTAGAACTTGCCAAGATGTTTGGTGGAGACGATTCCGGTTCTTTCGTAAACGGGATCCTCGGCAAGATCGCCAGCGGTAAGAAGGACTCCGGTGAAGCACCGAAGAGACACCGTCCGACCCATCAGGCCAAGATCATCATCCGTTCATCCAAGAAAGATGCACCGAAATCCGAAACAAAGGCAGAGCCAGAAGAAAACTCTGATAATTAATTAAATGAAAACAGTTTATTCCGTAGGACAGGTCAACCGTTACGTCAAGAACATGTTCATACAGGACTATGTTTTAAGAAAAGTATACGTCAAGGGTGAAGTATCCAACTGCAAATATCATACCAGCGGACATATTTATTTTTCGCTCAAGGATGAGACAGGGGTGCTTTCCTGTGTCATGTTTGCGGGACAGAGACGCGGACTTGCTTTCCGTATGAAGGACGGAGACCGTGTTGTAGTCGGCGGCGCCGTGGATGTGTATGAGAGAGATGGCCGTTATCAGATGTATGCGAAGGAAATCACTCTGGAGGGCGCCGGCGCACTTTATGAGAGATTCCTTGCACTGAAGGCAGAACTGGAAGAAATGGGAATGTTTGCACCGGAGTATAAGCAGCCGATCCCGCGGTTTATCCGCAGACTGGGAGTGGTGACTGCGCCTACCGGCGCGGCTGTGCAGGATATCCGGAATATTTCCCTGCGGAGAAATCCGTACCTGCAGATCATCCTTTATCCGGCACTGGTACAGGGCGATGGAGCAGCAGACAGCATCGTGAAAGGCATCCGCATGCTTGACGAGGCCGGCGTAGATACGATCATCGTAGGACGTGGCGGCGGTTCGATCGAGGATTTGTGGGCGTTCAATGAGGAGAAGGTTGCCAGAGCAATCTTTGAGTGCCGTACACCGATCATATCAGCAGTTGGACATGAAGTGGATTTTACGATCGCTGACTTTGTGGCAGATCTCCGTGCGCCGACACCATCAGCAGCAGCAGAGCTTGCAGTGGATGATATGGCGCAGGTGATGTATACGCTTTCCAGTTATCAGGAGCGTTTCCAGCGTGACATGAGGGAGAAAATCGAGTTTCAGAGAGTACGGCTTGGGCAGTATCAGATGCGGCTTAAATATTTAAGCCCGGAAAGCCGTCTCAGAGACCGGCGGCAGGCCCTTGTGGATTTTGAGGATACACTGCGAAGGGCGATGGATAATAAACTCCAGCAGTACCGTCATCGTCTGGGAATCTATCTGGAACGCTACCAGGGACTGTCACC
Organism: Blautia sp. OM07-19; assembly: GCF_003481595.1. Lineage (NCBI taxonomy): Bacteria > Bacillati > Bacillota > Clostridia > Lachnospirales > Lachnospiraceae > Blautia > Blautia sp. OM07-19. The sequence continues at coordinate 73,354 of NZ_QULA01000016.1, forward strand.
ACTTGCGAAGCTGAATCAGGGATATTCTTTTGTTGCAGATACTGATGGCAGAGGGATCACTTCTGTTTCGCAGGTCAAGCCCGGGGACAGAGTCGAAATTTCTGTGACAGACGGTGTGATCCAGGCGGAAGTTTCGGACAGCAGGAGGGAAACATGGCAGAAATAACAGAATCAAAGACAATAGAAGAGGTCTTTCAGGAACTGGATACTCTTGCTGCGAAGCTGGAGGACAGTGAAACGTCCCTGGAGGATTCTTTTCGTTTTTATAAAGAAGGAATGGAGCTGCTCAAATACTGCAGCGGCAGGCTGGACACAGTAGAGAAGAAGATGCTCCAGATGGACGAGGATGGAACATTACGAGAATTTTAAAGAAGAATTGCAGATAAGAACAGCACATGCAGAGGAAATCATCCGCAGATATCTGCCAGAGGAAGCCGGCTTTGCCAGGACAATGGCAGAGGCGATGAATTACAGCATGTGTGCCGGCGGCAAGCGCCTGAGACCGATCCTTCTTCTGGAAACATTCCGGATGTTTGGCGAGGATGAGCGTGTTGCAGAGCCTTTTATGGCAGGGATTGAGATGATCCATACACATTCCCTGATCCACGATGATCTTCCGGCGATCGACAATGATGATTACAGGAGAGGACGCCTGACTACCCACAAAGTTTACGGAGAAGCAATGGGAGTCTTAAGCGGTGTCAGCCTGCTTAATTATGCATATGAGACAATGCTCGGTGCATTTGATCTGACTTCCGATAAGGACAGAGTGATCCGTGCACTGAAGATCATGTCAAATAAGACAGGGCTTTATGGAATGCTCGGAGGACAGAGCGTGGATGTCGAGAATGACGGCAAGGAGATATCCAGAGGGATGCTGGATTATATTTACGAGCACAAGACTTCTGCGCTGATCGAGGCTTCCATGATGGCAGGTGCCATCCTTGGCGGAGCGAATGAAGAACAGACAGCACAGATTGAGAAGGCAGCTTCTGCTATCGGACTGGCATTCCAGATCCAGGATGACATTCTGGATGTGACAAGCACCAGCCAGGAGCTTGGCAAACCGGTCCACAGCGACGAGAAAAATAATAAAGTCACGTATGTGACACTGTTTGGTGTGGAGAAGGCATCTGAACAGGTTCAGAAACTTTCAGAGCAGGCAGAGGCTGTTCTGGAAGGGTTAAGCAGCAAAAATAAATTTCTGACGGCACTTGTTATGGAGATGGCAAGCCGCAGAAAATGAAAGAGGGATACAAAGGATGTTGGAAAAGATCAATAAGCCAAATGATATACACAAAATAGCTTTAGCAGATTTTCCACAGCTTGCAGAGGAGATCCGTCAGTTCCTGATCGAATCTGTAAGCCAGACAGGAGGTCATCTGGCATCCAATCTGGGGGCAGTGGAACTGACACTGGCACTCCATAATGTACTGGAACTTCCGCAGGATAAGATCGTCTGGGATGTAGGCCATCAGGCATATACCCACAAGATCCTTACCGGAAGGAAAGAGGGTTTTAAGAAACTTCGCAAGGAAGGCGGCATGAGTGGTTTTCCCAAGCGAAGCGAGAGTGACTGTGATGCATTTGATGCAGGACACAGTTCGAACTCTATCTCAGCAGGTCTGGGATATGTGCGGGCAAGGGATCTTCTGGGACAGAATTACCGTGTGGTCTCAGTGATCGGAGATGGTGCGCTTACTGGCGGAATGGCATATGAGGCACTAAATAATGCCGCGGAACTTAAGACAAATTTCATTATTGTCCTGAATGACAACAATATGTCCATTTCCAAGAACGTAGGCGGGATGTCTTCCTACTTAAGTGCACTCCGGACAGCGGAATCCTACACGGGAATGAAGATCAATGTGACCAAAAATCTCAAGAAGATACCACGTGTCGGAACTGCACTGGTAGATACGATGCGCAAGACCAAGAGCAGCATCAAGCAGCTCATCATCCCGGGAATGCTTTTTGAAAACATGGGGATCACATATCTGGGACCGGTGGACGGACACGATATGCGCCAGATGATGCGCCTTTTTAATGAGGCGAAGAGAGTTGAGGGACCAGTGATCGTTCATGTCCTGACAGAGAAGGGCAGAGGATACGAACCGGCACGGAAGCATCCGGATCAGTTCCATGGAACAGGACCGTTTGACATCAAAACAGGGAAAGCATTATCGCAGAAAAAAGGACCGACCTATACGGATGTTTTTGCGGATGCGATGGTGAATCTCGGTGAAGAACATGACAGACTGGTCGGCATCACTGCAGCCATGAAAGAAGGAACCGGACTTGTCAGATTTGAGAAGAAATATCCTGACAGACTGTTTGATGTGGGAATCGCAGAGGAGCATGCTGTTTCTTTTGCAGCAGGACTGGCACTTGGCGGGATGATTCCGGTTGTGGCGATCTATTCTTCCTTCCTGCAGAGAGCAGTGGATCAGATGATGCATGATGTCTGTATGCAGAATCTTCATGTGATCTTTGCCATTGACCGCGCGGGTCTTGTCGGTGCGGACGGAGAGACACATCAGGGATGTTTCGACCTTTCTTATCTCACGATGATGCCAAACATGACCGTGATGGCACCAAAGAATGCATGGGAACTCAGGAAAATGCTGGAGTTTGCAGTCTGCGCCAGTGGACCGGTTGCGATCCGCTACCCGAGAGGCGGCGCATATCTGGGACTTGAAGAATTCGAAAGCCCGATCCAGTATGGCAGAAGTGAAGTCCTGTACAGAGGCGAAGATCTGGCAGTCATTTCCGTAGGAAGCATGACTGAGATCTGTGAACAGGTCTGTCGTGAACTTAAGGAGCGTGGCAGAAGGCCGACGTTTGTCAATGCAAGATTTGTCAAACCACTGGATACTGCGCTTCTGGATGAACTTTCCAGAGATCACAAATTAATCGTAACAGTAGAAGAAAATGTCAAAAACGGCGGATTCGGCGAACATGTGGCAGCCTATATGGAAGCCTGTCATCCGGAAGCACGTGTTCTTCCGATCGCGATCTGGAACCGTTTTGTAGAGCATGGAGAAGTCGGAAGCCTGCGGGCAAAGATCGGTCTGTCAGCACCGGACATTCTCGATGCAATAGAGAAATATGAGGAGCAGCAATGAAAAAAAGACTGGATCTTTTGATGGTTGAGCGTGCACTTGCACCTTCCAGAGAAAAAGCAAAAGCATATATCATGTCCGGAGATGTATATGTAAACGGACAGAAAGAAGACAAAGCAGGAACCATGTTCCAGGAAACAGTAAAGATCGAAGTGCGCGGAAACACACTTCCATATGTAAGCCGCGGCGGTCTGAAACTCGAGAAAGCCATGAACAATTTCGGCGTTTCCCTGGAAGGCAAGGTCAGCATGGACGTAGGGGCTTCCACGGGTGGTTTTACCGACTGCATGCTTCAGAACGGGGCAGTCAAGGTATATTCTATCGATGTAGGCTATGGTCAGCTTGACTGGGGTCTGCGCAATGACCCGAGAGTTGTCTGCATGGAAAAAACAAACATCCGTTATGTGGTTCCGGAGGATATTCAGGAAGCACCGCAGTTTTCTTCCATTGATGTTTCCTTTATTTCTCTGACCAAGGTCCTGCTTCCGGTAAGAAATCTTCTGACAGAGGATGGAGAGATCGTCTGTCTGATCAAACCGCAGTTCGAAGCCGGCAGGGAAAAGGTCGGCAAGAAGGGCGTAGTCCGTGATCCGGCAGTCCATCTCGAGGTCATTGAGAAAGTCATGGCTTATGCGATGTCGATCGCGCTGGAGCCGCAGCATCTTTCTTTCTCTCCGATCAAGGGACCAGAGGGAAATATCGAATATCTGCTTCATCTCAGGAAAAGACCGGAAGGCACGATCTGCGAATCCGCACTGGAAGTATCACCGGAGGCGGTGGTGCAGGAAGCGCACGGTCAGCTCGACTGATGACCGGGGAAGGCAGAATTGAGGGATGGATAAATTTTATATCATTACCAACAGTGACAAGGACAAAGACCTTGAATTCACAGGCCAGATCGTAGAATATCTGAAGGCAAATGGCAGGAAGTGCATGGTACAGCAGGCGGAGCGCAAGCAGGAAGGTGCGTATCATTACACCAATCCTGCACTGATACCGGAGGACACAGAATGTATCCTTGTTCTCGGCGGTGACGGTACACTTCTTCAGGCGGCGAGAGATGTTGTACACAGAGAGATCCCGATGCTTGGTGTCAACCTTGGAACACTGGGATTTCTTGCAGAAGTGGACAAACAGTCTGTTTACAGTGCACTTGACAAGCTGATGGAGGACGATTACGAGATCGAGGAGAGAATGATGCTTACGGGAACTGTCTGGAGAGATGGTAAGATCATAGGCAGGGATGTGGCTCTCAATGACATCGTGATTGGCAGGGACGGACATCTTCGAGTTGTCCGCTTCAAGAACTATGTCAATGATGTGTACCTGAATTCCTATAATGCGGATGGTATCATCATTTCGACACCGACAGGGTCGACAGGATACAGCCTTTCCTGTGGAGGCCCTATCGTGGCACCGAATGGTTCCATGACACTGATGACTCCGATCGCGCCACATACGCTGAATACAAGAAGTATTATCTTTCCGGCGGAAGATGTGATCACGGTGGAGATCGGTGAGGGCAGACGACAGGTTCAGGAATACGGTGTGGCTTCTTTTGATGGAGATACAGTGATCCCGATGGTAACGGGAGACAGGATTGTGATAGAGAAAGCAGCTGTAAGCACAAAAATACTCAAGTTAAATCATTTAAGTTTTGTTGAAGTACTTCGCCAGAAAATGCGCGACAGTTAAGTGTAATGGAGGTTGGATGTGAAGGTAGCAAGACATGAAAAAATAATAGAACTGATCCGTCAGTACGATATAGACACACAGGAGGAACTGGCAGCACGGCTCAATGAAGCCGGGTTCAAAGTAACTCAGGCTACCGTTTCCAGAGATATCCGTGCACTCAAGATGACAAAGGTCGCAGGAAAAGACGGGAAATCGCATTATGCGATCCTCTCAGGTTCTTCCGCGGAACTGGGCGACAAATATACAAGAGTGCTCCACGATGCACTCACATCGATTGACGTAGGTCAGAATATGATCGTGATCCGGACGGTTCCGGGCATGGCGATGGGGGTGGCGGCAGCACTGGATGCACTGAAATGGAAAGAGATCCTGGGCAGCATCGCAGGGGATGACACTGTGATGTGCGTGGCTCGGGATGGAGAACAGGCACAGACTGCGGCAAGGAAACTGAAAGGAATCTTGAAATTATGTTAGTACATCTTCATGTGAAGAATCTCGCACTGATTGAAGATATTGAAGTAGAATTTGGTCCGGGGCTGAATATCCTCACCGGTGAGACAGGTGCAGGTAAGTCGATCCTTCTTGGTTCGATGCAGCTGATCCTGGGCGGCAGAAGCACCCGGGATATGATCCGGGCAGGAGCATCCTATGCACTTGTAGAATTACTGTTCCAGGTGGAGAATCCGCGTGCAGAGGAAGCTCTTGGGGAACTTGGAGTAGAACTGGAGGACGGACAGATCCTTCTGACACGTAAACTGATGGACGGCAGGAGCATCAACAAGATCAACGGCGAAACCTGCACGGTAAGCCAGATGAAGGCGGCAGCTTCCTGCCTTCTTGATATCCACGGACAGCATGAGCACCAGTCTCTTCTGTACCAGGACAAGCAGCTTGAGATCCTGGATGCATACGGCAAGGACGAGATCTATCCTGCAAGGGACAAAGTCCAGGAGGCATACAGAGCATACCGCAAATGCATGCAGGAACTTAAGAAACTCGATACAGATGAGGAACAGAGAAACAGGGAGAGAGCTTTCCTGGAATTTGAGATCAACGAGATCGAGACAGCACAGCTTCGCCCGGGAGAGGACGAAGAGCTGGAAACTCTTTACCGTAAATTAAACAATGGCAAGAAGATCCTCGAGACACTCCAGAGTGTCCGTGACCTGACCGGATATGATTCCGCACAGGGGGCAGGGGACTCTGTCGGAATGGCAGTGAGAGAACTGACCAGAGTGACAGAATTCGACAGCCAGCTGGAATCCATGTCAGGGACTCTTCAGGAAGTGGACAGCCTTCTGAATGATTTCAACAGAGAGCTTTCTTCCTATGTGGAGGATCTGAATTTTGATGATGAGACTTTTTTTGAGACAGAGAAGCGTCTGGATCTTATTAATAATCTCAAGGCAAAATACGGTCAGAGCATAGAAGAGATCCAGAAATATGGTGAACGCCAGAAGCAGAAACTGTCAGATCTTGACAGATATGAGGAACTTTTCCAGGAAGCCAGAGAAAATCTTTTGAAATCCCAGAAAAAACTTGAAGAAGTTTCGTATGCACTTTCAGAGATCAGGCAAAAATACAGTAAGACACTTACCGACAAGATCATCGAAGGTCTCAAAGATCTCAATTTCCTGGACGTGCAGTTCAGGATTGATTTTAAACGCAAAGAAGAATATACAGCAGGCGGATTTGACGACATTGAATACGAAATTTCGACAAACCCGGGAGAGTCTGTGAAACCGCTTGGAAGAATCGTATCCGGTGGTGAGCTTTCCAGGATCATGCTGGCGATCAAGGCGATCCTTGCAGACAGAGACCAGATCGAGACACTGATCTTTGACGAGATCGACACTGGTATCAGCGGAAGGACAGCACAGAAGGTTTCAGAGAAGATGTCTGTCATAGGAAGACATCATCAGGTACTCTGCATCACACATCTGCCACAGATCGCTGCGATGGCGGACACGCATTTTGAGATAGAGAAGCACCAGAGGGGTACGGAGACGATCACGGAGATCCATCCGCTTGAAGGTGAGGATTCCATCCAGGAACTCGCGAGACTTCTCGGCGGTGCAGAGATCACACAGGCTGTGTACCAGAATGCAAAAGAAATGAAAGAATTGGCACAGGTACATAAAAATACAAGACTCAAATAAAACGAATCACAGCATAATAAGAGAGGAAGATCCGAAAGAGATCTCTTCTCTTTTTTATTGCTTTTTGATGCAGAAATAATCACAAAAGAAAGGATGTGACAGAGTGAATACAAAAAAACGGTACAGAAAGCTGATCCTCTGGTGTCTGGGGCTTGATCTCATTGCAATGCTGTGCCTTGGGTATCGTTATCTGGACCGGAGGATTCCGGATGAACTCCATGTCGAAGAAGACCAGGAAAGTCAGGTTCAAAAGGTTCTGGAGCATCCGCTTCTGACCTTTGAGGATTCAGTCTCCGTTTCCGGCGAGGGCAGTTATACGCTGAAATGCAGCATTCTCGGAGTGATTCCGTTCAAAGAGATCAAGGTCACACCGTCCGTCAGCCCATCGGTTTATGTCAGCGGAAGCACCGCGGGCATTTACATGGAAACAGACGGCGTACTTATCATTGATACCGGCGAGATTCTGTCTGAAGAAGGTACGACAGAAGAACCGGCGAAAGACGTTGTAAAACCAGGAGACTATATCGTAGCTTTTGACTCACAGACCATCCGTTCCAAAAAAGATCTGATCGAGGATATCAGGAATCTCAATGGAGAAAGTGTAGAACTGGAGGTGCTTCGAAATGACAGGATCATTCCGCTCTCACTTACTCCGGTAAAAGATATGCAGGGCTCTTATAAACTTGGAATCTGGGTCAGAGATAATACACAGGGTATAGGGACGATCACTTTTGTTGATGAAAACGGCAGTTATGGTGCACTGGGACATGGGATCAGCGATGTGGATACAGGAGATCTCCTCAAGATAGAAAAAGGCGCTCTGTACCAGGCAGAGATCCTTGGGATCCAGAAGGGAAGCAACGGAAGCCCGGGGGAGCTTGCCGGACTGATCCGCTATGATCCTGACAGGGTGATCGGGACGATACAAAAGAATACGGAGAATGGCATTTATGGTGAATTTACCGGCTTGGCGGACAAGATCGCAATGACAAAGATGACGGTTGCCTACAAACAGGAACTGGAAACAGGACCGGCCAAGATCCTATGCTGTGTGGATGGAAGTGTGTCCGCATACGATGCGGAGATCGTGAAGATCGACCTCAACCACGAGGATACAAACAAGAGTTTTGTGATCCGTGTGATTGATCCGGATCTGCTTGAAAAAACAGGAGGGATCGTACAGGGAATGAGTGGAAGCCCGGTGATCCAGAACGGGAAATTTGCCGGGGCAGTCACCCACGTATTTGTACAGGATTCTACAAGCGGCTATGGAATATTTGCGGAGACTATGCTGGAGAATGAAGAAAACGTGCAGGAACGAGCCGCATAAAAAGTCACAGAGAATGCCGCCGAAAAACCAAAATAAAGGATTTCTGGTGATCATAAAAGTCGAAACAGGTAGATTTAAAGTGAACGAAAGTTCAGTGTTTCTCCCTGTTTCGGCTTGATTTCGCAGGGAAGTTTACTCTATAATATTTCCTGTCAGCACATAAAATATTTGATAAGTGGCAGTAAGGTTAGGAGGAAACGGGCCTCATGGAAAAGTTAAATGTAGCAATCGCAGACGATAACGAAAAAATGGTAGAAATACTTGGTCGTATGATCGAAGAAGACAAAGACCTCACCCTGGTAGGTAAAGCACACAACGGAGAAGAAATCTGTAATATCATAAAAGAAAGAGAACCGGATGTTGTCGTTCTTGACATCATCATGCCGAAGATGGACGGGCTTACTGTCATGGAAAACTGTCAGCACGATCATATGCTCAAGAAAACGCCGGTGTTTATCGTCGTATCAGCGGTTGGACAGGAACGGATCACAGAGGACGCTTTCAGCCTTGGCGCAGAATATTATATGCTGAAGCCTTTTGACAATCAGGTCCTTCTGAACCGCATTAAGAACCTGAGACGAAGAAGCGACCGCAGGATCCGCGAAAATGTCCGTCCGAGTGTTGTGAGAGAAGAACCGGGCGCATACGGAACAAGAAACCTGGAGACAGATGTCACAAATATCATCCATGAGATCGGTGTTCCGGCACATATCAAAGGTTATCAGTACTTAAGAGATGCGATCATCCTGGCAGTAAATGACATCGAAATGCTCAATTCGATCACCAAAGTCCTCTATCCGACGATCGCCAAGAAACACCAGACAACGCCAAGCCGTGTCGAACGTGCGATCCGCCATGCGATCGAGGTGGCGTGGAGCCGCGGCAAGATGGATACGATAGATGCTCTGTTTGGCTATACAGTAAGTACGGGCAAGGGTAAACCGACAAATTCTGAGTTCATTGCCCTGATTGCGGACAAAATTCGTCTGGAATATAAAAATCGCTCTTTCCAATAAGTACTTTTTAGGGTATAATAAACAAAAAAGCCGTTTCAGGACTGAGATATCTGTACAGCTTTTATAGAAATGGAAGCAAGGAGGGCAATCACAGATGAAAAATATTTTATTTGCAACATCAGAGGCAGTGCCGTTTATAAAGACAGGAGGACTTGCCGATGTAGCAGGAGCACTTCCGAAATGCTTTGACAAGCGTTACTTTGATGTGCGAGTTATTCTGCCGAAATACGCCTGCATGAAGCAGGAATGGAAAGACAAAATGGAATATATCACCCATTTTTATATGGATCTGGGATATAAGAACTGTTATGTAGGAATCATGCATATGGAGTATGATGGAATCCAGTTCTACTTCATTGACAATGAATACTACTTCAGTGGACCGAAACCATACGACAGCGCACCTTGGGATCTGGAGAAATTTGCATTCTTCTCCAAAGCAGTCCTCTCTGTGCTTCCGGTCATCAACTTCCGTCCGGATGTGATCCACTGTCATGACTGGCAGACAGGTCTTGTACCGGTTTATCTGCATGACTCTTTCCAGCAGAATGAATTCTTCTGGGGCATCAAGACTGTTATGACGATCCATAACCTCAAATTCCAGGGTGTATGGGATGTCAAGACCGTTCGGGGAATCACAGGACTTTCCGATTACTATTTTGCACCGGACAAGTTGGAGGCTTACAAGGATGCAAACTTCTTAAAGGGCGGTATCGTCTTTGCAGATGCAGTAACAACAGTAAGTAACACTTATGCAGAGGAGATCAAGACACCATTCTATGGAGAGCGTCTGGATGGACTTCTCTGTGCGAGATCTCATGATCTCCGTGGTATCGTTAATGGAATTGATTACGATGTATTCAATCCGGAGACAGATGCCTGTATCACCCAGAAATACAACGCAAAGAACTTCCGCAAAGAAAAAGTCAAAAACAAGATCCAGCTCCAGCGTGATCTCGGACTCAATGAGGATCCGAATGCAATGCTCATTGGTATCGTTTCCCGTCTGACAGACCAGAAGGGCTTTGACCTGATCGCCTATGTGATGGATGAACTCTGCCAGGATGCAGTGCAGATCGTTGTTCTTGGAACAGGTGAAGAGCGTTATGAGAATATGTTCCGTCACTTCGACTGGAAATATCACGGCAAGGTATCTGCACAGATCTACTATGATGAGCCGCTGTCCCATCGTATCTATGCGGCTTCTGATGCATTCCTTATGCCGTCACTGTTCGAGCCATGCGGCCTCAGCCAGCTTATGAGCCTCCGCTATGGAACACTTCCGATCGTTCGTGAGACAGGCGGACTTAAGGACACTGTAGAGCCGTACAACGAGTTCGAAGGAACAGGAACAGGATTCAGCTTCACAAACTACAATGCACATGAAATGCTTGCAACTGTACGTAATGCAGAGCGTGTCTTCTACGACAACAAACGCGAGTGGAACAAGATGGTCGACCGTGCGATGGCAGCAGACTTCTCATGGAATCATTCTGCAAAACAGTACGAAGAGATGTACAACTGGCTGATCGGAGACAAATAAATTCTATTTAGATAAGGCAGATTTTTCGGGGGATACCAGATAAAACGGTATCCCCTTTTTCTTTCCGGAATCGAAAAAACAGAGATTTTGGCGAAAAGTTTTCCTTGACATCAGAGGGGATTTATAATAGCATATAAGAAGAAAAACGAACATAGGTTTGTGAAACATAAGTTCGCATGAACCATATTTTCATAATCAGATTCTATTTTGAATAATCTTTTGTCTACCTATGCATGAGGTAGTGAGTTGAAATTTAGAAAAAAGGAGATCCACAGGTATGATAAACGAAGAGAAACAGAAGGCACTGGAGGCGGCACTTGGACATATCGAGAAACAGTATGGCAAGGGCTCGGTAATGAAACTGGGAGATTCCAGTGCACATATGCAGGTAGAGGCGATTCCGACAGGATCTCTTGGACTGGATATCGCACTCGGTGTAGGCGGCGTTCCGAAGGGACGTATCGTCGAGATCTACGGACCGGAATCCAGTGGTAAGACAACCGTTGCACTTCACATGGTTGCAGAGGTTCAGAAGCGCGGCGGGATCGCAGGATTCATTGATGCAGAGCATGCACTTGATCCGGTCTATGCCAAGAATATCGGTGTAGATATTGATAACCTTTATATTTCCCAGCCGGATAACGGCGAGCAGGCACTTGAGATCACAGAGACCATGGTACGTTCCGGAGCCGTGGACATCGTGATCGTTGACTCTGTTGCAGCCCTTGTTCCGAAGGCTGAGATCGAGGGAGACATGGGAGACAGCCATGTAGGTCTTCATGCACGACTGATGTCACAGGCACTCAGGAAGCTCACAGCTGCGATCAGCAGATCCAACTGCGTGGTCATCTTTATCAACCAGCTTCGTGAGAAGGTCGGTGTTATGTTTGGTAACCCGGAGACCACCACAGGTGGACGTGCTCTTAAGTTCTATGCATCTGTCCGTATGGATGTCAGAAGGACTGAGACTCTCAAGCAAGGCGGTGAGATGGTCGGCAACCATACCAAGGTCAAGGTAGTCAAGAACAAGGTTGCACCGCCATTCAAGCAGGCAGAATTTGATATCATGTTTGGTACAGGTATCTCCAGAGAGGGTGAGATCCTGGATCTTGCAGCAGAGTGCAACGTAGTCAATAAGAGCGGCGCATGGTACTCTTACAACGGTGAGCGGATCGGTCAGGGACGTGAGAATGTCAAGATCTATCTTAAGGATCATCCGGAGATCTGCGATGAGATCGAGAAGCAGGTAAGGATCCAGTACCACCTGCTCCCGGAGGAAGAGAATGCCGCTAAGGAAGCAGACAAGGCAGCAGCATCGGCTGAGACTGAGGAAGAATAAGCAGTACCATGACAGACTATTATCAGGAACAGCAGCAGGCACGCAGGAAGGCCCTCCGTCTTCTGGAGCATATGGACAGGACGGAGCGGGGACTTACAGACCGTCTCCGCCAGGCTGGTTTTTCGGAGAAAGCAGCAGAGGATGCCGTCTCCTATGTGAGAGAGTTTGGCTATATTAATGATGAGAGGTATGCATTCAATTACATCATGTACCGGATACATGACAAGAGCCGCCAGAAGATTTTTCAGGAACTCCAGCAGAAGGGGGTGGACAGACAGACGATCCAGTCTGCCTGGGAGGAAGCAGAGGAACTTGAAGCCCCTGACGAACACGCACTTCTTCTGAGCCAGATCGAGAAGAAATATCCGCCGGATACAGAAATTGATGAACGGCAGATGCGCCGTCTTCTGGGATACTTTGCAAGGAGAGGATTCAGGCAGGGTGAGATCACCTCTGCACTGGAAGAACTGCACATTACATTATGTAAAAATATTCAAACAAATGGATAGAAAAACTTGACATAATTCCTAAAAACCGCTAAACTTGTATTGTTGTATTTGGTTACTGTTCACAGCATGGACGGTACCTGTATTTGTACAATGAAAACTAAATAAGGAGGTGCTCCTGTGGCAAGCACAATTATTGTTGCAATTGTCGCTGTAGTGGTCGCACTGCTTATTGCGGTTCCTGTTACTTGCAAGGTTGCTGTTAACAATAAAACTCAGAAGGACGCTGAAATTGTTGGCACAGCAGAAGACAGAGCAAGAAGCATCATAGATGAAGCTTTAAAAGCTGCTGAAACAAAAAAGCGAGAAGCATTATTGGAAGTAAAGGAAGAATCTCTCAGAACGAAAAACGAACTGGAGAAGGAAACCAAGGAACGTAGAAACGAACTGCAAAAATACGAAAGGCGTGTATTATCAAAGGAGGAATCCGTTGATAAGAAAGCTGATGTAGTTGAGAAGCGTGAGGCTGAGTGCACAGCAAAGATTGCTGAGTTACAAAAACGAGAAAAGAAAGTAGAAGAACTTGAACAAAAAGGAGTACAGGAACTGGAAAGAATTTCCGGTCTGACCTCCGACCAGGCAAAAGACGAGTTGCTCAGAAGTGTAGAAGATGATGTCAAGGTAGACGTAGCCAGACTCTACAAGGAATTAGAACACAAGGCAAAAGACGAAGCAGACAAAAAGGCTAAGGAATACGTGGTCAATGCCATTCAGAAATGTGCAGTAGATCATGTGGCTGAAACCACAATTTCAGTAGTACAGCTTCCAAGTGATGAAATGAAGGGAAGAATCATCGGACGTGAGGGACGTAACATCCGTACCCTTGAAACACTGACCGGTGTAGATCTTATCATTGACGATACTCCGGAAGCAGTTGTTTTATCTGCCTTTGATCCGATCCGCCGTGAGATCGCCAGAGTTGCTCTGGAGAAACTGATCGTTGATGGACGTATCCATCCGGCAAGAATCGAAGAGATGGTAGAGAAAGCACAGAGAGAAGTAGAAGCACAGATCCGTGAGGATGGTGAGAACGCAGCAATGGATGTTGGCGTTCATGGTATCCATCCGGAACTTCTCAAACTCCTTGGACGCATGAAATTCCGTTCAAGCTATGGACAGAATGCACTGAAGCATTCTATCGAAGTAGCACAGCTTTCCGGAATTCTTGCAGGAGAGATCGGTGTAGACGTACGTATGGCGAAGCGTGCCGGACTGCTTCATGATATTGGTAAATCTATTGACCATGAAGTTGAGGGCTCTCATATCCAGATTGGTGTGGATCTTTGTAAGAAATACAAAGAATCTCCGATTGTTATCAATACAGTTGCATCACATCATGGAGATGTTGAACCGGAATCTCTTATCGCATGTATCGTTCAGGCTGCCGATGCAATTTCAGCAGCAAGACCGGGCGCAAGAAGAGAGACACTTGAGACCTACACAAACCGTTTGAAACAGCTGGAAGATATCACCAACGAATTCAAGGGTGTAGACAAGTCCTTTGCTATACAGGCGGGCAGAGAAATCCGTGTTATGGTAGTACCGGAACACGTGACAGACGCAGATATGGTTCTGCTGGCAAGAGACATTGCCAAACAGATTGAAGCTGAACTGGAATATCCGGGACAGATTAAGGTAAATGTCATCCGAGAGAGCAGAGCTGTAGATTACGCGAAGTAATCAATTCTGGATTATAGAAATACTTACAAAGAGTGTGATACATAAAGTGTCGCACTCTTTTTTGTTCTAATTCCTGTCCGGGATCCGTAGACTGGTACAGGGTGAAGCTATGAAAAAAATTCCGAACTGGCACAGGAATACAGGATGCCCGGTGCAGATCCTGTTTATGGCAGGCTTCCTTATTGGGATGATCCTGCCGGATATCGCGTGGAAGATGGAATGGCATCAGAAGACGATCTCTGCAATGTACCTTCTCAGGAGTTTTGCAGCAGGAAGTGAAGCAGGAGTGGAGTACTTTCTGCAAGTGCTGGGGATGAGAGGAAGTGTTTATCTCCTCGGGGCAGCCTGTGGAATCTCTGTTTTTGGAGTACCGTTTGCTGTCGCAGGCAGTATGTATCTTGGAATTAAAATAGGGCTTCTGCTTACCATGTCTGTTCTGCAGTTTGGATTTCAGGGAGGGATGGTCGGTGTGGGACTTTTGTTTCCACAGTATCTGTTGTATATTCCGTGTATTTTTTATCTTTACAGGCAGAGTTATGAACAGTCAATGAGGATCTGGAAGAACAGGGGAATGCTTACCGGGGGCGTCTCCAGGTACTTTTTACGTGTTTTTCTGTGCGGTATCCTGTATCTGGGAGGGATGATAACAGAAGCATACTGCAATCCATTTATCCTGGAATGGCTGGTAAAAAAAGTGTTATAAAAAATTAATATTTTCAAAAATACAATATATAGTATGGTTTACCATAATCGGAACGACATTTTGTATAAATCGTCAAAAACATTGATTTTACGTTAAATTTCGCGAAAAAATGGTTTGATTTTATGTAAAATAGCAAGTATAATCATGGTACATCAGATATATAACAAGAATCGACAGGATTATACTCCTGTTGGACAGACATGGTACAGGGTTAGGCAGGAAATAAAAGAAATGGAAAGAACACTCGCGGAATTTATTGCGTATTTACATACGACAAAGAATACATCAAATAATACAGAAATTTCATATCAGAGGGATTTAAAGAAACTGATCCGTTATCTGGACGGACAGAATATTCATGATTTCGCAGAAGTGACAAGTCTGGATCTCAAGGGCTACTTAAGCGAACTTAAGTCTGAGAATCTGGCATCTTCCACGATTTCCAGGAATATTGCGTCCATCCGTGCACTTTTTCAGTATCTTTTCAAGGAAGGCAGGGTTACAGCAGACCCGTCCGAAGAACTGAAACCGCCCAAGGTAGAGAAGAAGATGCCGGAGATCTTATCCGTTCAGGAAGTGGACCGTCTCCTGAAGCAGCCAAATATCAATACAGCGAAGGGACTTCGCGACAGTGCGATGCTGGAACTCCTCTATGCGACAGGCATGCGTGTAAGTGAACTGATCCATCTGCAGGTGTCCGATCTGAATCTGCAATTTGGGTATGTTATCTGTCATGATACGGATAAGGAGAGGATCATCCCGATCGGAAACGTCAGCAAGAGAGCACTTGCAGAATATATGGAGCACGGACGGGATTATTTCGTCAAGAACAAGAATGAGAAATCCCTGTTCACCAACTGTTCCGGCAGATCCATGAGCCGTCAGGGATTCTGGAAAGTCCTCAAGGGATATGCAGAGGCGGCAGGCATTTACCGTGATATCACGCCGCATACACTCCGGCATTCCTTTGCAGTACATATGCTTCAGAATGGAGCAGACATCAAGAGCGTGCAGGAAATGCTCGGTCATTCCGATATTTCATCCACGCAGATCTATCTTGGGATGAATGTGGCAAAAATGCGCGATGTCTATATGAAGGCACATCCGAGACACTGAAATTAAAATAGACAACAAAGCAATGAAATAAGAACCCCGCAGTACAGAATATCACGGTTCTGTACTGCGGGGTTTTTGCATCATAAATTAACCTATTGTGCTACTTCAAATAAATTATATGAAAACCTGTAAATGCGCAAA
>NZ_QULA01000017.1:0-21350 GCF_003481595.1 Blautia sp. OM07-19
AGCACATTTTGTTGAAGTTTCTTTATATTTTATTTTATCTAGCACAACAAGTTAAATTACTATTTCAAAAGTTACTGCTTCTGATCAGAACAATAACAATACTTAGCAAAGTTCAGCAATCGTATAAAGCAGTTTTTCAGACTCATCCCATCCAAGACACGGGTCAGTGATGGATTTTCCATAAATATGGTCGCCGCCGATCTTCTGGTTGCCTGGCTCGATATAGCTCTCGATCATCAGACCCTTGACAAGTTTATGAAGTTCCGGATCAACATTGCGGCTGTGCAGAACTTCCTTGGCGATACGAACCTGCTGGTCGTACTGCTTGTTGGAGTTGGAGTGGTTGGTATCCACGATCACTGCCGGGTTCTTGAGATCTTTTTCCTGATATTTTTCAAGAAGAAGACGAAGATCCTCATAATGATAGTTTGGCATTGCCTCACCATGTTTATTGACCGCACCACGCAGAATTGTATGTGCGAGAGGATTTCCATCTGTCTCCACCTCCCAGCTTCGGTAGATGAAACGATGAGAAGCCTGAGCTGCAACAACAGAATTTATCATAACACTGAAATCACCGCTGGTAGGATTTTTCATTCCGGCAGGGATATCCATACCGCTGACAGTCAGACGATGCTGCTGATCCTCAACAGAACGTGCACCTACTGCAACGTAGGAAAGGATGTCGGAGAGATAACGGTAGTTCTCCGGATAGAGCATCTCATCTGCGCAGGTAAATCCACTTTCCTGGATTGCATGAATATGCATTTTGCGGATAGCAACCAGTCCTGCGAGCATGTCAGGAGCTTTCTCCGGGTCCGGCTGATGGACCATACCCTTGTATCCCTCACCGGTAGTACGCGGTTTATTGGTGTAAACCCGTGGAATGATCAGAACTTTGTCTTCGATCTTTTCCTGGACCTTGCGGAGACGCAGAAGATAGTCACAGACAGCATCTTCATTGTCAGCAGAGCATGGACCGATGATTGCGAGAAATTTATCTGACTTGCCTGTAAAGACATCACGGATCTCCTGATCACGTTTTTCTTTTAATGCCTGTATTTTAGCATCAATGGGATACTGATTGCGGATTTCTGCAGGTGTAGGTAATTTCTTAATAAAATTGAATCCCATGTTTTCCTCCCTTTTGCGTTTTAACGCAACGCTTTTGTATACAACTAACGTAACTGTTCAGTACCCTCACAGTTACGAGTCAAAATGCATTCCAAATCACCTTCGGTGATGGCATTTTGCCTTGCATGTCTCGGGATTTTGGCAAAAAACATGCCAAAACGCCTCGCGGGATACTACCTACTGAACAGTTGTCAATTAACTATTATAAACGATTCAAAACTTCTTGTCGATAGGTAATGCAATGGAATTATGCATAAGTGCATAAATATGAAGGCTGCTGGAAAGAATCTCGCTGAAAAGGATTCCATATAGATAACCGCGGATTCCGGCAAGCGGAATCGCGAATACTACAAAAAGGATCCGGACAAGGATCCCCAGAGCACTGTGTACAAGACTTCGTCCTGTCTGACCAAGCCCATGCAGGATACTCGTAAGCGTTGTGTTCAGATAAAGAAACGGGCAGACGAAAGAAAGCGTCTGTATGTAAGTCCCGGCAGTCGGACTGTGAAACAATACTGTCCCCATAAACGGACCGATGCAGTAAAAACCAAACGCGCACAGAAATCCAAGCAAAAGGCTTGCACGGATCGTCTGCCAAGTAACGTACCGGATACGTTTCCGATATCCAAGCGCCTGCATCTCTGCAACAGAAGGCATGAGCATCATGGAAGCAGAGTTTGTGATCGTAGCCGGAAAAAGAATGCACGGAAGCGCCAGTCCTGTAAAAATCCCGTAGATACTGAGTGATTCCGAAACGGAAAGCCCATACATCCGAAGTCGCTGCGGGATCAGAACGACCTCGATACCGGCGAGTACAGAAAGCAGCAGGCGGTTCAGCGTCACAGGGAAAGCAGTCCGGCAGATTTCCGTCAGACAGGCAAAAGGCAGTTCAATGTGAAAAATTTTATGCGCATATTTCTGAAAATGCAGAGAGATCATAAGCAGCGCCAGAACAGCTACAACGAGTTCCGAGACCAGTGTGCCGCCAGCAGCGATCATGGCAGTCACAGGCGTACCTTCAGAAATACAGACAAGATACAGAAGATACGAAGAACCGACGCGTACGATCTGCTCAATAAGCTGTAATCCGGAAGGAAATTCCGTTTTTTTACGGGCAAAATAATAACTGTTGGTGCAGGAATGGAGCGTGGCAAAGGGAATACTGAAAGAAAGGATCCGAACAAGTTCTTCCGTGCGTGCTTCCTTTAAGATCTGCACAGCAAAAAAATCTGCCCGCAGATAAAGCAGGGCAGAGGCTGCACAGGAAAGTGCAAAGGCAAAAAAAGTCCCCAGACAGAAAAAGTCCCGGGCTTTTTTGTCCTCACCTGTTGCGAGATGAGCGGCGACCAGCCGTGAAAGGGCGGTCTGTATTCCAGAGGCAGTGACGGCAAGCAGAAGTGTCTGAAGCGGAATGGCAAGCTGGAACAGGCCGATCCCCTCTGCACCAATCGCATGAGACAGGAATATCCTATAAAAAAAGCCGATCACGCGGCTCAAAAGACCGGCGCATGTGAGAAGAAAAGTCCCCTTAAAAAAAGCTTTTTTTGACATAGAAAGCACCTGGTGCTTTTTTTGTCAGTATATGCACGAAACCTCCTTGACAGAACAAATGTATTCTGTTAAAGTAAGTCTTGAAATAAATCCGACGAAAACACTAGGAATTAAAGAGGTGAGTGGATGAAACTGTCAACAAGAGCAAGATACGGTCTTAAAGCACTGATCGACCTGGGTCTGCATTGTGAAACAGAAGCCGTCTCCATTCAGAGCATTGCAGGCCGACAGAATATTTCAGACAGTTATCTGGAACAGCTCATGGCGAAGCTCAAGAAAGCAGGTCTGGTAGAGAGCACCAGAGGTGCGGGCGGCGGTTATCGTCTGGGTCGACCGGCAGAGGAGATTTCCGTGGGGGATGTCCTGAGGGTTCTAGAAGGAAGCCTGGAAGCGGCACAGTGTTCCGGGATGGAAGATGAGAGTGCCTGTGAGAACCATGATATCTGCGTCACGAAATATGTGTGGAAACGAATCAACGACAGTATCACACAGGCGGTAGACACCATGATGCTGGATCAGTTGATCGAGGAAAGCCGGAAAAAACAAAAAGAAAAAATGTAAAATTCATTTTTATTTTTAAGCAGGAGGAAAAAAACATGAGTAAATTAATCTATCTGGACAACGCAGCTACAACAAAGACTGCTCCGGAAGTTGTTGAGGCAATGCTGCCATATTTTACAGAATACTACGGAAACCCGTCAAGCATCTATGATTTTGCACAGAAAAGCAAAGAAGCAGTGACCAAAGGAAGACAGCAGATCGCAGATGTTCTGAACGCAAAGAAAGAAGAAATCTACTTCACAGCAGGCGGAAGCGAGGCTGACAACTGGGCACTCAAAGCTACTTTTGAAGCATACAAATCCAAAGGAAACCACATCATCACAACCAAGATCGAGCATCATGCGATCCTTCATACATGTGAATACCTCGAAAAAAGAGGCGCAAAGATCACATACCTCGATGTAGATGAGAACGGTATCGTCCGCCTTGATGAACTGGAGAAAGCGATCACACCAGAGACCATCCTGATCTCCGTTATGTTTGCAAACAACGAGATCGGTTCCATCCAGCCGATCAAAGAAATCGGACGTATCGCCAAAGAACACGGCATCCTGTTCCACACAGATGCAGTTCAGGCATTCTGTCAGGTTCCGATCGATGTAGATGAATGCAACATCGATATGTTAAGCTCCAGCGGACACAAGATCAACGGACCGAAGGGAATCGGTTTCCTCTACATCCGTAAGGGCGTTAAGATCAGATCCTTCGTACATGGCGGCGCACAGGAGCGTAAACGTCGTGCAGGTACAGAAAATGTTCCTGGAATCGTAGGATACGGCGCAGCAGCAGAGCGTGCAATGAAAAACATGAAAGAGCGTACAGAGAAGGAGATCGAACTGAGAGATTATTTGATTAACCGTCTTACAACAGAGATCCCATACTCCAGACTGAACGGTGACAGAGTGAAACGTCTTCCGAACAACGTAAACGTAAGCTTCCAGTTCATCGAGGGAGAATCCATGCTTCTGATGCTCGACCAGAACGGCATCTGTGCATCAAGCGGATCTGCCTGCACATCAGGTTCCCTGGATCCGTCCCATGTACTTCTTGCTATCGGTGTGCCTCATGAAGTTGCTCATGGTTCTCTGAGACTTACCTTAAGTGAAGAGACAACTAAGGAAGACATTGACTTCACAGTAGACAAACTGAAAGAAATCGTGCCATATCTGAGAAGCATGTCTCCTCTGTATGAAGATTTCATGAAAAAACATCAGCAGTAATAATAAGACAATAATCGGATAAAAGACGAAAACAGGAGGAATAAATATTATGTACAGTGAAAAAGTTATGGATCATTTTCAGCATCCAAGGAATGTAGGAGAAATTGAGGACGCAAGCGGTGTAGGAACAGTTGGTAACGCAAAATGCGGTGATATCATGAGAATGTTCCTTGACATTGATGACGAAACACATATCATCAAAGAATGTAAATTCAAAACATTCGGCTGTGGTGCAGCAGTTGCAACAAGCAGCATGGCAACAGAGATGGTTAAGGGAAAAACGATCGAAGAAGCAATGCAGATCACAAACAAAGCCGTTATGGAAGCACTTGACGGACTTCCGCCGGTCAAAGTACACTGCTCCCTTCTTGCAGAAGAAGCAATCCATGCAGCTCTGTGGGACTACGCACAGAAACATAACATCGTGATCGAAGGACTGGACAAACCGAAGTCAGACATCAGCGAAGGCGAAGAGGAAGAAGAATATTAATTAAAAAGCGGCTGTGAGGGGAGAAACATCGAAACATCGACGGTAAAATAGAAATCACTGTTTGCAGGAAATTGACTGTGAACAAAGTGATCAGTAAATTGTGAGGTGAAATGTTGACAGGACTTACAGACGAACAGGTAAATGAACGGATCGAGCAGGGTAAGGTCAATGCGGACGAGAATCCGAATACCAGGACTTACAAGCAGATCGTCAGAGAAAACACCCTGACTTTCTTCAACTTCCTGAATCTGGTGCTCCTTATCCTGGTACTGATGGTTGGCTCTTACAAGAACGCGTTTTTTGTAGGGATCATCATCATCAATACTCTGATCGGAATCGCACAGGAGATCCGTGCGAAAAAGACGATTGACAAGCTGGCTATCCTGACAGCGAAGAAATCCATCGTCATCCGGGAAGGAAAGAAATGGACCGTTCCTACCGAAGACCTGGTACTTGATGATCTGGTCTGTCTCAAGACCGGAGATCAGGTTCCGGCGGATGCGAAGGTGCTGGAGGGCAGTGTAGAGGTCAATGAATCTCTCCTGACCGGTGAATCCGACAACCTTCCAAAGAACGTGGGTGATGAGCTTTTTTCCGGAAGCTTCGTGACATCAGGAGAAGCCTGCTGTCAGATCATTCATGTTGGCAAGGATAACTATGCAGCACAGATCACCAGCGAAGCGAAGGAATTCAAGCGTCATAACTCAGAACTTAAGAATTCCCTGAATGCGATCCTGAAAGTGATCAGTATCATCATCGTTCCGCTGGGCGCACTGCTGTTTTATAAACAGTACTATATTGTAGAAAATACGTTCAAGGCTTCTGTTGTGAGTATGGTCGCAGGTGTTCTGGGAATGATTCCCGAAGGTCTGGTACTCCTCACCAGTGTGGCATTGACACTGGGAGCACTGGTTCTGGCCAATAAGAAGACTCTTGTACAGGAGTTATACTGTATTGAGACTCTGGCAAGAGTTGATACACTCTGTCTGGACAAGACCGGAACAATCACTGAAGGAACCATGTGTGTAGGGCGTGTGGAGCCGTGGAGTGAGAGTCTTCTCAGAAATCTGACAGAAGACAAAGAAGAGCCAGACGAAGGCGGAATGCTCCAGGATCAGGAAATACAGCCGGAGAATGCTGAAACACAGAATCCAGATACCGGTTCGCAAACGGAAGCGGATCAGGCAGAAATCACAGACGAAACGGCAGTTCTGCAGGATATTCATGAAATTGAGGACATGATGGGAAATCTCATGTATGTTCTTAAAGATCAGAATGCAACGATTGATGCCCTGCGTAAACGCTTTCCAACCAAAACATCTATGACGCCGGAGCATATTATTCCGTTTTCTTCCGACAGAAAATACAGTGGAGCTGTATTTGAGGACAGAGGAACTTATCTTATGGGAGCGGCACAGTTCCTTTTTCCGGAGGGAAGAGAAGAAATCCTGGAAGTCTGCCAGAAATATGCACAGGAAGGACTTCGAGTTCTTACACTGGCACACAGCAGTCAGATGGCAGAAGGTACAGAACTTCCGGCTGATCTTGAACCGGTGGCACTTCTTCTTCTGACAGATGTGATCAGAGAAGAAGCTCCGGATACACTGAAATTCTTTGACAGCCAGGAAGTTGACCTCAAGGTGATCTCGGGAGATGATCCTGTCACCGTTTCTGCAATCGCGAAGCGGGCAGGTCTTAAGAATGCAGAAAGCTATGTGGATGCGACAACACTGGAAACAGAGGAAGATTTAGAAGAGGCTGTTTCGAAATACAGTGTTTTTGGCCGAGTGACACCGCAGCAGAAAAAAGAAATGGTACAGGCTCTTCAGAAACAGGGACATACCGTTGCCATGACAGGAGATGGTGTCAACGATGTTCTTGCTCTCAAAGAAGCAGACTGCAGTATTGCCATGGCACAGGGAAGTGATGCGGCAAAGAACATTGCCAACGTAGTTCTTCTGGATTCGAATTTTGCCTCCATGCCACATATCGTGAATCAGGGACGAAGAGTCGTGAACAATATCCGTACAGCGGCATCTATGTTTCTGATCAAGACTATGTTTTCTGTCATGCTGTCGCTTCTGACAATCTTTTTTGGAAACACGTATCCGTTCGAACCGATCCAGATGTCACTGATCAGTGCCTGTGCAGTCGGAATTCCAACCTTTCTTCTTGCACAGGAAAACAATTATGACAAGATCGATCATACGTTTCTCCGGCATGTGTTCCTGAATGCATTTCCGGCAGCAATCACTATTTCATCCTGTGTATTTGCGATCATGCTTGTCTGCCAGAATGTATATCATTCCAATGCCATGCTGAGTACGGCCTGTGTACTGGTCACAGGATGGAACTATATGGCAGCATTAAAAACGGTTTATGCACCATTGAATACCTACCGTAAGGTAATCATTTATGGAATGCAGTTTATTTTTTTTGCCGCGGCAGTCATGTTTCAGAAACTGCTGGCCCTTGGTTCCCTGGACTTCGGACTGATCATACTGGTATTTATCCTGATGACATTTGCACCGGTTCTGATCGATGTGATCACAAGTTGGCTCAAAGGGATTTATGCAAAGTCTCTGGATAAGGAAAAACCAGGAAAGTTTACAGGATTTGTGAATAAACTCAGTAAAAAAAATAAATAACGATAAGTAAGAAAACAGCATTGCAGCGTGAAGCTAGGATGCTGTTTTTTTTGCAAAATTTCGGCAGAATAGCTTTTGAAAAAACAAATTTGTGTAAAACCTATGCTAAGATGCTGAATATCAAAGAAAAGGAGGTGGAAAGAACAGAGGGATTTTTGAGGAAGATAGGACGAAAGACGATTACTGGAATTTAATCTGGGTTTCTACAATTGTATTTTGCGGAAACCCAGTTGAAATCCATGAAAACAGACCCGATACAAAAAAAGATGCCGAAAGTAAAAAGCTGTTTCTATTTAATGTATCACTTCATTTTTTTTGTTTCATTGATTGCATCAATCGTACATCGCAGATTAGATTCAAGCAGTGGATGATACTTGGGATCGACAGAATCCATAAGCAACATAAAATTATTTTTATGGACAGAATCATCATCAATACCCATAAGAATAAAATCGGAAGACACTCCCAAAACTTGGCAGAGTTTCTGGAGTGTGGATAAAGACATCCCTTTTTGACCGCATTCAATATACCCAAGAAAAAGAGTGGATATGTCCAGCTTTTCGGCAAGGGCTTCCCGGGAAAGATGAGCCTGTTTTCGTGCGAATCTGACCCGCTGCCCAATTTGAACGTTTAAGTCTTTTTTCAGCAGGAATCCCTCCTTTGAAATAATTATAAGATGATTATTCTTAATATTGTAAAAGGAATATAATTGACAAACAACTTACCGTTGGTAATAGAAAAAAATTACCAATAGTTGAATTAGTGGAAAAAATTCAAAGTATAAGTAATATATCAGAAGTCTTTTTATTTAATCAAAAAAATGAAATGTCATGTTTGTTTAATAATATTACTAATAGTAATATAAAATAGTTACTATAAGGTTGATTTCAACACACTAAAATTGTATAATAAACAAAAAAGAGAAACATATCTATTGCTTGTCCAAAAGATCGAAATCGGGCAATGCGTCTTCCGAATTGTATTACAAAAATCCTTTTACAAATAAGGAGTGAAAAAGAGAAATGTTTGACTTCAACAATAATTATCAGAAAATTCAAGAATTAATAAGAAATTATCGTGCAATAAAGAGAAATGCAACGGAATTGTTTGATGAAAGAGAAATCTATAACCATCAGAAAGCAGAACTTTTTGCACGTTTTGGAAACAGATATGGAAATGTCGGGGACAGTGAGGCCAGAGTTTATACAGAACAGGAACTGACACAGTTGAGGCTCGAACTGGCGAACAGTGCGGGCTTATGGCCTCTTATTAAGAGTATGCTTGGATTTGGGAAAAGTCAGAGAGAGGTTTACCGGGAGTTAATGGGGAAACTGACGGGGCTTCTTAACTTTATGGAAGACCAGATTCGGGACTGTCGAAGTGAGGCTGATGCAATCTGGTATAAGCTTCAGCAGATATCCGAGGAATATACACAGGCATATAAAAGTGCCATGTGTTATGGAGGATGTACCAGTGATTCTGACTGGACCAGTTATGTTATACCAGAAACTCTCGAGAATCCAAGAATTTTTCTGGGAGATCTCCTGAAACCTTTTATGACAGAAGAAGAACAGCGGGAACTGTCTGGTGATGGAAAGATTTTATTTAATCTGTGCAGGGATGGTGAGAAAATTGCTGTACCGTGGGGATTTTTATTGTCAGCACCGATACAGCTTCGCATTGACTATGGAACAAGGACCACAGACAGGGCAAGACAGATCCTTCAGTCAATCATTTATCAGACATTGCGCAGTATACCGCAGTACTATATGGAATTTCATTTTATGGATGCAGTTACATCCGGAAATGATTTCAGAGATTTTATCCGTTTACAGCAGGTAAAAAAGAACGATATTGTTATGCTGAACAGAAAGGTAACAGGTGGTTCCTATCATCTTGCACAGTCTTACCTTAAAAGTGAGGATATCAGCCGGGGACTGACAGCACTGGTGCAGAGGATGACAGCGGTTATTAATGAAAAGGCCGCCTATACAACTGTAACGGAATACAATGCGGAACAGGGAATGGACGCATGGATTCCATATCAGATGATAATCGTGCAGAATCTTCACGAAGGATATTCTGACAGTGATTTTAAGAATATCCAGTATCTGATCGAAAATGGAAGAAATCTGGGTGTCTTTGTAGTTATATTAAATAATGTAGACCGTTGGGAAAACGAATCCACACACAGCAGAAGACAAGATCTTGAGAGCTGTTTTTCAGCAGAGGCAATACAGAATCTTTTTCGGATTGATGTAGGGACAGATATTTCGTCAACATGTGTGAGGGGAGTCGAAAGTGATTTCCGACACTGGCAGACCGGTGGTTCTCATCTGGAATTTATCGAAAATATCGTAGAGCAGCTTGTGGCAGAAAAGAAGCTGGACAATGAATTTCAGCGTATTTTTGACATAAATGCTCCTTTCGGACAGATGGATTCCACAAATGGTCTTCATATTCCATTTGCAATCAACCAGAGAGGAGATATTATTTCATATTCACTTGGACAGGCATTGAATGCGCATGGTCTGATCTGCGGTGGTACCGGATCTGGTAAGAGTTCGCTTTTACATATGCTGATCAGTTCTATTGTGATGAATTATACTCCGGAAGACGTGGAAATCTGGCTGTCTGACTATAAGATTACAGAATTTTATTCTTACAAGACCAATACACCTCCACATATACGGTTTATTGGATTGTCAAAGACATCTGATTTTTCATACGCTTTTCTGGATAAGATCATAGACGAGATGAACCGCAGACAGACAATCATTGCACAGGCAGATTACGATTACAAAGCCGGAGGCGGTAAAAGCAATATTACTTCATTTGGTGATTACAGGAAAGTATATGGCAAGAACTCCATGACAAGACTGCTCATCATTGTAGATGAATTTCATGTGATGAGTCAGCATGCACAGCTGGAAACAGAATACAAGACAAAGCTGGAGAATATTCTGTCAGAGGCGAGAGCTCTTGGAATTATCCTGCTGCTTTCAGATCAGGCAATCGTAGATGGCCTGAGAGGACTTTCGGATAAGGGAAAGAAACAGATAAAAGCTAGAATCGCACTCTCTAATTACAAGGATGAACTAGAAGAAACTCTGAATGAAAAAGAAGCAGATAAAATTCGTTCTTTCATACATATGAAAGTCGGAGAGGTTGCGGTCCAGACGATTCAGGAAAATGAAGATCGTGAAGAGGTTCCGACAATCGAACGTGCCATGGCAATTTATATTAATGGAACGTGTCGTTATAATGTGAATGAGAAGGCAAGAACAATTTATCATGCAGAGGACTATGTGCCAGATGTTTTTGATGATCGTGTTGTGGATCCTATGAAAATCGAAGAGATCGATCAGTGGGAGAAGGAAAATGTGATTTCTCACAGAGATGGCAGCAAAGATATTCATATTTATCTGGGACGACCTGTGAATCTCGGATTTGCACTTCATTTTCCACTGCTTCAGCGGAAGGGAAATAATATCATGTGTGCTTCTGGAACGGAAGAACAGCAGATGCGTATTCTGAGAGCAATTATTTCAAGCTTCGCACGACAGTCCGACTTTTCAGTTGATATTATGGCAGACAGTTATGCAAGTGTATATCGTGAATACAAACCGGAAATTCTGGAATTTGGAAAAAATTATCCGGAGATAAGGGTGCATGATGATCTGGAAGATATCTGTTACAAAATCGTTGAAACATTAGAAATCATAAAAGACAGGAGTAATACCAGAAAACAACTGATCGTATGGCTTGGGCTGGATTCTATGGCAGACATTCTGGCAGATGAAAGAAACAAAAGAACACCTGTACTAAAAAAAGCAGAAGAGAAAGCAACGCAGTCGGAAGTATCGGAGAGCGTTTCTGAGGAAGAATCAGAAAAAACAGATTTTAATGACCCGGCACTGGACGAATTCAGTGCTCTGTTTGGTGATATGGATCTGTTTGGAGAAGAAGATATTAATGAAGAAGAGCCGGAAACCGGGAAAGAAGCACAGACCTCTTATTTATATGATGCCAGAAATGATATAGCCAGAATTATACATCTGGGACCTACATGTAATGTATTTAATCTGGTGATCTACGATTCAGCTTCTGCACTGAGAGATTTCAGAGAAGTAAAGACACTGGATTTTAATCACAAAATTGCATTTCCGATGAGTGATTATGAAGCGGGAGAATTTCTTGATCAGCCAAGACTGATAAGAGAACTTTCCGGACAGCTTGCATACTATCATAATGGAAGATCCGGAAACCGATTCGTTCCATACAAATTATAAACAGAAGAGGAAGGGGAAACAAAATGGTAGATATTGATCTTGAGACCGTCATCAACTTTTGTGATAAATTCGAAAAAGAATATCTGGAAATTCTGCATCAAAACGCACAAAGATTAAAGGTTGCTGCATCAAGTGTAACAGAAACTCTTAAAGGAACGGAAATGGCAACCAAGTCTTCTGTGAAGCTTGAAATGATTGCAGATGCATTGTATAAAGCCACACAAACAGGTGAGGAACGGATTTTGGAACTGAAAAAGAGAGCTCAAAGAGAACTTGATGAAAAAGAACGTATAGAAGGTCGAATCAGATAGGAGAGAATTGACATGGCTGGAAAGGTATTTGGAAATGCTTCAGAAGTAAGAAGCCTGGCGAAAATCACAAAGATGTGCATGGATGCAATTTCAGAAAACAATAACAGAGGAAGTACACTGTTGTCAACGATTGAAGGTGCTGAGTCTGATAAACTCTATGAGCAGGCAAAAGAGATTGTAGAGTATACAAAGAAAGTAGTAGAACTGGGCAAAGAACCTCTGGAGGATGTGAGTGGGGCTCTTGAGGAATATGCAGAATTTCTTGAGTCACATGGGAAACCCTGAAAATACATACAGATAGCAGGCTGATACAAAATGAGTGATGGAGTTTTAAAGTCAGATCCGGATGCAGTCTGGAATTATGTGGTTTCATTAAATGAGAATAAGGAATACGTTGATGAAGCTGTCAAAGGTGCAAAAGATGCACTGGAATCTCTGCTGCAGCGGCTGAACCAGAAACGGTCTTCTATTGCAGATAAGAGATCAGAGTGGGAAGATCAGATTCGTTTTTATGCAGATGAAAGCGAATCTGAGCAGGATCCGAAAAAACAGGAAGATTACAGGAAAAAATAGAAGAAGCCAAAGCCAGGATAAGAAAGCTGGATATACAGGATGAAGAAATCATATCCATCATAAAAAAAATTCCTGACTATGTGGATCTGCTTACAAACGCACAAAGGAGAACTGGACGTTCATTTACAAAATCCAAAAGAATTCTGAATGCCTATCTCAAGATGGTAGAAGAATATAATGTAATGACCAGAATGAGGGAATGTGGATATAGTGGAACACCGGGAAAATACGGAGTAATGCAGTTTCGAGGAACTACATTTTACTGCAGTGGAAGTGCTTATGCACCAACAGAAGATAATCTGAAGCGAATGGAAAAGGGAAGAGCCCCGATAGGATACGATGGTGATCCGATAGAACTGCACCATCTGATTCAGTCCGAGAGCGGCAGTGTCGTAGAAATTTCAGGGAGCATGCACAGAGAGAATCATAAAACATTACATATTAATACGTCAGATATACCATCTGGAATTAACCGTTCCAGCTTTCAGATGCTCCGAAGTGCATACTGGAAGCGGCGGGCACAGACACTGAGGAAAGAAATGAGAAAATAAGATATGGACACAACAGTTTTTTATTATGTGAGAAAAAAAGTAAAAGATGATTTTGACAAGTGCAATTGGACAGACGGTGTGGGTAAGAAGTTTGAGGATGTTGCACTGACAGAAATGCTGAAAGCACTGGATGAACTGGAAACAGCACTGGAAGAAACAGAGAAGTTTTTTACAAACGCAGAAAGTATTCTGGCAGACACAAGACCGGAATAAGTGGGGAAAGACGAATGAAAGTAGTTCAGGGAAATTACCGACAATATCAGCTGGTAGATAAAACCAGAAAAAAGGATATAGATGGTATCAGATATCTTATTGCCGGTGAAAGAAACTTATGGGCAAAGCTGCTGAGAGATAAATCAGAGACCAAAAAAGCAGAAATTTATAACCTGATAACCAGAAATGGTTCTACAGGATTTGAGAGACCAATTGAATTACTGACAGATGAAAAAGGCAAATTTGTCGGATATACCTTTTATGGACCGGATATGGACATTGTCCCGGAAAAGAAACAGGATACGGGGATTCCGCCTGTTAATAATCCAGATATTCCGGACTTTTCGAAGCCGCCGGTTTCGACATCAGGATCAACGTCAGGAGTAACACAATTGATAATTCTTGTGGTTATAGGCGTTTTGATGCTTTTTATTATGAAAAATCTGCTGAACAGATATCTCCTGATTTTTATTTACGAGAATATTTCACAGGTGGCAGGTGAAGGATGTGCGAGACTTTCCTTTGATGGAATACTTCCGGGGGCTGTTGGAATTGCGGCACTGGTGCTGTATCAGCGCAAAACCGGAGGAGATATGGATACCATTCAGAAATACTGTTTAATGGCAGTATTAAGTTTTGCAGCAGGGGTTCTGATTACCTATGTGGTTATTGGTATAATCTGTGTTCTGGTAATTGGGATTTTCGGAGTGGTAAAAACCTATCAGTCGGTAATTTTTACAGTAATCATAGCGGCTGTGCTTATCAAAATGTTTTTGCCGGGTCGGAGAAGATAAAATATAATAACGAAATTCCTCTGTACAGAGGTTTCAATATAAAATTTACAAAAAAGGGGAAAAGAGTATGAGACACATGAAAAAAATTCTGACTGTTTTACTGGCAGCAGTGATGCTTATCTGTATGTCAGTAAGTGCAGTTTGGGCAGAAGGTGAAGAAGTGGCGCAGCAGACGACTGCGGATAACATGAGTTTTGATGTTATTTTTGCCATTGATGGAAGTGGCTCCATGAAAAAGTCAGATGCGTTGAAATTGAGGCTGACAGCAGGACGGCTGTTCACGGAAATGACATATTCTAACACATCAAGAGCTGGATTTGTGCAGTTCACTAATATTATTATGGATAGCCAGGGACTGACAGACCTGTCTACAGAAGACAGTAAAGCTTCATTCAGAGACCGCCTGTCAGGACTGCAGGATTCTGTAAAAGGAAGCTGGGATACAGATATTTCTCTGGGACTGACACAGGCTTTAAATCTGTTAAAAGAGGGTGATTCCTTCAATGGAGACAGAAATCCTATGATTATTCTTCTCAGTGATGGAAACACAGACCTTCCAAATGGACCGAGAACTGTAGAGGAATCCAATGCAGAATTGACAGGAACTCTTAGTGAGGCAGCTTCTCTTGGTGTTCCGATTTATTCTATTGGCCTTAACTATGATGGAAAACTGGATGTAGATTACATGCAGAATATTGCCAATCAGACAGGTGGAGCCTTTTATAATATCACTACCGCAACAGATTTCAACAAATATATGACAGATATTTTTGGAAATGTTGCAGATGGTGATCTGACAGGTCTGAATCCAGCGTATATAGATGGAAGATTTGTAACAGATTTTGTGATTGACAATGGCAGTGTACTGATGGCCAATATTGTTATTCTTACAGATAAAGGCGTAAGTGATCCGCAGCTTATAGATCCAACCGGAGCGGTGGTTCCTCTGGATGCAGACCATGGAGTGATTGTTTCGACGGATACTTCGGATGAGAATAAAGTATCGACGTATACGATCCTCAAAATCATGTATCCTGTACAGGGAGCATGGAAAGTCAGTGTAAAGGGTGAAGCCGACGATGCAGTACAGGTAAACCTTCTGACTACATATGATATTTCTTTTAAACTTCTCAACAGCAGGGATCCGATTGCAGGAAATGATATCAATATTTACGGAAAGCTTGTACGTGGAGATGAAAATATCACAGATTCAAACCTGCTTTCGGGAGCTATGGCAATCTGTACTATTATGGATAACAAGGGAAATATTGTCGGAGAGAATCTTCCGATGACTTACAATGAAGAAAAACATGTCTTCATTTGTAAAACGAATCTTGAAAAATCAGGAAACTACTATGTGACAGCACATCTGGAAGGCAAAGATGGAAGCTTCTCGAAAGAAGCTGCACAGTATCAGTTATCCATAGGAAGAGCCAAACTGACCGTATCTGGAAGACCAGATGTCAGCATGTGGTGCAATCCAATCAAAACAAAGGTCTCGGTTGATATCAGCCAGCATGTAAAGAGCGAGTCTCTTGCAGAACTGAACTGCAGTATAGAGGATAATGGAAATAATATTGTAACAGCAGATTACAACAAAGACACAGGAATGCTTAATATCACGCCACTGAGAACCGGCACAGGATATCTGAAGTTGATTTTTTCTGATGCATATGGTCAGAGTGCAGAGCTTACGGTATTCGTCACTGTAAAATCGTCCTGGATATGGTTTATTGTCGCATTTGCTATTCTGGCAGTGATTGTGGCACTGATTGCGGGTATTATGAAAGCAACAAAACCGGTGCTTAAGGATTCGGTAACCGTAGAACTTTCTTTACCGCCGATGCTTGCAAATCTTACACCGTCACCGGCAACACTGGCAATGCCAGCTAAGAAATCAGAGGTAATTCTCGGAAAACTGATTCAGGGTGATACATTTGCACAGAGCACCCTGGGAAATCCGATCATGCAGGCAGGACTGACAACACTTGTAAATAAGATCAAACTGGTTGCATGCAAAGGAGGCACAGTTACAGTAAAAATCTTACCGAAAACACCGGGAATGATCATGATCAACAACCAGAATGTGGATAATGCAAAAGGAATTTCTTACCCAATGAACAAGGGAGACAGAATTGCGATTCAATTCTCAACAGATGGAAATTCAATCAGTACAGTAACATTACAGCTTGGCGGAGAAGGTGGATGGGATGGCAATCCTGAACCATATCCTAATCCGTGGGATAATTCCCCAAGTGATAATCCATTTGGAAATGATAATTTTGGAAGCCCGTTTGGTGGCGGTGGTGCAGGCAATTTTGGTGATCCATTTGGTGGAAACACCGGAAATTCCGGAAATCCATTCGGCGGTGCCGGAGGATCTTATGGAAGTCAGCCAGGAGGCAGCAACATGGGTGGATTTGATGGAGGTCAGCCAGGAAACAACAGTGCAGATGATTTTGGCACAGGAAATATGGCGGGAAATCCGAATGATTTTGGAAATCCATCACAGGATGACTTCGGCAGTGCAAACGATAATGCCGGAGAAAACAATAACTTCGATTTCGGTGGCAACAGTTCTGATAATGGTTTCGGGGGATTCATCTAAAATCCCCCTCCCTAAAGGGAGACTCTAATCAGAATATGAAGCAAACATCGCCTGAAAAGGATACAGAAAATCTACTTCAAAGTTTATTGAAAGAAGCATCTTTGATATATAGTTCCAGGAACTATAGTTACGATAGGAAGGCTGTTATATTGTATGTTCCTGCATCTGTGGGGAAACTCTATGATGTCACAAAAATTTCTTGAAAAGAAGAATTGAAGAAATAAAAGCAACAGCTGTTTCAGTTGGAATTGATTTGCAGCCAGAGCGCAAAGATATCCTGTTCGATGATGATATCGGAACAGACAGATCTGGAAAATAAAAAAATAATTACAATTACGATAAAAAGACAAGAAAGGAAAGTAAGGACATGGCAGAAGAAGTAAAGGTAAGCTTATTAGAAAAGTCATTAAGTCTTTCAAAAAATGGTGGCATCTATTATGGAGGGGCACGAGTAGAGGCTGACGAACGGACAGCGGTTTTGTTTGTTGGTCTTGGAGGAAGTGGCGCGGATGCTCTGCTTCGTATTAAAGATCAGGTAAAAACCAGAATGATCCTTCCGGCAGATAAGACAGGTGCTCCGGTTGCAGATCAGCCAAAAAATATTGGATATTTGGAAATCGATACAGACAACAGTGGTCAGGCAGCCACTTATGGAACTGCTCATTTTGATCAGTTTGGAAAAGAATTCTGTGATATTTCAGTAAAATCAACACCAGATGTAATCGCAGACATCAAAAAAGCAAAAGCCGCAGGTGAGGAATGCTGGCAGTGGTTTGATGATGATGTAAATCAGGTTGCAGGTTCCAAAGGAGCCGGTGGAATACGCCAGATTGGTAGAATGCTTCTGATGAACAATATTGCAAAGGTGATTAATTCTGTTTCAGGAAAGATTGATCTTCTGACTCAGAATAACCCGGATATTGAGAGATTGCTGGTTTATGTATTTTCAGGTATCTCAGGCGGAACTGGTGCAGGTACATTTCTGGATATGGCATATATTCTGAGAAAGATAGCCAAAGCCAAAAATCCAAATGTAAATATTATGGGATATCTGTTAATGACAGATGTGAATGAACTGAATGGCGGTAAAAAAGAGGCTTTGAGAACCAATGGATTTTCCTGTCTGAAAGAACTGGATTACTGGATGAATTCAGGAGAGCATGAAGATCGCTATTATCAGAAATTTCCAAATGGTTTTGAATTAAATGAGCACGATTGCCCATTTGATTTCTGTCATTTGCTGGATGCATCTGATGTTGGCGGACATAATTTCAACTATGACAAAATTTTAAGATCTGTAGCAGAAAATGTATTTGCCTATATTGCAGGCGAGGCAGGCGGCGATACTTCCACAAGCACGATGGCTTCTCTGTATGATAATATTCAGGGATATATTACAACACTTACTGCATCTGCAAAATATCCGGCAGGCTACAAGTTTCTTTCACTGGGAGCCTCCAAAATAGAAATTCCATATACTGAAATTTCAACATTGGTTGCTGCCAGAGTATTTCAGCGGCTTAATGAGGGAATGTTCAAAAACAGACCGACAGAAAATCAGTTTAATGTAAGTGTATTTAAGGATCTTGAGATGACGGAAGAGTGTATTCGAAGCACGCTTTATAAAAATGTGACTGCTCAGAGACCTCTTCTTGAAGTAAAAAATTATAAATATGCAGATATTTGGCCAAACAATGCCCCATATCAGGCAGTCCACAACTGGATTGCTATGTTCCAGAGATCTGTTGTGCCACAGGCAGCAAATCTTCCGGCGTACTTAGAGGGAAAATTAAAAGAATTTATAAAACGAAATCTCAAAGATAAGAAGACAGGACCAGTTTACCTCAGATATTACATGAAATCACAGCAAAATTATTGTTTGTATCATATGCTCGAGGGATTTCGTAAATATTGTTCCGAGCTGCAGACACAGTGTGCGTCAAAATCAAAAGAGCTGCGGGATAACATGAATCAGGCTTTTGCGGCAGGAAGCAATCTGGGAGCCTGGGATAGTAAAACTAAGGCTGTAGAGAGATATTTGAAGGCGTTAAATGCCTGGTACAGAAATGAGGAACATGGATTCCTGAATGAGAAGATTGTAGAAGTATTGGAGACTGTACAAAGCAGATTAGAACTGTACTATAACAATATCTTAAAACCGCTGACAGATATTTTGATGGAATTGCCGGATATTTTTGACAGAAATGTGGAATATATCAGAGTAAATTCCAGTAAAGTGGATGAAGGCACAGATATTCTGATCAATCCACTCGAGTTTGAACAGACCAGAAAGAATATGTTTGAAGCAGCAGTGGTACAGGCTGAGAATAATTTCCTGGAAAGTCTTTCTACAAATATTCGCAAATGGATAGGCAGAGATATTGATGGTGTTGATGCAAATATTGGGACGGGTATGGATATTTCCGGGTTTATTTCTAACTTTGTATCCGAAAACTTCCAGGCGTTGCTGACAATAAACATGCAATCTGTCATGAACAGCAAACTGAAAAATGGAGAAAGTCTGGAAAATTACATAAGGAACCGCGTAGAGGATCTTTTGAAATCCTCTTATCCAATGTATAAAGAATCCACCGGAATTTTAGGTGAAGTAGCAGAGTTTTCCATGATTTCCGTGCCGAGCAACTGTCCGATAATCTATAAAGTAGTAAAAGAGCATATTGAATCCAAAAACCTTGACAAGATAAAGGTAAAGAAGAGCAAGGAAGAAAGTCGTATGTATATCATCAAGATTACAAGCGGCTATCCATTATACTCTAATGATTACCTTCAGGAAATGGAAAAAGAATATGAAAAACAAATGGGAAATCAGAGTACTACCAGCGGAAAACATCTGAAACCGGAATGGAGAGATCAGCTGCCGTCTCCATGCATCCAGTTGGCCTGGAAATATCCGTATGAATGTCGAAGAACAAAAGAAAGAAATGAGAAATACAAAGCCCTGTTTGACAAATGTTACGCAAATAAGATCATTGACAGAAGAACAGACTGTTTCTTCCTGAGAAGATCAAATCCAGAAGTTGCAAAAAAAGTGAGCAGAGCAAATCTGACAGCTCCTACAATTCTTGAAAAGATGGAGCAGTTTGAAAAAATTAAGTCAAAACTGTGGGATGACAAAAACGGCATAAAATTATTTACCTGTGGTACTTATATGATAGGCAAGCCAGATGGAGAAATGCAGAACGTAAAAGAAAATATGCTTCGTTTTCCACTTATCCTGGATATTCTGGAAAAAGAAAGCGAGCTGGCAGACAGAATTGAGACAATTGAGGAAGAATTGCATTATCCGAAATATTTCTCAATGGCAAATATGAATCATATGATCCGGGTAAATAAGTATACGGGAGATACTTCTTATAAGAAAACAGATACAGATCCGTTTCCGGTCAAACTGACAGAAGGCCATGAAATGCATCCGGATTATAAAGAATATCAGATTTATCAGAGTTTTTGCAGAAGTCTGAATAAAGATATGAAGGAAGAAATTGAACTCCAGTATGACAACCTTAAGAAACGTATTGAAATGAGTCCGAGTGCACTGGAGGAATATATTGAGGAAATTCGAAAATATATTCAGACCTACGAGAAACAGACAGAAAAGGCTCGCAATGAGATGTACAACGCCGGAAAGGAAGAAAGACCGGCATTCCTTGAGAAAATTGAATTTTATCAGGGCTGCATTGAAGAATTAAAACGTATGCTTCCTATAGACATAGACCCAGAACCAGACCCAGTTCCAACACCAGAACCGGACCCAGCACCAACTCCAGCTCCATCACCAGCTCCAACTCCGGCACCAGAACCGCAAACTCCACCAAGATACTTAAATCCACAGACATGGCAGCCAATTGAGAATCCACAGCCGGGTCAGCAGGTATTTGACACAAAACTGAGTCAAATGGTCACATATACACCGGAGGCACCGAAAGCACCGAGATATCTGAATCCACAGACATGGCAGCCAATTGAGAATCCACAGCCGGGTCAGCAGGTGTTTGATACAAAGCTGGGACAGATGATTGCATATACACCGGAGGCACCGAGATATCTGAATCCGCAGACATGGCAGCCAATTGAGAATCCACAGCCGGGTCAGCAGGTGTTTGATACAAAGCTGGGACAGATGATCGCA
This sequence comes from Blautia sp. OM07-19, assembly GCF_003481595.1. Lineage (NCBI taxonomy): Bacteria > Bacillati > Bacillota > Clostridia > Lachnospirales > Lachnospiraceae > Blautia > Blautia sp. OM07-19. The sequence goes on from NZ_QULA01000017.1 coordinate 21,097, forward strand.
TATATACCGGAGGCACCGAAAGCACCGAGATATCTGAATCCGCAGACATGGCAGCCAATTGAGAATCCACAGCCAGGACAGCCAGTATTTGATACACAGATAAATCAGATGATTTATTACAATCCATATCAGCAGACGACTCAGGGAGGCTATCCGGGAATGCCGGGTCAGCAGCCAGTGCAGGGAGGCTACCCGGGAATGCCGGGTCAGCAGCCAGTGCAGGGAGGCTATCCGGGAATGCCGGGTCAGCAGCC
>NZ_QULA01000017.1:21458-88154 GCF_003481595.1 Blautia sp. OM07-19
GGTCAGCAGCCAGTGCAGGGAGGCTATCCGGGAATGCCGAGTCAGCAGCCAGTGCAGGGAGGTTATCCGGGAATGCCAGGCGGCGATGAGAATAACCAGCAGTAAAAAAAATATATTTTAAATACCGGAAGGTAACACCGGTGAAGCATAACGCTGTCATAGAACACAGCGTTATGCTTCGTTTTCAGAAACAATTTGGGAGGAAACTTTCATGGGCAGTAACAATGCACAGACAGGAAGAAACAGAACAGAAGTTAAAGAAAAATTAGATCTGATTCTTGAATCTGCAGAAGCACAGCATCCATTCAGTAAGAAAAACTATGTTTTTATGCGAAAACTTGTTTTTTTGTGGATTGTTGGCAACGATAATCAGATAGTGCAGTATTTAAAATCAGAAATTCAGAGCATTGTTGAAGACAGACGCTCCATCTGGATCATACACAGTGATCCATCCGATATAACAGATAAAGATATTTATCACAAAATCTATGAAGGAATAGAATGTGCATCAACAAATTATCTTGGGGTAGATATGGATCATCTGATGGTCTGCCCGATCCTTCTTAAAGGCTGTTTTGAACAGAAAGAAAATGCAGAGCATTTTACACAGGCAGCTGTTTATGTGCAGGAAGAAATGAAAAAGAGACATCGTTACATTGAATGGAGTCCTTTTGTTCTGACAAGCGATGAAGACATTGATATGACAAGAAATCAGATTCAGTTTTCTGTTCAGTTTATGGAAAGAATCATGAAAGAAGGCAGAAAGGCTTTTCTGGACTGCTGTTGTCCGGCATGTGTAATTTCTGATGTGAATGAAATAGGGCAGGCAATTTCCATAGAGCAGGCAGCCAAAATTATAGTGATGCTTACCGTATTCAGAAATACAAGCTGTGAAAATGAAGATACTCTGGCATCAATTATGATGCCGGTTCAGGAATATGAAAAGGAATATTTCTTTTCTGCGAGAGCAGTTTCCATCTGCGAACCAGTGAAATCATTGATGCTGAACCGTCTGCTGGCAGTCCACAGATGCTTCCAGAATGGTCTGTTTCCGCAGCAGAAACTGTTCGACAATCTGGAACATTCTTTTTTTGAAGGGAAAGAATGGAAGGAACAACTGGATAAAGTCGCTCATGATCAGAATTATACAGTTCTGACAGAGTCTATTTACAGCAATATACCGCTTGCAGATAACAGAATGTATGAGCAGATGTTAAGAAAATTCTGCCAGAAATATTATTTTGAACCTCTTTCGGAGGAGAGAGAGCAATTATTAAAGAAATGGTGGAAATCATTTCTGGAAGAATTTTTTTTGCATTTGGCAGGATCTATGGAGAGTCTGGACAAAATTGAAGAGAACCGGGAAAAAATTATAGATAAAGTACCGAAGCTGAATATAAATAGTCCACAGAACAAGTTTATAAATGACATGAGAAAGAGCTGTGAGGCCTGGCTGATCAATGAACTCAGAGTCTTTCCACAAAAGATGGTTGAGGAGGCAATGAAACCAGAAGGTATTTATGTAAGAGCATTTCGTCAGAATAAAGAATTTCTGCAGGATATTTTTCAAAAGATGGAAGATGCGATGCAGCGAGAGATAAAACGTCTGCAACAGACAGAATTATTGCTGAATACCGGTGGTGGTCATATTTCAAATGCACAGGATGAGGCAGAACACTGGTTTCAGGACTATAAGAACACTGTACCGACGAAAGTAAAAGAAGTTTACAAAGATTATCAGACAATCTTGTGCAGGATGTTCCAGTCAAACGAGAATCATACCGGAACTATGAGCGGAAATCTTCTGGAAAATTACAGCAAGATTGTTTCCGGAAGTATTGAAAGCCGGGAAGCTTACATGAAAAAGAATCTGACGAATCTGGCAGCATCTGATATGGAACAGCTGCTCACAAAGCTGGAGCAGAGTTGGCGGTATCCTCTCCGTATGATCGGAAGCGTAGATCAGAACAAAGAACAGAAACTGTATGTTATGGGAAACAGGGACAATTACCTGTGCAGAAGAATACGGGAGCAGGAGGGGCACTATCAGATCGCATTTAAAGAGTGCCCACTGGATGATCGTCTGGAAATTGTAAGGGTTTCTGACAGAATGACAGAAGGACAGATTATAACAAAAGAACAGGAGAGTGAGAAAGTTGAATTATAAACCGCTGAAAGGATTAAGAGGAATACAGATGCAGGCGGATTTTACAAGATTTCAATTTTCCTGGGATTCTGCCGGAAATGATTCCAGAGTTCATTTCATCTGGATATACAAAGAAGATGAGCTAAACAATCCAAGGATGTTTTCGTATGCACAGTGTATAGATAATCATATACAGGTGGCATTTCAATACAATAATATTCCTATGCAGGAGATACGAAAAATCCGTTTTCTGGTTTTTCTGTCGGAAGATCAGAGAGCTCCTTCAAGAGAAGATCTTGCCAGCCTGTATCAGGATTCGGAATATATCTGCGAAGTATGCTGCGGGACCGGGGAGGTAAAATGGAGATGGTCACAGGAACCTACAGGAATGACCCTTCTTATGAACAGCAACAAAAAAATACCGGAAAATATTCTGTATTATGAATATAGATATGGAAATAAAATATTTCAATTTGAAATACCGGGAGAAATAAATTACGGTGAAAACAGTTATAAAGGTATTTATTTTCCGGCTTTACAGGAACCACCGGTATTAAAGTCCAGAGAACCGAATATTATGCTCTCGGTTGGGAAAGAAGAACCCAGAGGCGGGGGATTTTTTAGAAAATTTGCAGATATGTTCAGAAAATAAGAGGAACAAGGAGAGAAAGCGATGGGATATTATCCGATTAAGTGTGTCCATTGTATGCGTTCTGTAGCAATGGATGAAAGATGCGTAAAAATGGTACCGGAAGAAGTTAAAACGTTCAATTCAAGACTCGACGGATCACAGCCGATAGTAGTCTTAAATAATAGTAAGAAAAACAAGCAGATTGAGTACAAAAGTCTGAGAGAACTTCGAAAAAGTCATGTTATCGAACATGAGGAAATTCATCCAATTAAGATTTCCGGGGAGTATCAGAACATTGAAGAATGTAGAAAAGATTTTGTTCAGTCGATTGATGTGAAGGATCTGGAAATTAATGGAACAAAGATGAGCGGTACGATTCGCAAATTTTACTGTCCATACTGTCATAATGAGATTATTTCAATGGCAGGCAAGCTGCCAATGTATCTGATCAGCATTATGGGACCGAGTTCTGCCGGAAAAACGGTATATCTTACAGTACTTCATAAGCTTCTGGGTGGAAAAAATTATCCGCTGCCGCAGGGACATTTGTCATTCGATAATTTTGGAGAGATGAGTAATGAGTTCCGTAAATTTGCTCTTGATCTTAACAGAACAGGAACTCTGCCAAGTACAACAACAGAAAACCGTAAAGATCCATATCTTCTGCGTGTGAATTATATTGCAGATGATAATTCTCAGGAAGTGAATAAACAGTGTCTTATCGGGCTGATAGATATGCGAGGTGAGATGCTTCATGGGGATCATGATGATGATCTGATGGATTTTAACCTTCCACAGTTTAAAGAAGCGAATGGATTTATCATGATGGTTGATCCGGAGACTCTGGAGGGCGTCTATAACCATCTTCCGGAACAGTATTTTGGAGGAAGAAGCATTGAACAGCTGGATGAGACTCTTGGGTCAATGAGACAGACGATCATAAACTGTATCACAGCAGAGATGGGATGTATTGAAAAACCAAGTGTAGTGGCACTTGCAAAGCAGGATATTCTTTGCAGAAATTACCAGCAGCTTGGAATCCCACTTAACCAGCCGGTAATTGCACCAAATTTCAGACCAGTCAAAGGTACAAATCTTAAGGCATCTTACTATGAGCCGATGAGCAAATCAACCCGATCCTGTATTTCATATCTTTCGGGAAGTTTTACATCATTTCTGGAAACTACTTTTAAGGAACCGTATTTTGTATCACTTTCTGCATTGGGAAGCTTTGTAAATATAAGTGGAAATAAATTGGATAATGTTGCAAAGATACGACCAGTTCGTGTAGAAGAACCGATTCTTAAATTACTGATGGATTTTAATTTCCTTCCAAAGTTCTGCAGTGATGAATATTATGCAGATCAACAGGGAGTCATGAATGAGTGGGGAAAGGATTTTGCAGAAAACTGGGTAGAAAAAGAAGCAATGGATCAGCCAAAAAAACATTTTTGGAACAAAGGTAAATAATAGGAGGGACTTGCCATGATAGGTCAGCATATATATTCCAGATGCCTGGAAGGATATTTCTCAAAATCTGGTCTGAATGCCGACAGTACAACTGTGACGATCAGCATGAATATGTTTGCGAGAATGGAACAGGCAAAGCTGGTTGCAAAAGAATGCGAAAAAATAAGTACGCTGGAAGATATCCGTCCTGTTCCACAGGAAATACAGGGAGCATATCGGGGAGTACTCAAAATCCGAAGATTAAATCAGCAGATTACAGTGGTGTGCCGTTCTTATCGCCTTCATTCCACAGGAAGCGGTGAAAGCAGAGATTTTACATATGGAAGCAGTTATATCCTTGCAGGAGATGATAAGGAACATTTCCTGGAATCACCGGAATATGTACTGAATATTCAGGATTTTGAGGCATATCCTTCAGTTATGCAGCGAATTCAGGAATCCAGAATGCAGGGAAACGGAGGAAAAATTGAGGCAAACGAAGAATATTCTCTGTTTCGAAGCAATGCTTTGGAAATTTCAACAGATATTTTTCAGAAAGCAGGTTTTACAAAAGAGCTTTTTGTAGAATATATTTCCAGTATTATTCAGAGGGTTTCTCTTTCACATTATTCAGGACATGAGAATGATAAGGTACTTATAATTCTGCCGCGGGCATACAACCAGGGATGGGAAAGAAGCGGTGGAAATGCCTATGCAGAAGAAATACTGGTGGCAACAATGAAACTTCTCCCGACATGTGTGGAAGAACAGCTGAATGCAACAACCGGTGGAAGAGAAGATCCAACGGCTCCTGTACTGGATGGATATCAGCTTGTATTTATGGAGCCATGTAATACAAAGAGCTGGAAACTGAGTGAATATTCTGTTATTGATCTGGATCAGCAGGAAAGCTGGATTTCTAAAGATCTGGATACATCGTATGGAGAATTTCTCTGGAATTATCTGAATGCTCCGGAAGTCAGAGAGAAGTTTGAGAAAGAATATGAAAGTCTGTTCAATGAAGGGAAAAGTGAGGAACAGGATCAGGCACCGGAGAAATTCAGTTTTCTTCTGGATCTGCACTGCCAGGAAACGGATGGATTTGCTGATATCCACAAGAGACACCGCCTGTTATTTGATCTGTTAGATTATAACGAAGAAGGCTGGACGGAGAGAAGTACATATGTTGCAGCTGAAATATTGAAACTGGAAATTCGGGAGCCACAGTATGATACTAGACTGGAGAATGCTCTTCTGGAACTGGCAGAGCAGGAAACGTGTCCGTCAGAGTTAAAACCGTTTATTGTAACCGTTCTTCTGCAGAATATTCTGAATGGTAATGGCAGGGAAGAAAGCATTCAGTGGATCTGCCGGGAAATACAGAACGATATGGTTGTGAGCAAACTCAGAGAAGCAAACCAGTATGTGCTGCAGAATGAAGACAGTATTATATGGTACGAAAAAAAATCACTCCTGAAGCTGTATATGGAAATCTGCAAAAATTCAGAACTTGGGGCAGATGAAGGTGTAAAAAGTGAGATTTTGTCAATTCTGACAGACTGGCATATACAGTTATTTATTAAAGGAGACTGGCAGAACTGTGCCACAATTATGAGCATTCTTGCGGCACAGCTGGAAAATCCGGAACTGAGAGAAGAAAACAGAAAAGAAATATATGAAAATCTTCTGGATGTACTGCTTTCCGGAGAGAAAGAAATTGAAAAACAGATTTCGGATATTCTGAAACAGGAAGAACGGAAATTTACTGTATATCCGCGAAATCTGAAACTGTTCCGTGAGTGCTTTGAAAAGAAAGTCCGTGAAAACGGAATCAGTATAGGCGACGGAATAATCTGGCAGTTGACTTATCTTGCTGTGTCCGGAGATGAGGTTTATTTACATGAACACTGGAGACCACTTCACAAAGATCTTGTTGTTAAATACAGAAACATATATAAAAGAGAAATTTTTGAGGAAATCTATAAAGATTTTAGAGGATGGATATCTAACAGTGATGAGAAGAAACTTCCGCTGATATGCAGTGCGGTTGCGGTAACGGAAGCCAATAATCTGCTTTATGGATATCCGGAATATTGTCCAACTATGCAGAAACTGCGTTCGATAATGAAGTTCCTGGAAAATAATGGAAGATATCAGTCAGCAACAAATCTGCTTTACAGACGTTATAGTGTTCTGGAAGAAATGGAACAGAAAAAGTCTTTCTTTATCAATGAATTGAACAGGGAAGAACAGTGGATGCTGCTCTTTAGCAATGAATTTTCCGATAATAAAGATGAACTGTTGAGTAAAGTAAAAGAAGAATTTGCAGGTATGCGAAAAGAATTCTTCAGTGTTGCGAAAAAACTGGAACTGATTGACAAAGAACAGTTAAAGAAAACAGCAGACATTTATTTTGAATTATGTGAGAAGTATATCAGAGAAAATAACAAAAATGCAGATGCACTGGATGCGTGGTGCTGGGTTTGCAGAAATGAAATTCATGAAATAGAAACTATTTCAAAGAATATAAGTTTTAATGCGTATGTTATCAAGCTGTTCCGTCAGAGAATGGCAGCGACATCACAGGAGTCAGCAGAGGCTCTGAGTATAGGTGATATTTTGTTCCTGAAAGAGAAAAAAATTCTGCCTCTGGGAGCAAACTGGGGATTTCTGGATGTGGTTGGCACTTTATATGATGCTGATCCGAATTATCAGTCAGAAGAATTCCTGCAGATTCGAAATAAAATTGTTCTTGAACATAATGATATAATAAAAAAAATATATCTGTCGGCTTTGACAGAAAAGCGTGAGATGCTCCTGAGAGATAACATAAAAAAAGAAATTACATATAATGTTGCTCTTCTGGAGGAGCAGATTCGTCAGGATCTGAAAGGCACAGAGAGGTCGGTTCTTGAAAGTGTGACAATGGCTGTCTGGAGAACCAGAATAGAGAAAGAAAAGATACTTACTGCATTTCAGTTACTGGAAATTATTCTGTGTTATGGAAATCAGAAAGACTATGGTGTATACGATGGTGAATATGTAAAAGAAAGTATTTTACGGGAATTGTTTGCGATAGCTCAGAACAAAATCGAGGTATTTGAGGATAAACAGCTGGTAAATGAATATCGAAAACTGAATCGTACAAACAAAATTCTTATGGAACAGTCCGGAATCATGCAGTGTCTGCAGGAACTGCCAAAAGAGTGGCAGCAGGACTATGCTGTCCGAAGCGAAAGAAATAAATCAGGATGGCTTCTTACAGGAATTTTGAGCGGTGTTTTTGTTTTGGCTGGAATTGCAGCAGAGGTTCTGTTTTTTATTTTTTATAATCATATAAACATAAACATTGCGGTTCTGACAGGCATCCTGTTGAGTGCAGCAGGTATAGTAGGAGCAATTGTAGTTCTTATCTGTATGCTGATTTCACTTAATCGATAGAAAGACGGATGAAGCAGGGAGGAAAAACTGCTGTGAAGGAAGAAAACAACACAGAAAAGAAAGAATTTCCAAAAGATATAGATTATGTAAACCCTTATGTGGGACTGGACAAAATCTATGAAAAAGATCCCTACAAAAATCTGGCGGACGGTTCTAAGAAAAAAAAGACGAAGCAGCCTGCTGAAAAACAAAAACCGGAAAAAAACAGAAAAAGCGGATGGATACTTGGCATAGTACTTGGTATTATGCTGGGCGTTGGCGGATATCTGTTTATCAGTGGAAACGGGAGCGAATTATTAAACCAAAGGTTACAGACCGGCAAAACAGCAAATACAGTAAAACAGGCCAGGGCACCGAGTCAGACTGCAGCGTCAGAACCAACAGCGACACCGGAACCAACAGCGACGCCAGAGCCGACAGCGACGCCGGAACCAACCGCAACGCCTGCACCGGACTGGCATTCAGCAGTTACGGATGAAGAGCAGGAAGCACAGATGAAAGAAGGTACATGGCTGGATCGAAATTATATGACCAGCCTGATGGATGCAAGTGGAGCAAGATATGGTGTCTATGTGATGGATCTTACCAATTATACCAATTATGCGATTGGAGAGGCAGATACTCCGCTTCCGGCATCTGCATTGATTGGAATTCCAATTATGTATACGATTGCAGAGGGAATAGACCGAGGGGTCTACAGTATGGATACGCTCATCAGATTTTCGTATATGTTTCAAAATGGACGGGGTGGATATACAGCACAGCAAAATGGACAGATGCTGACGATAAGAGAACTGCTGGTGGTAGGCCTGACATCCAGTGATAATAATGCCTGGAATTCCCTGATGGATTATCTGACCCGTGAGCAGATTAATACGATATGTCATCAATATGGATATGACAGTGTAGATCTTCAGCGGGCAATTATGAATGGTACATCATCACAGGAGAATTATATCAGTGCAAGGGATGCTGCAATGATGCTGAATGCCATCTATCAGGATAATTTCGATGAAATTGACAGTAACTTTTTAAGACTGTACTTCAGAATATCAGCAAGTGATACTGCCAACAAGGGAATGTATCCGGCATGTACAAATGCAGGCAATCTGCTGAATCTGAATGGTGTTACGCAGACAAGATATAATGAAGTCGGTCTGGTTGAAAATGGAGATGAAGTGTTCATTATGGCAGTACTGACAATAGATGGAAAACAGGAAACATCAGCTCCATGTGTGACAAATGAAGCAGCCTACGTGCTGGCAAATCTGAAAAAGGGGGAAAGGTAAAGTGAATACGGAAACAAAAGGAAAGCCCATAGGAAAAATTCTCCTGATATTTTTTCTGGTTCTGGCATTTACAGGAATCGGAATTCTGCTTCAGGTTTTTGTAAGACAGTCGACGGATCTGACGGCAAAAAAAGATTCAGAAAGTGAAATTCAGAAGCAGATTGAAAATAAAAATAAGGAGATAGCTGGACTGGAAAAGGAAAAAGAAAAGTTAAATTCAAAATTACAAGAACAACAGAAAAAAGCAGCTGAGGAAGAGCAGCAGAAAGCTCAGGAGGGATTGCCGGGACTGCTGGACAGAATAACTCCAGTATTAAAAGAACAGCAAGGAACCTGGTCTGTTTATGTAGAGAACCTGGAGAATGGACAATCTGAGAAGTTTAACGATGCACAGATGAAGGGGGCAGGGCTTTTGAAGCTTTATGTTATGGGAGCCGCCTACACTCAGATTCAGAATGGTACTATTCAGGCAGATGAGAAATTTGTGGAGTCGATACATACAATGATTGGAAACTCTGATAATGAAGTCGCAAATCAGATACTGAATCAGATTGGTGGTATAGAGTATGTAAACCAATATATAAAAGAGAATGGTTATGAAGAAACTATACTGGGGGATCAGTTTGGAGATGGAAGTACCACGTCGGTGTCAGACTGTGGAAAGTTTCTGGAAAGCGTTTACAAGAAATGCGAAGAAGAAGCAGGGAATAGTGAGTCTGAAAATATATCGGACAAAATGATGGCAGACCTCAGAAATCAGAAAAAATCAGGCAAAATCTGTGAAGGACTTGGACAAGCAGGAGGATTTGCAAATAAGACCGGAGATCTTGACGGGGTTGAGAATGAAGTAGCAATTGTATTCAATGAAAATGGACCACACTATATTATATGTATTATGTCTCAGGGTATAAATAAGGAAGCTGCGCCGGGTGTCATTCAGAGTCTGTCTTCAGAAATCTATAATTATTTTTACACAGATGGATCCGGGGAGACGACAGATCCTGAGGACACAGACGAAACAAATTCTGAAGATGAATAAGGCAGGAAATAGCCTGTGGCTGAAGGGAACGACATCTGAAAGTTAAAAGGAAAGGTAACTTTGTTATGACAAAAAAGAAAAAAAGCAGAATCAGAATTATCCTGGGTCTGGTTCTTTGTGTTCTGCTCCTGGTTGGTACAGCAGGTCTGGCCGTGGCAGACAAAAAAGTAAATAATGATCTGCAGCAAGTATCAGACAGCATTGAAAATAATCCAGAACTGACTGCTGCAGAGGAGAGATGCAACAATTTGAAAGCAGAAGTTGAGGACTTAGAAAAACAGGTAAAACCAGAATAGAAAGAATAACGGACGGCAAAACGAGGGGATATTATGGCACTTTTAGAAAAAAACAAAAAGGCAGATACACAAAACGGATTTGGAACAGCTTCTTCCTTCCAGAATCAGCCAGAGAATGCGAACTGGGGAAATTTTGGAAATGATTATGGAAATACAAATGGAAATCCATTTGGGAATAATTATGGAAACGGGGCGGATAACTTTGGTGGTTCACCATTTGGCGGAACTGGAAGTTTTGGCGGGAATGATGGATTTGGTACGGTTAATTATAATATGACTGGTGGAAGGCCGTCGCTCCAGCAAAAAACAGAAACGCATTTTTCAAAAAGCTTTTTGATTGTTTCTATCATAGCATCAGTGATTTTTTTTCTTCTGGGAGAGGTTATTTACAGAACACTTATTACAGATGTGAACTCTGTGTTTTTTATGGGAGTTTACTTTGCTGTGTTCGGACTGATTTTGTCATCTGCATTTTTTATTGTATCCAGAGTGATTGGTTTGGATATCACCTCAAAGAAAATTCTGGTTTCAGGGATCTGCATTCTTATGCTTCTGGTATTGGGGATTTTTTTTGAATTTATTTATGAATTGAACTTTGGTTCTACAATGGTTCAGACAGATAAATATATTTTTGCGATTGATAATTCTGGGTCTATGCAGGATAATGACCCAAATCAGGAAAGAGTGGCGGCAATTAAGAAGCTTCTGGCTAATCGTGAAGACAATGCGCAGTTTGCAGTGTATTCATTTGGAGATGTGATTCAATGTATACGTGAACTGAATCCGATTTCCAATGGAATAGATGATTTTGCAACGTCACCTTCAGGAGGAACTCCGATCGTAGGTGTTTTGAGCAAAATTATGGAAGATATGGAATCTGGAACTCTGCCATATGATGAGGGATGCCAGGTAATCCTTCTCACGGACGGATATGCTACAGATACCAGCTTTTTAAATTTTGAATTAAATAAAACGTTGAAGAAATTCAATAAGAAAAAAATTAGTATCAGTACGGTAGGTCTGGGATATGTAGATGAAAAGTTACTGAATAATATTTCCGGAAAAACTGGTGGAATCAGTGTAACAACAGATAATGTAGATGAACTGGAGAAAGCAATGGCATCTGCAGTGCGGGTGACTGACAGTAGCAGAAATCTTCTGTCATCAAGGGCAAGGACGGATCATAACTGGCTGTATGCACTTATGAGAATTATATTTCTGATTATTCTGGGTGCAGGATTTCTGGGAATTAAACTTGCAGCTACAGATGATACAACCAATGTAAAAATGATCTGCATTTCCTCAATGATCGGAATTGTGGCAGGAGCCCTGGTTATGGAAATTGGTCTAAATCTGATTCTAAGTGAATTTTTTGCCCGTCTCTTGATGTCAGTACTGTTTGGACTGATGATAACGACAATTGAGAAAACTGTAATGACCATGAGTCAGGGCGGACTTGGTGATATCGGTATAAGGCATTTCTAAGTCGCGAAATAAATATAGTCAGCAGAGGAGTTTCAAATGAAAAAGTGCAGTATATGTGGCTGCGAGGTAAATGATAAATTTGCATATTGTCCTCAATGCGGGAACAAACTCAAAGAAGAAAATACAGATGCAGTCTGGCCGGAATTTCCGGAAACAGATCCGTATAATCAGGATGGATTTTATAATGATGACAGTGTGAATTCAAATGAAGAAAATATAAAAGAGAATACTGAAGAAAATCCGCAGGAACAAGATAGTGCAGAAGAGCAATCGGCAGATATTCCTCAGGAGGAAGAAGATTCTTCGTTTTCCTGGCCTTCTTATAACAACTGGCAGACATATGAGGATCCTTACAAAAAGGTAAACATACATGAGTCAGGGAATGCAGACAAAAAGTTTAATAACAGTAAACATGATGACGAATCTGCTGAACCGGCAAAAAGAAACAGTATTTTTGTTCCTGCCGCAATATGTGTAGGAGTGGCGGTAGTGGTATGCTCTGTCCTAATAGCATTAAATGGGGGGAACAAGACTGAAAAACAGCAGGCAAAGGCACTTGTCTCAAATACAGAGAAGGAAGAAAGCGGTGAAAAAGTTCAGGAAGATAATAATGCAAACACAGAAGTAACTATGCCGCCAGAAAAAGAAGAAGTAGTTACTCCAACACCTGAACCAACGGATACGCTAACTCCGACACCTGAACCAACAGCTACACCAACTCCGATGCCTGAAATAACAGCCAGGCTTATAGACGCCAGTGAAGTGAATCTGGAAGGATTTAATGAGAAATTTTTTAATTCTGCACTTGCATCGTCTGTAATTCAACAGGAGAAAGTAAGTAATGATCCGATTTATGCATTTGATGATGATATACAGACGAGTTGGCAGGAAGGTGTGGTAGGATCTGGAATCGGAGAATCTATTGTAGGATACTTTTCTGAAAGCTGTAAGGTTAAATATTTGATGTTCCGTCTGGGAAACTGGAAAACAGACAGGTATTTTTATGGAAATAACAGACCATCTTGTCTTAGAATTCAAATGGAAGATTTCAGTACAGAAATTAATTTTCCAGATAAATATCAGGAATTTTGGGTGGAACTGAGTTACCCATATGAGACAGAATATCTGAGCCTGACGATCGAGGGGGTTCATGCAGGAACTAGTTGGGACGATACTCCGATTACAGATGTCAGGGCTTTTGGAATATAAGAGGGAGGCGCGTGAAAATGAAAAAAAAGATTCTGGAAATTTTTATGTGGGGAATCTGCATTGTTGCTCTGGCGGTAATGAGTACTGTGGTAGTAAGAGAATATCAGAAAAGCCAAAATTCTCTGGAAATCATACAGCAGCAGATAGAGACAATTGCAGCACAGATCGAAGAAGTGAATAAAGCCAATAATAATCTGGAGAAAAGAATCACAGAATTCGAGAAGAAACAGGAAGAAGATAAAAACAGAGAAAGTATAGAAAAGACCACAGTAGAGGATCAGGAACAAAATGAATCAGTTGACGGACAGATCACACAGAGTGGACAAAGTGGAATTACAGATCTGGAAGTGGGAAGCATTGTAGATGTTTCCAAGATAAGCTGGTCAAACCTGGACAGTTATTTTCAGGCATATGAAATTGTAGAGGGAGATGCAGTCTATAACAGAATTATCGGAAAATCATACAGAGAAAATAACGATATAGGATTGGCAGATCTCAGATACTTGAAAGTTCTGCATTATAATTTTGATGGAAATGTGCAGGTAGGAGAAGTGATTGTCAACGCACAGCTTGCCGAAGATTTTCTCAGTGCATTCAAATCATTATATGAAGAACATTATGAAATCCAGAGTATGTATCTTATTGACAATTATTGGACAGGAGATGGCGTCACCAGTGACAATGCATCCATTGAAGTGAATAATACATCCGCGTTTTGTTACAGAACCGCAACGGGAAGCAGTAAACTTTCAAATCATGCGTATGGCTGTGCGATTGATATCAACTCGCAGCAGAATCCGTATGTGACATATGATGGAAATGGAAATGGAAGCTGTTATCATGAGAATGCACAGCAATATCTGGACAGAACAAGTGGGCTGGATCATGTAATAACACATGAGGATATCTGTTACCAGATATTTACAAACCTCGGATTTTCCTGGGGTGGTGACTGGAGTAACGGAATAAAAGATTTTCAGCATTTTGAAAAGCCGTTATACTGATAATGGTGACAGTTAGGAGTGAAAAGGTGTGGAAAAGTTAAAATATGCATTTAATAAAATTAAAAATGGATTTATTATGTTTTTCTGTATTATATGGATTTCAATGATCGCATCATTTATGGCAGTGTCGAGGGCAGAAGGCGGTGCAGAAGTAAATGGATTTTTGTGTTTTATATTCTGGATTATATGTGTCTTTTTGGCTGTAAAAAAGACACATCCAGTTATAATAAGTGTGATAAGCACAGTAGTGATGCTTGGAATCCGGGTTTATAAATTTGGTATAGGAGATATTTCTATAGTGGCCTGGCCGATAATGGAGGTATTGGTTACTGTTGGGACACTATATCTTGTTTATCGAGCTATAGTTCCAGATCAGAAAACAAGAGGAACAAGGAAAACTACCACATACCAGCGGCAGACTCAAAAAACAAAACAGAAGTATAATTCAGACTGGTCGTCTCCTTCATATGGAAATGATTACGAAGACGATTATGAGGATGATTATAACGACGACTACGAAAAAAAGCCAAAGGTAAACCGGAGAGAGGTAAGACGTACTTCTGACTATTCAAATTCAGTGAATGAAGAGAAAAGATATGGGTTGATCAATGGATCCGATGAGTATTGGGAATATAAGGATACAGCTGAAAAAATTTACTGGGATTTCTGTGAAGCAAGAACGACAGACGCACGGAGGATGTATAAACAGGAGGGAGAAGCTTTAAAAAGAAAAATGATCTCAAAATACGGAGCAGATGACGAAAGTGTAAAAACTATAATAGAAAGGTTCTTGGATTTACGTGTCTAAAATTATTAACAAAGGAATCAGTAAAATTGTTGCAGTTATTGTCATAGTATTATTGGCATCCTCTTTTAGAAAAATGATGTCGGATGAAGAGTTTTATACAGCATTTGGCGGTCTTATGGGAACATTGCCATTTGCGAAGCAGATTACAGATATAGTATGTAAAATATTGAAGTATCAGAATAATATTCCGGTATTTTCAAATGTAACAATATTGGAAGATATATTGAAACTGGCGATTATGGCATTTCTTCAGCCGTTCGCCGGAACTGCCCTGACAGGTCTTTTTCTTAAAGTACCGAGTAATTATAAAGAACGGGAAGAATACATGGAAGGCGCAGTCTACAAAATGAAAGAACTGGCTGTTAATGTGATTTCAGCCCCGATACTGGCGTTGTTGGCAGCGTATCTTACAACGATGATTATAGAATACGTTAAAAATAATCTGGGCAACATCAGTTCTGTAATCGTTGCGGTTGCTTCAGTAGTGGGGGTGTTTGCGGTATCGCTTATTCCATTGATAAAATCTGGCGTATCTATGTTAAAAGCATTTTTGTGGAGACTGACAGGAATGCT
Organism: Blautia sp. OM07-19; assembly: GCF_003481595.1. Classification (NCBI taxonomy): domain Bacteria; kingdom Bacillati; phylum Bacillota; class Clostridia; order Lachnospirales; family Lachnospiraceae; genus Blautia; species Blautia sp. OM07-19. The sequence goes on from NZ_QULA01000017.1 coordinate 36,829, forward strand.
TGTGGGCGGTATGATAAAATCTTATGGAATCAATGCTATGAGTCTGGCTTTGTATATTGGCATTTTAAAGGGAATGCCAGGGATGATTGGTGGTTCTGTACTTGGATTGATTATCTGGTTAATTATCTTTGATGTAGGAATGAAACTGATCAGAGAATCAATAGTAAGCTTGTGATTGTGACAAAAGATAGCAACCTATGCCAGAGGTTTGAGGAAAGGAGCAGGAAGTAGTATGAATAATTTAAAAAGATTTACGGAGGCACAGCAGCGGGATTATGCACAGGCTCTCAGAGAAATCCAGAACGGCAGGAAAGAAAGTCATTGGATATGGTATATTTTTCCGCAGTTGAAAGGTTTGGGACGAAGCTATACTTCAGATTTTTATGGCATAGTGGACTTGGATGAGGCAAAGGCATTTTTGCAGGATCCATATCTGGGAAAGCATTTACAGAAAATTTCAGAAGCATTATTAAATCTGGACAATGACAATGCAACTCAGATCATGGGAAGACCGGATGACATGAAACTGAAATCTTCCATGACCTTATTTGCCTGTGCAGACCCGGAAAATGCTGTTTTTGAGAAAGTACTGGAAAAATTTTATAATGGACATAAAGATGGGCGGACATTAAAAATGCTTTCGAAAGAAAATGGGTAATACGAAAATGCAGTGGATGAACTGAAATGGAGTAAGCGCTTACGAAATGGATTTATTCTCTATAGAAAATACAGGAATAAAAACCAGCCCCATGAATCAAAATTTTCATGATTCACAGGGCTGATTTTTATTTTACAGAAAAAGTCTATTTCTTCCGTCTGCACAGCCAGAAGCATCCGAATGCAGGAATCTGCACTCCTTTGGCTTCGAGTTCGCGACCGGAGATCAGGTCAGTGTACATACCGTCGTCTTCGTTGATCCATGCAACCTTGTCAAATTCACTGAAGTTATAGATACCGATGAACTTCTCTTCATCATTTTCGCGGACAATAGCAAGGATCGCATCATCCCAGGTATCGATCGTGCGGAACGGTACATCGCTGTTGAATACGCTGTGCTCCATACGAAGGTGTTCCAGTTTATCGAGAACAGGGAAGAGTTTGCCCTGAACAGTTTCCGGACGATTACGGTTCTCGGCGAGATCCCATCGGAAGTTTCCTCTGTGGAGGTAACGGGAATCGGCGGCTTTGTCCGGATCATCCTTGTAGGAGTAATCGTTGAGCTGTGCAATTTCATCACCACTGTAGATGACCGGAATACCGGACTGTGAAAGCATGAATGCATGCAGTGTGATGTCATAACGGATCGCACGGTCAACACCTTCTTCATTTCCTTCAAATCCGAAACGTTCAATACCGCAGAGAGAAGCAGTAGTACCGCAGAGTCTTGCATCACCAAGACGCGGGTCGTCATTGTACAGCTCGCCTCTTGCGAAAGAATCCGGATATTTTCCTGTAAGGAAATCGTTCAGATATTTCTTATGAGGAACTTCCTGGATTCCGAAGTTCTCAAGGTAGTCATAATCCAGACCCCAGCCGATATCATCATGGCAGCGGAGATAATTCTGGAATACGTAATCTCTCGGAAGTCCGGCAACAATATCAAGCTGACGGCGCAGCAGGGAGACATCTCTGGTTGCAACGGTGTGCCAGGTGCTCGCCATGGTTGTTACGTTGTAGAGAAGATGGCATTCCGGTTTATCTACAGTTCCGAAATATGGAACAACCTTTTCAGGAGCCATAACGACTTCTCCGAGAAGAAGGACACCCGGGCAGACAATTTCGCAGATCATACGCATCATACGAACGATAGTGTGTACCTGCGGCAGGTTACGGCAGTTGGTTCCAAGCTGTTTCCAGATATACGGTACGGCATCGAGACGAACAATGTCCACACCCTGGTTTGCAAGATACAGCATGTTAAAGATCATTTCATTGAGAACGATCGGATTGCGATAATTCAGATCCCACTGATAAGGGTAGAATGTAGTCATGACATGTTTATGGATATCATCCAGCCATGTGAAGTTTCCAGGTGCAGTAGTCGGGAATACCTGTGGGCAGGTCTGCTCGTACAGAGACGGAATATCATAGCTGTCAAAGAAGAAGTAGCGGTCCTGATATTCTCTTTCACCGGCGCGTGCACGTTTTGCCCATTCATGATCCTCAGAAGTGTGGTTCATAACAAAGTCCAGGCAGACACTGATTCCACGTTTGTGGCATTCGGAAGTCAGATGTGCAAAATCATCCATGTTTCCGAGCTCTTCCTGTACCTTACGGAAGTCAGCAACTGCATATCCGCCATCGCTGCGTCCTTTAGGGGACTCAAGAAGAGGCATAAGATGGAGATAATTTACATTGCATTCCTGTACATAATCCAGCTTCTTTTCCAGATTGGAGAGCGTACCTGCAAAAGCATTGACATACATCATCATTCCGGTAAGATCATTGCGCTTGTACCATTTCGGGTCCTTTGCACGGCGGATATCGGATTCTTTGAGGTCATTGCTTCTCATATCATAAAATTTCTTGAGTACAGTAAGCAGGTCATTGAGATGCATGGTAACATACGGATTGTCCTGATACAGTTCACAGTAGAGCCATTTCAGCTCGTCAAGATGTCTGGAAAGACGCTCGCAGTAGATCGCATCGTCATCTCTTGCAGGAATCTTGGCAGCCGCTTCTTTGGCAGGAACTTTAGGAGCTTCTGTCTTGGAAGTTTCTACTTTAGCAGTGTCCTCTTTGTGGGACTCAATTTTGACGGATTCTGTTTTGGCAGTTTCCACTTTCACAGGTTCTGTCTTGGTGGTCTCAACTTTGACTGGTTCAACTTTCTTGGTTTCGACCTTAACCGGCTCAGTCTTGGTAGTTTCGACTTTGACGGCCTCAACCTTTTTGGTTTCGACCTTAACCGGCTCCACTTTCTTAGTTTCCACTTTCGCCGTTTCAGCCTCTACTTTTACAGCTTCTTTCACAGGTGCTGTACTTTTGGAAGCAGCAGTCTTGGTTGCTTCACGTTTTTTCTGAAGGCGTTTTTTTGCCATGATTTATTTCCTCCCTGTTTGTTTTTTCTTATATTATAAAGCCCGAATCATAAAATCACAGTTTTATAAATTCCGGCTTACGGTCTTTAAAGACAGTATAATATGTAAAACCGCAGTCGGCAAGAATATCTGCCGCTTTATCAAATGCATAGGCGATCTTGTCCGGACCATGTGCATCGGCACCGATCGTGATGATCTCCCCACCAAGCTGTCGGTAGCGTCGGATGACTGCACGGCAGGGGTTCGGCTCGCCAAGCCCGTAATGGAACCCTCCGGTGTTCAGCTCGATTCCGCAGCCCTTGGAAATGATCGTCCGCAGGATCTCATCAAGAATGTCCTGATAGCGTCCGTAAGAGTATTCGCGGTTCTGGTTGGGACCATATCGTACCACATAGTCGATATGCCCGTAAACATCCATTTCCGAAAATACAGCCAGATTCTCAAGAATGGACTCAAAATATTCCATATAACATTCCGATTCCTTACGCCCCTTGAAGAATTCCCTGTAATAAGGATCCTGACCATGGACGACATGAGAAGAGCCGATCACGAAATCAAAAGGAACCGATTCCAGAAGTTCCTTAAAAGAATGTTCCAGATGCGGCTGAAGCCCAAGCTCGATCCCGAAACGGACATCCAGTTTCGACTGATACTTGTCCCGAAGCATGAAAAGGTTTTCCTGATAGGCAGACAGATCCAGTTCAAAAGTTTCATTATCCGGAGTCGGCGGGTAATCCGGGTCAAGATGCTCGGTAAAGCATACACCATGAAGTCCCCGTCGGATCGCGTCCTGGATCATATCTTCCATAGGAGTGTCAGAATCTGCAGAAAAAGAAGAGTGCATATGACAGTCCCATAAGATTTGATTTGACATTTTTCTGTCCTCCTTTACATGAACTGCACCTATTATAGCATGAGAAAATGCTTCGTGCTACGCTTTCATTTCTATTTTACACATTTTTTATCATGTTTTTTTTAAAATGCACTTGAATTTTTGTACGAGATTCGATACAATATGCAATAGGTTGACGTTTCTTTAACAAACGCCATAATCAACCATTTAATTCATAGGAGGAATTTATCATGGCAGTAAAAGTTGCAATTAATGGATTTGGCCGTATCGGTCGTCTGGCTTTCCGTCAGATGTTTGGAGCAGAAGGATTTGAAATCGTTGCTATCAACGACCTTACATCCCCGAAAATGCTGGCTCACTTATTAAAATATGACTCAACACAGGGAAGATACGCTCTGGCTGACAAAGTAGAAGCAGGAGAAGATTCCATCACAGTTGACGGAAAAGAAATCAAAATCTATGCAAAAGCTAACGCTGCAGAACTTCCGTGGGGAGAAATCGGTGTAGACGTAGTTCTCGAGTGCACAGGTTTCTATACCTCCAAAGACAAAGCTCAGGCTCATATCGATGCAGGTGCTAAACACGTTGTTATTTCCGCTCCGGCTGGAAACGACCTTAAGACAATCGTTTACAATGTAAACCACGAAGGTCTTACAAACGAAGATAAGATCATCTCCGCAGCATCCTGTACAACAAACTGCCTTGCACCAATGGCTAAGGCTCTTAACGATCTTGCACCGATCAAATCTGGTATCATGTGCACAATCCACGCTTACACAGGCGATCAGATGACACTTGATGGACCGCAGAGAAAAGGCGATCTGAGAAGATCCCGTGCAGCTGCAGTTAACATCGTTCCGAACAGCACAGGTGCTGCTAAAGCAATCGGTCTGGTTATCCCAGAACTGAACGGCAAACTGATCGGATCCGCTCAGCGTGTACCAACCCCAACAGGTTCTACAACAATCCTTACAGCAGTAGTTGAAGGAAACGTAACAAAAGAGCAGATCAACGCAGCTATGAAAGCAGCTTCTAATGAATCCTTCGGATACAACGAAGATGAGATCGTATCCAGCGATATCGTTGGTATGAGATTTGGTTCTCTGTTCGATGCTACTCAGACAATGGTTCTGCCACTTGAGAACGGCACAACAGAAGTACAGGTTGTTTCATGGTATGACAACGAAAACTCCTACACAAGCCAGATGGTTCGTACAATCAAACACTTCGGCAAACTTCTGAACGCTTAATCAAGTCCATAAGTTAGAGTGTGGAGCAGGTTATTGCATTGAGCAATAGCACAAATAGACTCAGTCAGGGTCCGGTCTGATTTGGACCGGACCCATTTTTTATGAATTTGGAGGAATATTAGCATGGGATTAAACAAGAAATCCGTTGATGATATCAATGTAAAAGGCCAGAAAGTTCTGGTAAGATGTGACTTTAACGTACCTCTGCAGGACGGCAAAATTACAGATGAGAATCGTCTTGTAGCAGCTCTTCCTACAATCAAGAAGCTGATCGCAGATGGCGGAAAGATCATTCTTTGTTCACACCTTGGCAAACCGAAGGGAGAGCCGAAACCGGAATTATCTCTTGCACCTGTTGCAAAACGTCTTACAGAGCTTCTCGGACAGGAAGTTAAATTCGTTCCGAGCCCGGTTGTTGTTGATGATACTGTCAGAGCAGCTGTAGATGCAATGAAAGACGGAGAAGTTATCCTTCTTGAAAACACACGTTATCGTGCAGAAGAAACCAAAAACGGTGATGAGTTCAGCAAAGATCTGGCTTCTCTTTGCGATGTATTCGTAAACGACGCATTTGGTACAGCCCACAGAGCACACTGCTCCAACGTTGGTGTTACCAAATATGTGGATACAGCAGTAGTTGGATATCTGATGGAGAAAGAAATTGCATTCCTCGGAAATGCTGTTGAAAATCCGGAGAGACCATTCGTAGCTATCCTTGGTGGAGCTAAAGTTTCCAGCAAGATCTCTGTTATCAACAACCTTCTTGACAAAGTTGATACTCTGATCATCGGTGGCGGTATGTCTTACACATTCTCCAAAGCACTTGGCGGACACATTGGTAATTCCCTTTGCGAGGATGATTACCTTCAGTATGCATTAGACATGCTCAAGAAAGCAGAAGAAAAAGGTGTTAAACTTCTTCTTCCAGTTGACAACAGAATCGGAGATGATTTCTCCAACGATTGCAACATTCAGGTTGTAGACCGTGGATGCATCCCGGATGGCTGGGAAGGAATGGACATCGGACCGAAGACAGAGCAGCTTTTCTGCGACGCTGTTAAGGATGCCAAGACTGTTGTTTGGAACGGACCGATGGGCTGCTTCGAAATGCCGAACTTTGCTCATGGTACAGAAGCAGTTGCCAAAGCACTTGCTGACACTGAAGCTACAACTATCATCGGTGGTGGAGACTCTGCAGCAGCAGTTAACATCCTTGGTTATGGCGACAAGATGACCCACATCTCTACAGGTGGTGGAGCATCCCTGGAATTCCTCGAAGGAAAGGAACTGCCAGGTGTAGCAGCAGCAAACGACAAGTAAAAAGCTTAGTGATTGACAAGCCGTAGGCGCAGGCAGAACTTAGCGTTTACTTGGTTCGCCGCTCTTAATGAACGCAAGTCGCAGACGCAGTGTGAATTTAGAGCCAGGCGAACAATGGCTGGTCAAATTACAATATAAAGGGAGATAATAAAAATGGCAAGAAAGAAAATCATCGCTGGAAACTGGAAAATGAACATGACTCCAAGTGAAGCAGTTAAATTAGTAGAAACCCTGAAACCACTCGTACAGAACGACGAAGTTGACGTAGTATTCGGTGTTCCGGCTATCGACATCGTTCCTGTTGTAGAAGCTTGCAAAGGAACAAACATTGCTGTAGCAGCAGAGAACATGTACTTCGAAGAAAAAGGTGCATACACAGGCGAGATCGCTCCGGCTATGCTGGTAGACGCTGGTGTTAAATATGTTATCCTTGGACATTCCGAGAGAAGAGACTACTTCGGAGAAACAAGCGAAGACGTTAACAAGAAAGTCCTCAAAGCATTTGAGCACGGCATCACACCGATCATGTGCTGTGGAGAATCCCTTGAGCAGAGAGAGCAGGGAATCACTATGGACTGGATCCGTCAGCAGGTTAAAGTTGGTCTTCAGAACGTAACAGCAGAGCAGGCTAAAACTATGGTTATCGCTTACGAGCCAATCTGGGCTATCGGAACAGGCAAAACTGCTACAAGCGAGCAGGCTCAGGAAATCTGCAAAGGTATCCGTGAGTGCGTAGCTGAGATCTACGATACAGATACAGCAGAAGCTATCCGTATCCAGTACGGCGGATCTGTAAATGCAGGAAATGCAGCAGAACTGTTTGCTATGGCTGACATCGACGGAGGTCTTGTTGGTGGAGCATCCCTCAAACCAGACTTCGGAAAGATCGTTTGCTACAAATAATAAAACGATAATTAATAAAGCCAGATACTTTGGACCAGTCAGGTGTAAAGTATCTGGCTTTTTGTATTTTTCATACACGTACAAATGTCCGCGCTTGACAAAAGCCATTTTATGCCATACTATAAAAACCGAGTGGTAGAATACACCCTGAAATAAAATAAACAGGGACGAGGAGAAAGGAGCCATTTTCCAATGGAGAAAAAAGTGATTCGAGCAGCCCTTCTGGGTCTTGGTACAGTAGGTACAGGTGTTTACAAAGTAATAAAAAATCAGAAAGAAGAAATGATCCCGAAACTTGGAAGCGAAATAGAGATCAGCAAGATCCTGGTGCGCAATCTTGAGAAAGCAGCAGCCAAGGTAGATGATCCGAAGATCCTGACAAACAATTGGGATGATATCGTAAATGATCCGGAGATCGATGTGGTGATCGAGCTGATCGGCGGCATCGAGCCGGCAAAAACTTACATTTTATCAGCTCTGAATGCAGGAAAACACGTAGTTTCCGCGAACAAAGACCTGATTGCTGTTCACGGTAAGGAGCTTCTTGATGCAGCAGAGGCACATCATGTGGACTTCCTCTTTGAAGCAGCAGTTGCAGGTGGAATTCCGATCATCCGTCCGCTCAAAGAATGTCTGGCAGGCAATCACATGGCAGAAGTTATGGGTATTGTCAACGGAACAACCAACTTTATCCTGACCAAAATGACACAGGAAGGAATGGAATTCAAGGATGCACTGGCTCTTGCGACAGAGCTTGGATACGCAGAGGCAGATCCGACCGCAGATATCGAGGGACTCGACGCAGGACGTAAAGTGGCGATCCTTGCTTCCGTAGCATTCAATTCCAGAGTCGTTTTTGACGACGTATACATCGAAGGAATCACCAAGATCACAGCCAAAGACATCAAATACGCCAAAGAAATGGGCTGTGACATAAAACTCCTCGGAGTAGCAAAGAATACAGAAGAAGGGATTGAGGCATATGTCTGCCCGATGCTGATCCCAAGCAATCATCCGCTTGCAACAGTCAACGATTCTTATAATGCCGTTTTTGTAAACGGAGATGCAGTTGAGAATGCAATGTTCTACGGACGTGGTGCCGGCGAACTTCCGACAGCAAGTGCTGTTGTCGGAGATGTTTTTGAGATTGCAAGAAACATCAAAGCAGACTGCTGTGGACGTATCGGATGTACCTGCTACAAGGAAATCCCGGTAAAGAAAATGGCAGACACCCACAATCGTTATTTCATGCGGCTGATCGTAGAGGACCGTTGCGGTGTGCTGGCTGAGATGACCGCTGTGTTTGCAAAATACGGAGTCAGTGTTGCACAGATCATCCAGAAGGCAGCCCGTGCAGAGGAAAGTGCAGAGGTTGTTGTGATCACTGCCCAGGTTCGTGAGGGAGATTTCCGTACAGCAATGGAAGAATTAAGCGGCAGAAGCTCCGTGCGCAAGATCAGCAGCATGCTTCGCGTTTACGGGGAATAAGATTCAGATAAACGTATGTGATTGGAAATAAATATAAGGAGAGTGCGGCATATGGGAAATATCATGGACTATATCGAGTGGAGAGGCGATCTTCCCTTTACACAGTCAGAATTTAATGACGTAGACAATCTGATCCTGGCATGTTTTTCCTATGTCAATCTGGATGGGATCCCGGAAGCAGCCAGCCAGAATGGAATAGAACTCAAAGCGCTCACAGAGAAATTTCTTCGACTTCATACTGAGAAAGAACTCAAAGAAGACAAATCTTTTATCCGCTTTGCACCGTTTATGATGCTTGAAATGGCAAAGACCGAACGCTTCGGACAGTGTGTGATCCGTAATTATGTGAATGAGATCGTGGCGGAGGAAGCGCAGCAGTTTTCGGCGGTGGAAATTTGTCTGAGTGATGGAACTTCTTATATATCTTTCCGCGGGACCGATGATACGATCGTCGGCTGGAAAGAAGATTTTAATCTGAGTACGGGCGTTGTTCCGGCGCAGGAGAGGGCAGTGGAATATTTAAGAAGGATTGCCGGCAGTTTACAGGAAATGGTCCGCGTCGGCGGCCACTCCAAAGGTGGAAATCTTGCTGTTTACGGTGCCGTGATGTGCAAAGAGATCCATCCGTGGATCCTTCAGGTTTACTCAAATGACGGACCGGGATTTTCCAGGGAATTTCTGGAACTTCCTGAAACAGAAGCACTTCTTCCAAAAGTCACCAGGATCATTCCAGAATATTCGATCATCGGAACACTTCTGGAGCATTCCAAAGAACCGGTTCTTGTTGCAAGTTCCAACAAAGGGCTGCTGCAGCACGACGGTTTTTCCTGGGAAGTCAGTGGAAATCATTTCGCCAGCAAAGAACAGCTGAGCAGCAGGGCAGAAACTTTTGTCAGTATTCTGCACAAGTGGATCGACGGCATGGATGTAGAACAGAAAAAAGTCCTGATCGAAGATCTTTTTTCCACGATCGAAGCGTCTGGCTCTGAGAATTTAAGTGAGATCCAGGCAGGTGGTCTCAAGAGCTTCACTGCCATGCTAAAACGGATTGAAAGTTTTGCCCCGGAATCAAGAGAAATGGTGCAGGAACTTTTTCTCGCATTGTTCGGCGGATGGCTGGAGCAGCTGAAACTTCCTGACATGGAAAAAATTCCATTTTTACCGCAGAGCTTTTCCGATAAAATCCTTGAAAAATTCTAAATTTTTGGTACTATATAATAGAAAGAAACACCTACACACATTCTGCAAAATGCAGAGAAACTATATACAATAAAGGAGAACATTATGAGCAAAAAACCAACCGTTTTAATGATCCTGGATGGTTATGGATTGAATGACAAACATGAGGGAAATGCGATCTACGAAGCAAAAACTCCTGTTATGGATAAATTAATGGCAGAATATCCATTTGTTAAGGGAAATGCCAGCGGACTTGCAGTAGGTCTGCCGGATGGACAGATGGGTAATTCTGAGGTAGGTCATATGAATATGGGTGCAGGCCGCATCGTATATCAGGAACTTACCAGAATCACCAAAGAAATCAACGACGGCGACTTCTTCAAGAACGAAGCACTTCTCGCAGCAATGAAGAACGCGAAGGAAAACGATTCTGCTGTACATTTTATGGGACTTCTTTCTGATGGTGGTGTACACAGCCACAATACTCATCTCTACGCACTGCTTGAGATGGCCAAGAGAGAGGGACTGAGCAAAGTTTATGTACACTGCTTCCTCGACGGACGTGACACACCGCCGGCATCCGGTAAGGAATTCATCGAGCAGCTTGAAGCTAAGATGAAAGAAATCGGTGTTGGACAGATCGGTGTTGTTTCCGGACGTTACTACGCAATGGACAGAGATAACCGCTGGGATCGTGTAGAACTTGCATACAAAGCACTGACAGAGGGCGAGGGTGTCAAGGGTACAGACGCAGCTGCAGCAGTTCAGGCTTCTTACGACAACGACAAGACAGACGAATTCGTACTTCCGACAGTTATTGAGAAGGACGGACAGCCGGTTGCCAAGATTCAGGACAAAGACTCCGTAGTATTCTTCAACTTCCGTCCTGACCGTGCACGCGAGATCACCAGAGCATTCTGCGATGACGACTTCAAGGGATTTGAGAGAGCTAAGAAACTGGATCTTACCTATGTATGTTTCACAGATTATGATGAGACGATCCAGAACAAGCTGGTTGCATTCCACAAAGTTCAGCTTAAGAATACATTTGGCGAATATCTTGCAGCTCATGATATGACACAGGTTCGTATCGCTGAGACAGAGAAATACGCACACGTTACTTTCTTCTTCAACGGTGGTGTTGAGGAGCCGAACAAAGGCGAGGACAGAATCCTTGTAAAATCCCCGAAAGTTGCTACTTATGACCTCCAGCCGGAAATGAGCGCACCGGAAGTTTGTGACAAACTGGTAGATGCGATCAAATCTGACAAATACGATGTGATCATCATCAACTTCGCAAACCCTGACATGGTAGGACATACCGGTGTTCAGGCAGCAGCAGTTAAGGCAATCGAGACTGTTGACGGATGCGTTGGAAGAGCAGTAGAAGCCCTCAAGGAAGTAGACGGACAGATGTTCATCTGTGCAGACCATGGAAATGCAGAGCAGCTCATCGACTATGAGACAGGCGAGCCATGGACCGCACATACAACCAATCCGGTTCCGTTCATCCTTGTAAATGCAGATCCGAAATACACTCTGAGAGAGAACGGATGCCTGGCAGACATCATTCCTACACTGATCCAGTTAATGGGAATGGAACAGCCGGCAGACATGACAGGAGAAAGCCTTCTGATCGAGAAATAAATAATAAATTTTCTAAAAACGCTCCCGCATATCAAATGGTATGCAGGAGCATTTTTTTGCACAAAAAACAAGGGGAGAGAGAAAATTCACAAAATTTGGACGTATTTAAGAAAAACGTTGCCTTTTCTGAATATTTTCTATATACTAAAAATATGTAAAAAAGAATGCGGTATATCGAAATACCGACATAAAAAAGGGAGGAAGGCGAATGAGACCTAAAGGAAAACGAATGCTGGCATGGTTGCTGGCGACGACGGTGACGCTTAGTGGCAATTCATTTACGGTACTGGCAGATGAACTGGATTTTACAGATGTACAGGAAGTACATGAGGAAGAAACTACGGAAGAACAGGCTGCTCAGGATGAGAATGCAACAGCCGAAATACAGATTCAGGATGATTTTCAGTCAGAGGAGATCGAAGAACCTGTAGTGGAAGAAGCGGAAGAACCACAGATCGAGGAAACAGAAGAATCAGAAATCACGGCAGAAGAAGTGGATGAAGAGATTCAGGAGGAACCATTATTTTCCGCAGGTGAAGAAGAAAATAATCAGGATCCGGAAGAATATAAAATCTGGTTTGAGAACCTCAGAGATGACGAATACTCTACGTATTTCTTTGACAATGAAAACGGGGAAATTCGATTAAACACAGAGAATCTGAATGGAAAAAATGTCTCTATTTCATGGGAGGTGGGAAGCAGAACAAATGATCCGGGCGGACTTGGAAATGATGAGTTTACCACAGATACAGGTCTTCCAGAAGAGATGATTTTCTGGTCAGAAAATGCGGAGAACAACAGTGTTCTTGAAATTGATGGAGCGAAATTACAGGAAGCCATCAGATGGCTCAGCGACAACAAAGGAGACGAGTACTGGTTTGAAGTACGTGCGTATGTGAATACAGAAGGTAATGACGAACCGGTATATCAGGAACAGGCAGGGCTTTATTCGAGAGAGCATGTAGAAGATTATCACCTTCCAGATGATGAGGTGCTTCTGACAGACTGGAATTACTGGGTAGGTCGATACAACTACAGCTGTTATGTAGAAAATGAGGAGTATCTGAACGGCGGTGATATTGCACTGGAATTAACAGCTGTATCTGTTGTAAATGCACCCGAAGAAGAGGATGAAACACCAGTCTGCGAAATTGAGCTGGCGGATGAAGATGGCTGGAATATTCGGGCAAAGAGATTCGGAACGGCAATAGTAACACTTACTTATAAGGATATTTCCGGCGAAGAACAGCAGCACAGTTTCAGAATTTATGTAGACGGACATAAATTTACTCTGGAACCACAGTGGCCGGCATCCGGCAATAATATGCTGAAAAACAGTGAGATGACAATTTCGTTTGTCCTGCATCACGACTGGAAAAACAGCGATGAAGACCAGGGATCGGAAGATATGACTGGATGGACTCTGGAGCTTGATCCGGATGAGGGTGGATACGCATATGACACAAATCTTCTGGATGTTGAGGTTCATGGAGAAGAACATACGATTACGATCAGATCAAAAGACAATACATGGGGAACTGGTATTGCCCTCAGAGCACTGCATCCGTCAGAGGATGAGTCAGAAGAACCGACATACAGTTATGTCAATATCCCTGTTCAAGTCTGCGAAGAGTATGATGTACTCTATCCAGAAAGCATAGAGAATATTCAAGCAGGAGATGTTCTGGATTTTAATACCTGTGATCTGAAAGTAGAACGCATCAAAGAAAATCAAGAGTCTTATATCAGAGACGATGTAACATATGATTTTGAATACGACACAAATCAGTGGACAGATGAAGCGGCAGACGGACAGCTTCCGATTCTGAGAAGAAAAACAGCAGATGGTACCTGGGTAAATGTGATTGCCAGAGATGGAGATGGCAATGAAATTGGCCGCCGCGAATACTGGTTTGATGATCTTGATTATTCGATCTGGTTTGAAAATCTGAGAGATGGGGACTATTCCACCTATTTCTTCAGCGATGAAAATGGTGAACTCAAATTAAACACGGAGAACCTGAATGACAGAGACACCTACATTTCATGGGAAGTAGGCTATAGAACAGATGACCAGGATGGCGGGGACGATAAGTTTACCTCAGATATGGAATTACCGGAAGAGATGATTTTCTGGTCAGAAACGGAAGATAACAGTATACTTGAGATCAATGGACAAAAACTCTGGAATGCAAACAGGTGGCTTGATGAAAATGTAGGAAATAATTTCTGGTTTGAAGTACGTGCATCTGTAAAAGTCGGAGAGGAAAACGTATATATGACTCAGGCGGGTATTAATCCGAGAGAGACACGTGAGGATTATTACCTGCCAGAAGATGAAGTGATCCTGATGGACGATGATTACTGGATAAACAGAAATTATGATGGATGGGTACAGAATCAGGAAAATCCTGACGGAAGAAATTTCGGTTTTGCTGTAGCAGATGTGACTGTTTCCAATGCTGAGGACGAAGAGGATGAAACACCAGTCTGCGAAGTTGAGTATCAGGATGAAAACGGATGGAACATTCAGGCAAAGAGATTCGGAACAGCGGTAGTAACACTCACGTATGATAATCTTTCCGGTGAAGAACAGCAGCATAGTTTTAAACTTTATGTGAACAGTGACAGATTTATTCTGGAACCACAGTGGCCGACAGATGGCAGCTGCATGCTGAAAAACAGCGAGATGAAACTTTCCTTTGTTCTGACGCATGACTGGAGACACAGTGACGAAGACCAGGGTTCAGAGGAAGTTAAGGACTGGAAACTGGAATTTGCACCAGACGAGAACGGATATGCGTATGAGACAAACCTGCTGAAAAGCGTGGAGATCAACGGACATGAACTTACGATTAAATCAGGAGAAGAAACATGGGGAACCGATATTCTCCTAAAAGCGATGATTCCTTCAGAAAATGAAACCTGGGAAGATGTAGCATACAATAACCCGCATATCGAAGTCTGCGAAGAGTATGATGTACTTTATCCTGAAAGTATAGAGAATATTAATGTAAATGAAACGCTGGATCTGACTCAGTGTGGAATCAAAGTAGAACACATCAAAGAAAATGAAGAACCTTATGTCAGAGACGATGTGACTTTTGATTTCGAATATGACACAAACCAGTGGACAAACGAAGCTTCCGAAGATCAGTTCCCGATTCTGAGAAGAAATACAACAGATGGTACACGGGTAAATGTAATTGCCAGAGACGGAGATGGAAATGAAATCGGCCGCCGTGAATACTGGTTTGACGGACTGGACTATTCTGTTTGGTTTGAGAATATGAGACAGGGTGAGGATTCTACATATTTCTTTGATGGCGAAACCGGTGAACTTCAGTTAAATACAGAAAGCCTCAAAGACAAAAAGAATGTCTCCGTCGAATGGGAAGTTGGATACCGGACAGACGCGGATGAAAATGAAAACGACCAGTTCACTCTGGTACCGACCAGTCAGAAGTTCTGGTCCGAGAAAAAAGGTGACGACAGCGTACTTGTAATTAATGGCACAAAACTCTGCAAAGCTGATAAATGGCTGGAGGAGAATGACAGAAGCGAATACTGGTTTGAAGTACGGGCGCACATAAAAATAAACGGAACAGAAGTATTTACATGCCAGTCTGGTCTTTACGGCAAAGAAAATGTTGAAGAATATTATATTAATTTTGGAGCAACACTGGAAACTGTTCCTGGCGAAAACGTATGGCTGAATCAGAACCTGAACTGCTACGTCGAAAATCCGGAGCATCCATATGGAGAACTGCTTCAGGCAAAGATAACAAAAGTCAAAACCTTAAATAAACAAATTTATAGCATTGCCTACCTCAAAAACGGATGGCGCATGAAAGCAGAAAAACCGGGAGAGACAAAAATCGAAGTTACCTATACAGATATCCATGGAAACCAGCAAAAAGGATTTTTCAATATTTCTGTAACAGATGTCTTTTACTGGTGCAACTGTATACCGGAAAACAACAGTGATTCTATTCTTGCAAATGAGGAAAAACGGTATGACCTTTCCGTATATCGCAGAGATGCGAAACATTTGGATGGCGAAAAAGTTGACAGTTCAGAGTATGAATTTGAATTAATAGAGGATTCCTATGACGAAAATGCTGTTGAATATGTAAATATCGAAGGCAATACACTGACGATCAAAGCCAAAGATGTTCAGGATCAGGAGATCTTTGTTGGATTAAGAGTAGTTTCAAAAGAAAGAGATGAGGAAGATAATCCGCTGTGGAGTGCAGAAACACAGATTTATGCTCAGGCAGTGAAGGAGTATTCAGCACAGATCCGACTGAAAGAGATCATTGATACGAATCCAAACGTTGGAGAAACAATTGATTTAAATGAACATCATCTGGGTATTTTCAAGTACAACGATGAAACGCAGGAATGGGAAGAAATACAGGATGACGAGAATGTCAGAATTCGTCTGGAATATGACGAAACAGTATGGGAGGCAGTGAATGAAGAAGCAATTCCGACACTGCGTCGTATAGCTCAGGGACAGAGTGATCTCCACCTGATTGCCGAAGAACGGCACATTGACAGATATGGAAATGAAGTGTGGGAAAAAATTGCCGAAGAAAACTGCTATTTCCCTACAGTATATGACAAAGATGCAGAATGCAGTCATATCTGGGAAACTGTGACAGACAGCAATGCAACCTGCGGCAAAGCAGGAAAACGCCATCAGGAATGTACCGCATGCCAGACAAAGAAAACTCTTTCAGATATTCCGGCGACAGGCAAGCATAAATGGGGCAAATACACTGTAACCAAGAAAGCAACCGTATTTGCACAGGGACAGGAAACGAGAACCTGCAGTGTCTGCAAAAAGAAAGAAACCAGAAAAACAGCGAAATTAAAAGCTGCATTGAATCTTTCAGCATATGCATTCCCGCTTCAGAGAGGAAAAACAGTAACCATAAAATCATCCGGTCTCAAAAACGGAGATTACGTGAAACTGGTAAGTTCAGCAAAAAGTTCTGTTTTAAAAGCTGTAAAACTCAAAAACGGTAATATCCGGCTGACAGCTCAGAGAAGCACAAGCAAAAAGGCAGTAGCTGTAAAAGTACTGGTCAAAACCGCCGGCGGTGCAAGCAGAACTATAACAGTTACCGTCCAGAGCAACCAGGTAACAACAAAGAAGATTACCGGCATTGCCAGAAGTCTTAGCGTAAAACGGGGAAAAACCATTACGTTAAAACCTGCTCGTTATCCGTTTACCAGCCAGGAAAAAATAACCTATACAAGTTCCAATAAGAAAATCGCGACAGTAGATGCAAATGGGAGAGTAAAAGGAATAAAAACAGGAAGTGCCGTGATCACGGTAAAATCCGGAAAAGCAGTATACAAAACTACGGTAAAAGTTACAAAGTAATTTAACCAAAGCGCGGGATGTAGAAATGTATCCCGCGTTTTTGCGGGAATAGAAAGTATAAGCAAGGATACACTAAATAAAAGATTTTTTGTTATACTGAGAAATGACATAATATAACACCTGTGCAGAAATTTGACATTTCATAAAAAAAGATGCAATTTAAGGTGCAAAAAGGCAGAAGTATGTTATAATAGAAGCGTTACAGAAAAATGGCAGCAATGAGGAATTCATCCATTTTGCTGATTGCAGGGGAGTATAGAATGAACAACGAAGAAAATAAGGGAACTTTGCCGGAGGATGATGTAGGCAGACCAGAGGAGACTACAGATATCGAAGACAGAATCAATGCGACATTGGATAAAATTCTGGATGATGACGAGAATGAGTTTGACGATATACAGGTTGATTACGAGGATCCGGAAGATGAAGAACCAGATAATGAAGCTCCGGACGAGGAAAATCGTGAGATAAGGGAAACTGAGGACGACTACGAGAAGACAAAAGTATGGACTGATTCTTCGGAAGAAGCAGATGAAGAGGAATCAGAAGAAGTGATGGAAGAAGAACCGGAACAAGAGGAAGAAGTTCCGGCAGTTCGAAGCAGACACAAGTCAGCACGTCCCGGTCCGGTAATTTATGTTCCAATGGATGAGCTGGATCAGAATTTAGATGTTCCACCAGGAACCAGAGCCAAGAAGAAAACTCACAAAGGCCTGAAAATCTTTGGTCTGGTGATGCTGATGATAATAGTTCTGGGTGGATGTGCCTACGGCGGAATCAGTTATTATTTTACAGATCGTTTCTTTGAGGGAACCTGGATCAATGGAATTGACTGTTCGCAGAAGACAGCATATGAAGTAGAGCAGCTTATGGCAGAAAAACTCAGTGAATACTCCATTGAAGTTTCTTCCAGAAATATAGCTGCGCAGACGATCAGAGGCGAGGACATTGATTACCAGTATATGTCTACTGGCGAAATCCTTCAGCTTCTTAAGAAACAGAAACCATATGAATGGATCAGGGGTCTCTACGAACAGAAAAGCTACACCGTATCCGAGAATGTCGGCTATAATAAGACACTTCTTCAGGAACAGCTCAAATCTCTGAATTGTGCACAGGCCGAGAATCAGGTAGAACCGGAGAATGCCTATGTGGCATTTCAGGATAATCAGTTTGTGATCGTACCGGAAACAGAGGGAAGCAAACTGAACATCAAAGAAGCATACAAACTTCTTGATGCGGCAGTGGAAGCTAATGAAGCAAGTATAGATTTCAGTGATAACCAGGATGCTTACGTATCCGCAGAAGTGACCCAGGATGATCCGGCACTTCAGTCAGCACTGGAAGCATGCAACAACTATACGAAGGCAAGCATTACTTATACATTTGGTGACCAGAGTACGACACTGGATGGTAATACGATTAAGGACTGGCTGCAGTTTGATGAGAAAGGTCAGCTGGTATGGGATGACAATTCTTTCCAGCAGCACGTGGCAGATTATGTTGCACAGCTTGCAGCAACTTATGATACTGTTGGTACAGAGAGAGAGTTTCAGGCAACAAGCGGAAGAACAGTGTATGTATCCAGTTCCGTCTATGGATGGAAGATCGATCAGGCGGCAGAAACTGCTCAGCTGAGTCAGGAGATTCAGTCAGGAACACAGACAACGCGGGAACCTGTTTATTCTCAGACAGCGAATGCTTATGGTGTGAATGACCTGGGTAATACTTATATTGAAGTGGATCTCAGTGAACAGCATATGTACTATTATCAGGACGGTGTGAATATTTTTGAATCAGATTTTGTGTCCGGTAACATGAGTTATGCTGACCGTCAGACACATGCCGGTATCTTCACCTTATATTATAAGAAGAGTCCGGATGTACTGAGAGGCGGACAGAAGGGAACTGCAAATTATTATGAACAGCCGGTACAATACTGGATGCCGTTTGACGGAGGTATTGGTTTCCATGATGCAGACTGGAGAGACGAATTTGGCGGTGACATTTATCTGACAAGTGGATCTCATGGATGCATAAATCTTCCACCGGAAAATGCAGAGGTACTGTATGATCTGATTCAGTATGACGTTCCGATCGTATGCTTTTACTAAAGAATTACAGGAGAGAAAATAATGGGAAAATCATTTGATTTTTTGCTTACGGCAGCAGCACTGATCGCAGGAATCCTGCTTCTGACAGGACACGGAGATTTTTTACTCAAAGGAGGAAATGCAGAACTCCGCAAAGCGAAATACGATGAAGCCAAGATGACCAAGGGTTCCGGCGTGGCACTGATTTTGATCGGTATTCTGACAGGAATTGACTCCTATACAGAGGGAATAGCATCAGAAATCATTTATGTGATTCTGTTACTGCTCGTTATGGTAGGACTTGGACTTTACCTCAAATACAAATGCAAAAAGAAATAAAAATAATCAAAACAGGAGCGTGGAAACGATTTCGAAGTTTCCACGCTCCTGTTACTTTTCAGGATAGTTTTTAACAAAAAAGATCGACGAGATCCATTGGCTTACGGATGATCTCATCCGGTTCCGGTACATCTCCGAATCCATAGGAAGCAAAGACAAACGGAACGCCAGCCTTGCGGCAGGAAAGGAAATCTCCCATGGTGTCACCGACATAAACCGGGGATTTCATATCATAAGTTCTGGCGATGAGGGAGATGTTGGAACCCTTATCGAGATTGTTATCACCATTGCATAGATGACCTTTGAAATATTTGCCGAAGCCGGTGGCTTCAAGAAATACTTCAATATAGCCGGCCTCACAGTTGCTCACGATATACAGCGGGTATTTCTCAGCTAAAAGCTGGAGGGCTTTCTCCAGATCTTCGTACAGAGGGGCGCATTCCTTAAGAAGTGCTTCATGCTCTGCGTTACAGCATCGGTCGATCAGACGGAGCTGTTCTTCTCTGGAGGCATCTGGAAAAATCTGCTTTGCAATATCCGGAAGCGGCTGTCCGAACATAGAAGCAATGATCTCAGCCGTCAGAGGAAGTTCGATCTGTTCAACATTGCGGAGATAGTTTTCCCAGGCTTTCGCCACGATTCCGGTGGAATTCCACAAAGTTCCATCTACATCAAAAATAATACTGTCCATAATATAGTCCTTTCAGGAAAAAAATGAGATTTATCATACTGGTAAAATTGCCTTAATTCATATTCTATATGGTAAAATAAAAAAAATCAACTGTCTTTTAGCGGGATTTATGGTATACTGAGGGTACTGTTTACTGATACTGATAATAATAAGACAAAAAAACAAGACAGGACTAGAAGAATGCTGAATGACATTGTAAAGCCACTGACAGAGTGGTACAGGCAGAATAAGCGCAGCCTTCCATGGAGAGACCGGCACAATGCCTATTATACCTGGGTATCGGAGATCATGCTGCAGCAGACGAGAGTGGAGGCAGTGAAGCCATATTTTCGCAGGTTCACAGAAGAACTTCCGGATCCGGCGGCACTTGCAGAGTGCCCGGAGGAGAAGCTTCTCAAACTGTGGGAGGGACTTGGGTATTACAACCGCGTCCGGAATATGCAGATTGCGGCACAGACGGTTGTGGAGGAATATGATGGTGTGCTTCCGGAATCTTACGAGAAACTTCTTTCCCTTAAGGGAATCGGAAGCTATACAGCAGGAGCAATTGCATCGATCGCTTATGATATACCGGTTCCGGCAGTAGATGGAAATGTACTTCGCGTGATCACCAGGATTATAGAGGATGATGGTGATATCATGAAGCAGTCTGTAAAGAAACGGATAGAAAATAAGCTTCAGGAGATCATGCCAGGGGAGTGCCCCGGAGATTTCAATCAGGCACTGATGGAACTCGGCGCAGTTGTCTGTGTGCCAAATGGCGAACCCAAATGCGATGTCTGTCCGGTGGCTTTTTGCTGCGGGGCAAGAGCTCATGGAACGATCGACAGATTTCCCGTCAAAGCACAGAAGAAAGACAGGAAGCTGGAAGATCGGACCGTTCTTGTGATCCAGGATGGAGAAAAGACAGCAATCCGCAGGCGTCCATCGAGAGGACTTCTTGCGGGATTATATGAGCTTCCGAATCTTAAGGGACATCTCTCTGAAGAGGAAGTACTGGAGAGCGTCAAAGCCATGGATCTGGAACCGCTTCGTATAGAAGCACTTCCGGAAGCAAAGCATATTTTTTCACATATTGAATGGAGGATGACTGCCTACAGGGTTCGTGTTTCCTCACTGGAAGAAATCCGTCAGAATGATCTGCTTTTTGTCGGTAAAAGGCAGTCCGACGATCAATATGCGATCCCATCAGCATTCAGCGCGTACACAAAATATATCAGGGAATAACACACACAGGAGGAATAATACCGATGAAAATTTTAAGTATTGCAATTCCATGTTATAATTCAGAAGCATATATGGAGAAGTGCATTGATTCCCTTCTTGTAGGAGGCGAAGATGTGGAGATCCTTGTCGTAAATGACGGATCATCCGACCGCACAGCAGAGATTGCAGATGCTTATGCAAAGAAATATCCGACGATCGTCAAGGCAATCCACCAGGAAAACGGCGGTCACGGCGAAGCAGTCAACGCAGGAATCAGAAATGCAAGCGGACTTTATTTTAAAGTCGTGGACAGCGACGACTGGGTAAATGCAGAAGCGTATGAGCAGATCCTCAAGACTCTGGAAGAACTTATCCGCGGACCAAAGACTGTTGATCTTCTGATCAGCAATTTTGTATATGAGAAACAGGGCGTAGCAAGGAAAAAGGTCATGCAGTACAGACACTGTCTCCCGGTAAACGAAATCTTTGAGTGGGACAAGGTGCGTATGCCTAAGGGAAAATATCTCCTCATGCATTCCATGATCTACCGTACTGAACTGCTCCACGAATGTGGTCTGGAGCTTCCGAAGCATACGTTTTATGTAGACAACCTGTTTGC
Source organism: Blautia sp. OM07-19 (assembly GCF_003481595.1). Classification (NCBI taxonomy): domain Bacteria; kingdom Bacillati; phylum Bacillota; class Clostridia; order Lachnospirales; family Lachnospiraceae; genus Blautia; species Blautia sp. OM07-19. The sequence goes on from NZ_QULA01000017.1 coordinate 58,853, forward strand.
ATTTGAGCCGCTTCCATATGTTCAGAACATGTATTATCTGGATGTGAATTTTTATCGTTACTTCATTGGCCGTGATGATCAGTCTGTAAATGAGAGGGTTATGATCAAGAGGATCGACCAGCAGATCAGAGTCAACAAACTGATGGCAGATGCTTTCCACAGATGTCAGTTCAGTAACAAGCACCTGAAGAAATATATGCTCAGTTACCTGGATATCATCACAACAGTTTCTTCCATCATGCTGGTACGCGCCGGCACACAGGAAGCACTCGATAAGAAAAAAGAACTCATGGAATACATCCGTGAGCTGGACCGCTGGCTGTACCATAAACTTCGCTACAGTGTCCTCGGACGTGCAGCAAATCTTCCAGGCAGAGCCGGCAGAAAGATGTTCGTGGCAGCTTATAAAGTATGCCAGAAATTCTATGGATTCAACTAAAGAAATAATATAAGAAACGAAAGGCTTTCAGCAGGGATACGATAATTCCTGTCGAAAGCCTTTAATAGTTTCTGTTTACGGAAGAATGATCTTCACCGGTTCTTTCTCGATAGAAACGGAAAAAGTCTCCTGAATGCCGGCGGATTCTCCGTCTTTATGTACCGCAAGTGGGACAGTACTGAATACTTCGACCTTTTTGCAGCGGAAGATATGGATTCCGGTGAACTGTGTATGCTTGCCCCAGAATGCAGTCGGAAGACAGAAGAGAACCTTAAGCTTGCTCAGTCCGTCGACAACGATCACATCAAGATATCCGTCAGAAGGGCTGGCATCAGGGCAGAATTTGAAGCCGCCGCCCTCGTATTTCTGGTTCATCACTGCCGCGAAATATACCTTGTGGAATGGGTAGATACGTTCTTCATCCATCCGGAGTGTCACAGGAACAGGCTTCAGGAACAGAAGCTGTTTCAGCGCGACAAAGAGATAAACAAGTTTCCCCAGGCCCACACGGTTAAGTATTTTTTTCATAGGGGTGACGCTTACTTCGTGGCATACTGCAGCGTCAAACCCGATACCGCAGCTGATCGCGAAATGACTTTTGCGTCCCTTGATGGAGATGACCGGGACATCCATGGATGCGATGTGTTTTCTTTTGAGGATGCAGTCCAGTGCCTCGTGCGGGTCCTGTGGGAGCTGCATGCTGCGGCAGAAATCATTCCCGGATCCTGTCGGGATATAACCAAAATAAATACAGGACAGATCCTTAACACCGGAAAGAACCTCCTGGATCGTACCGTCACCGCCGACTGCGATCAGATAAACAGGATGTTCCGGTGATGCTTTTGCTGTGACGGAAGCCGCCAGTTTGACCGCATGACCGCGGTATCCGGTAAAGACAGCCTTGTAAGAAATATGTTTCTGTTGAAGAGTCCTGCGAAGTTCCTTCCATATAAGAGCACCTTTCCCTGAGCGGGAATTAGGATTTACGATAAAATAATACATAATATCCTCCAAAACGATTCTTTTTTTATGATAACATTGTTTTCTGTAATTTACAATCAGGACTTGCCTTTACAAAGATTTAACAGTCAAAAGACTAAAGATTTTACGAAGCGTGCGTATACTTGGCTTAAATTGAAAAATGAGAGAGGTAAAAATAAATGATCTACTTGGTAGAAGATGATGAAAGTATCCGCGAGCTTGTGGTATATACACTAAAAAGTCAGGGATTGGATGCAAAAGGATTCGAACGCCCATCCCTTTTCTGGAAGGAACTGGAGAAACAGGTTCCGTCCTTGATCCTTCTGGATGTGATGCTTCCGGAGGAGGACGGAATCTCCATTCTTAAGAAACTCAGGACAAGACCGGACACCAGGAAACTTCCGATCATCATGCTGACAGCAAAGGGAAGCGAATATGATGTCGTGATGGGACTGGACAGCGGTGCAGATGACTATATTCCGAAACCGTTCCGGATGATGGAACTCATCTCCAGGATCAAGGCAGCACTTCGAAGAGCAGAGGACAAAGGCGCAGAAGAATACCGGCTTGAGAACCTTTATGTATGCCCGGTCCGCCATGTAGTGACTGTTGACCAGGAGCCGGTTACCCTGACACTTAAGGAATATGAGATGCTGTGCCTGCTGCTTAAGAACAGCGGAATGGTCCTTTCCAGAACACAGCTTCTGAACCAGATCTGGGGTTATGAATTTGATGGAGAAAGCAGAACAGTGGATGTACATATCCGTACGCTGCGGCAGAAACTTGGCAGTGCCGGAGATCTGATCGAAACAGTACGGGGCGTCGGTTACAAGATAGGAAGATGAAAATCTTCCTTTTTTGTTGGTCAAAATGCAATTCTATGATATACTCATTTTCAGAGAAAACTTCTGAGAGGATTTAGAATAAATGAAATCATTGGTAATTGCGGAGAAGCCTTCCGTGGCAAGAGACATTGCAAGGGTTTTCCATTGTAATCAGAAAGGGAACGGAGTCCTGGAAGGAAAGGACTATGCTGTGACCTGGGCACTGGGACACCTGGTAACTCTGGCAGATCCTGAAGAATATGATAAGAAGTACATGAAATGGGATATGCAGACGCTCCCTATGATGCCGGATAAGATGAAGCTGGTCGTGATCCGCCAGACATCGAAACAATATCAGGCGGTCAAGACGCAGCTTTTCCGTAAGGACATCGGAGACATCATCATCGCCACAGATGCCGGAAGAGAGGGCGAACTCGTAGCAAGATGGATCCTGGACAAATCCGGATGCCATAAGCCAATCAGGCGATTATGGATCTCATCCGTGACAGACAAAGCGATCAAAGACGGATTCCAGAATCTTAAAGATGGAAGAGAGTACAATAACCTGTATAGAGCGGCTGTGGCGAGAGCAGAGGCAGACTGGCTGGTAGGAATAAACGGAACACGAGCCCTGACCTGCAAATACAATGCGCAGCTTTCCTGCGGTCGTGTGCAGACCCCTACCCTTGCGATCATAGCAATGCGCGAAGAAGAAATACGAAACTTCAAACCGAAGGATTACTATGGAATATCTTTACAGGCAGGAGAAGTGCAGTGGACCTGGAAAGATCCAAAGAGCGGAAGCTTCCGTACTTTCCAGAAAGAACGTGCAGAGGAGATCACACAGAGCGTCCAGAATGGACAGATCGAGATCACTGCTATCACAAAGAAACCAAAGAAGACAATGGCACCGGGGCTCTATGATCTGACAACTCTCCAGAGAGAGGCAAATCAGAAATACGGATTTTCTGCCAAGGAAACCCTGAATATTATGCAGCGCCTTTATGAAAATCACAAAGTCCTGACCTATCCGAGAACAGATTCACGTTATATCGGCAAGGATGTAGTCCCGACACTCAAAGAAAGACTCAAGGCCTGCGGTACAGGTCCGTATCGTAAACTGGCAGGAGCACTTCTGAACAAACCGATCCGCACAAATGGAAGTTTTGTGGACGATAAACGGGTCAGTGACCACCATGCGATCATTCCGACAGAGCAGTTCGTGCAGCTTGACCATATGACAAACGAAGAGCGCAAGATCTATGATATGGTGGTAAAACGCTTCTTAAGTGTTCTGTATCCGCCATTTGAATACGAGCAGACTTCAATGGAGGGGACAGCAGGCGGTTATACCTTTGCTGCCAACGGAAAGACAGTCTTAAGTGCCGGCTGGAAAGAAGTCTACGAGGGTGGATTCCAGGAAGAGGACGACACAGAAGAAGAAAAACTCAAAGACCAGAAACTTCCTGTCTTTGAAAAGGGACAGAAACTTCGTATCACACAGGTACACCTGAATTCCGGCAAGACCAAAGCCCCGGCACGTTTCACAGAGGCAACACTGCTTGCAGCGATGGAAAATCCAGTCAAATACCTTTCCACGAAGGACAAACAGGCTGCAAAGACTCTGGGAGAAACGGGAGGACTTGGAACCGTAGCAACCAGGGCAGACATTATAGAGAAACTTTTCCACAGCTTTATGATGGAAAAGAAAGGCAACGAGATCTATCTGACTTCCAAAGCAAAACAGCTTCTGGAACTGGTTCCGGAGGACTTAAAGAAACCGGAACTGACAGCAGACTGGGAAAAGAAACTTTCTGACATTGCGAAAGGAAAACTTAGACAGGACACCTTTCTGAGTGATATCCGCGGCTATACAAATGAGATCGTCAGTGAGATAAAAACGGGACAGGGAACATTCCGGCACGATAACCTGACGAACAAGATCTGCCCGACCTGTGGCAAGCGTCTTCTGGCAGTCAACGGAAAGAACAGCAAGATGCTGGTCTGCCAGGACAGAGAGTGCGGCTACCGTGAGACGATCTCACGAACAACAAATGCCCGCTGTCCGAAATGCCACAAGCGTATGGAAATGCTGGTCAAAGGCAAAGAAGAAACCTTCGTATGTGCCTGCGGTTACAAAGAAAAACTGTCTTCTTTCCAGGCAAGACGAGAGAAAGAAGGGGCAGGAGTCAAGAAACGTGATGTCCAGCGATACCTGAAACAGCAGCAGAAAGAAGCCAACGAGCCGGTAAACAACGCTTTTGCACAGGCGCTGGCAGGACTGAAACTCGACTGATACAAAACTACAAAATAATTAAGATAAAGGAGAAGCCGTTATGCCTGTATTTGATTTCAGCAATGCAACAACCGAAAAGAAAGATCCGGAATGCACCTACACCACATTCCGCTCCAATGAAACAAAACCATCTCCGGAGAAACCGATCCTGGTCCTGGACAACACAAGCCGCCAGTGGAATCATCATTCCTGTGGCGTATTCTCTAATCCAAACCAGAAATCTTCTTTTGAATTCAAAGAAGAGGATGGCGTATTCCCGGCAGATATCCTCAAGATCGATGCACGTTTCGTAAGCCTTGTCAAATGGCTTGGTGAAAACCATATCAGTGTACGATTATCAGGACAGAATACTGGAGAAGGCTATGCAGTCTACAAGATCCGAGAGACCGCATTCGGAGGCGGCACCAAGCTTTCTGCAGAGGATGGATTTCTTCAGTTTATGATCGAGCGTCTGCTCGCAAGCAATGCACCGACAGAACTTCCAGAGAACGAGGACGAGAATGAAGAGGGCGACAACATGAAGCTCACCAGTATCCAGAGCATCACAGACTTTATGACCTGTGCGGGAAGGACCATGCCGGATAACATCCGCCTCTGGGCAAGACGAAACCTTGCCGTAGCACGTTCCCATGAGGTCTCTCAGGAAGAAAGAAGACATGCACAGAGAGCACTGTCCATTATGATGAACATCCAGTGGAAGAATAATTACTTTGAATCCATCGACCCGGTAGAGGCACGCCGTATTCTTGACGAAGAACTTTACGGAATGGAGAAAGTAAAACAGAGAATCATCGAGACGATCATTCAGATTAACCGTACCCATACACTTCCGGCGTATGGACTTCTGCTTGTAGGACCGGCAGGAACAGGTAAATCCCAGATCGCATATGCCGTAGCACGTATCCTGAAACTTCCGTGGACAACTCTTGATATGAGTTCCATCAACGATCCTGAGCAGCTTACAGGAAGTTCCCGTGTTTATGCCAATGCCAAACCGGGAATCATCATGGAGGCATTTTCCATGGCAGGAGAATCCAATCTTGTATTTATCATCAATGAGCTGGATAAAGCAACCAACGGTAAAGGAAACGGAAATCCGGCAGACGTGCTTCTGACACTTCTCGATAACCTGGGATTCACAGACAACTACATGGAATGTATGGTTCCGACCGTCGGTGTATATCCGATCGCAACAGCAAATGACAAAGCACAGATCAGTGCACCGTTAATGTCCCGTTTTGCGGTCATTGAACTTCCGGATTATACAGCAGAAGAGAAGAAAGTCATCTTCTCCAAATTTGCCCTTCCAAAAGTTCTCAAGAGAATGAACTTAAGAGAAGAAGAGTGCGTGATCGCACCGGATGGACTGGATGCAGTGATCGAGCAGTTTGCGGATACTACAGGAATCCGTGATTTGGAGCAGGCGGCAGAGCATATCGCAGCAAATGCGCTGTATCAGATCGAGGTAAATAAGGTATCCTCTGTAACATTTGATGCAGAGATGGTGAAGAAATTATTTGAGTAAGGCGCAAAGATCAGTATATAAACAAAATAGTATAGAATACAGACAGGGAGCAGATCCATAGTGGAAATGCTCCCTGTCTGTATATTATCTGCGTAAATTGATATTGCAGATATGTTTCTTTGATTTTATCGGAAACTCTTGAGCCAGTTTACAAGAGAATCATGCCAGATGTTGTCATCGACAGTCTTTTTCATCTGATCGGTGACAGGTCCGTTGTTAGCCATCTGTGCAAGGATGGCAGCCTGGAGTTCTTCGACGGTCATGCCTTCCGGAGCCTTGTTCGGGTCAACCTTGACAGGTTCTTTTGCTGTGGATTTTTCTGATGCCTCGGTAACTTTTTCTTCTGTAGCGGCAGTTTCCTTTGTGGCAGTGCTGATAGTATTTACATCTGTACTTTCGGAAGCAGTTTCTTTTTCCTCTGTCTTTGTGGCAGATGTTTTTTCAGCAACTGTAGTCTCTTCAGCAACAGCAGTCTCTTCGGCAGCAGGAGTCTCTTCTTTGACAGATTCTTTAACAGCTTTTTCCTTCACCTCTACCTTGACAGGCGTGTACTCCGGCATATCACCGGCAGGTACCCAGATCTCACCGCTGTTTGCATGAACACATACATTGATGCGTTCGCCCTCGACAGAAACTTTCTGACCGGTCAGAGTGCCGACATATTCAGATGCATTTCCGGCAGGGAGGTTCATCCAAGCATCGTTGTCATCATTGTTGACAGTTACGACCACGCGCACACCGTCCAGATCACGGGCAAAAGCAAACTGGCGGTTAGTAAGCTGCAGTTCTGCATAACTTCCGTAGCTCAGAGCCGGGGTATTCTGTCTGATCTTTCCAAGAGCGGCAACCAGAGCTGTACATGGATTTGTTTCTTTCGCATCTGCGTAGTCTGCAAGAACCAGGGCAGGTCTCAGGCTGTCATCAGAGGAACGTTCCTTGCGTCCTTCAATTCCAAACTCAGAACCATAATAGATACTTGGAACTCCCGGAAGAGTATAAAGAAGTACATGAACCGGATTAAAATGCGCTTTATTGGACAGTTTGGTGTAGATTCGTTCTACATCGTGATTGTCAACAAAGTTGTACAGATCAAGATTTCCCATGTTCTGGAGATATTTCACTGTATGTGCGATCTCGAAATAGTTATGGTCATTGTGTCCACTGTAAAGAGCTTTGTGCAGAGCATAGTTTGTGACACTGTGCAGTGTCTCGCCATTTACCCAGCGGCTGTAATCGCCATGGATAACTTCACCCATCAGCCAGAAATCAGGTTTGACTTCCTCGGCAGTACGGCGGAGTGCACGCATGAAATCAAAATCCAGGACATCAGCGGCATCCAGACGGATTCCATCGACATCAAACTCAGAAACCCAGTAGCGAATCACATCACAGATATAATTCTGGACTTCCGGATTTCGCTGGTTCAGCTTGACAAGCAGATTGTATCCGCCCCAGTTGTCATAGGAAAATCCGTCATTGTATTCATTGTTTCCCCAGAAATTGACATTGCAGTACCAGTTAAGGTACTGAGAATGTTCGCGGTTCTTCTGGATATCCTTGAATGCAAAGAAATCACGTCCTGTGTGGTTGAATACACCGTCGAAGATTACTTTGATGCCTTTTTCGTGACATGCTTTGACAAAAGCGGTCAGGTCTTCGTTTGTTCCAAGACGGGAGTCAAGCTTCTTATAATCGGTGGTTTCATAACCATGTCCGACACTTTCGAAGAGAGGTCCGATGTACAGGGCGGTGCATCCGATCTCTTTGATGTGGTTGATCCATGGGAGGAGAGTGTTCAGACGGTGGACAGGAGTGGTGTACTCATTCTGTTTCGGTGCACCGCAAAGTCCAAGTGGATAGATGTGATAAAAAATTGCTTCATTGTACCAACTCATAGGTTATCATCTCGTTTCGTAGTTATTTTTTTATCGCCGGAATGCTGCATGAAACAGAACATGCCCGGTAAAAAATAATGGGGCTGTCCGTATGTACGGCAGCCCCTCTTTGGTTCAAATATGAAATTATAACTGAGGACCAGCAGCAACAAGTGCTTTACCAGCTTCATTTCCTTCATATTTAGCGAAGTTCTTGATGAATCTTGCAGCAAGATCTTTTGCTTTTTCTTCCCACTGAGCAGCATCTGCGTATGTGTCACGTGGGTCAAGGATTCCTGTATCAACGCCTGTAAGTTCTGTAGGAACTTCAAAGTTGAAGTATGGAATTGTCTTGGTAGGAGCGTTGTTGATATCTCCGTTGAGGATAGCATCGATGATACCACGAGTGTCTTTAATGGAGATACGTTTGCCTGTTCCATTCCATCCTGTGTTAACGAGGTAAGCTTTTGCTCCGCTCTGTTCCATTTTCTTAACAAGCTCTTCTGCATATTTTGTTGGGTGCAGTTCCAGGAATGCCTGGCCAAAGCAAGCTGAGAATGTAGGTGTAGGCTCTGTGATTCCACGCTCTGTACCAGCAAGTTTTGCTGTGAATCCGGACAGGAAGTAGTACTGTGTCTGAGCTTCTGTCAGGATAGATACTGGAGGAAGTACGCCGAATGCATCTGCGGACAGGAAGATTACGTTCTTAGCTGCCGGTGCAGAAGAGATCGGGCGAACGATTTTTTCGATGTGGTCGATCGGATAGGAAACACGAGTGTTCTCTGTTACGCTCTTATCGTTGAAGTCAATCTTTCCGTTTGCATCAACTGTTACGTTCTCAAGAAGAGCGTTACGTTTGATTGCATTGTAGATGTCCGGCTCAGAGTCTTTGTCAAGGTTGATAACCTTAGCATAGCATCCGCCTTCAAAGTTGAATACACCGTTGTCATCCCAGCCGTGCTCGTCATCACCGATCAGGAGACGTTTCGGGTCTGTGGAAAGAGTTGTTTTACCTGTTCCGGAAAGTCCGAAGAAGATAGCTGTGTTTTCGCCATTCATGTCTGTGTTAGCAGAGCAGTGCATAGCTGCGATGCCTTTCAGTGGAAGGAAGTAGTTCATCATAGAGAACATACCTTTCTTCATTTCTCCGCCGTACCATGTGTTGATGATAACCTGCTCTTTGGATGTAATGTTGAACATTACAGCTGTTTCAGAGTTGAGGCCAAGTTCTTTGTAGTTTTCAACTTTTGCTTTGGAAGCATTGTATACAACGAAATCTGGCTCAAATGTCTCAAGTTCTTCAGCTGTTGGCTGGATGAACATGTTTGTAACAAAGTGTGCCTGCCATGCAACTTCAACGATGAAACGGATAGCCATACGAGTATCAGCGTTAGCACCGCAGAATGCGTCAACTACGAAAAGTTTCTTGTTGGAAAGTTCTTTCTGAGCAAGTGCTTTACAAGCTGCCCAAGCTTCCTGTGTTGCAGGATGGTTGTCATTCTTGTATTCATCAGAAGTCCACCAAACGGTATCTTTGGAGTTCTCATCCATAACGATGAATTTATCTTTAGGAGAACGTCCTGTATAGATACCTGTCATAACGTTAACAGCGCCAAGTTCTGTTTCCTGTCCTACTTCGAAGCCTTCAAGACCTGCTTTAGTCTCTTCCTCGAATAATACTTCATAAGAAGGATTGTATACAACTTCTGTTGTACCTGTGATGCCATACTTAGTTAAATCGATTTTTGCCATCTTACATTTACCTCTCTTCTTTATTGGAGCCATCTATATGCTGGCTGCTTTAACCTCTAAGAAGTGGAACACTCCGACTTCTCATAGAGATTATTATACATAATTCATCAATAAAAGCAATAAAAAAACCATTAAATTTTGAAAAAATGATAATAATTTAACACTGCATGTCGTGTTTGGGCAGTGATTTCAGCATTATCCTGCTTTCTTGACATAAGTATTCCCCAAATGTACAATGAATAAAAAAAAATCTTCTATATATAATATAGAAAGCATTTGCTGGCATCACCAGGCAGAAATATCATCAGAAAGGACGGGAATCTTATGAAGCAGCTTTACACAAGATGGGGAAAAAATCTCGACAGGGATCATGTGCTGGAGGAATATCCGAGACCACTTCTGATGAGAGAAGATTATCAGATCCTCAATGGCTGGTGGGATTATGCTTTTACTATAGACTATAAACAGCCACAGCAGTATGAGGGCAGGATCCTCGTGCCGTTTTCGCCTGAGACAGCTCTTTCAGGAGTCGGACGTCAGCTTAAACCAGATGAATATCTGTGGTACCGGAGAAATTTCGATCTTCCGGGCTGGGACAGAGAAAAGGGGCAAAACCGCATCCTGCTCCATTTCGGTGCGGTAGATCAGTCCTGTGAAGTTCGGATTAACGGACATAAGGTGAAACGTCATACGGGAGGATATCTTCCGTTTGAAGTGGATATTTCCAGATACGCGCAGGAAAGCGCAAATGAACTTATAGTAGCTGTCAAAGACTTGAGTGATACTTCCTACCATTCGAAGGGAAAACAGAAACTTAATGCAGGCGGCATGTTTTATACCGCCCAGAGCGGCATCTGGCAGACAGTATGGCTGGAAAAAGTGCCGGAAACCTACATAAAAGAAATAAAAACAGTTCCGGATATCGAGAAAAAGATCATCAGGATCAAAGTAAGTTCCAGTTATAGTACAGATAAAAAGAATGTGGATAAACTTTCCAGAAATCTTCCGATAGAAATAAAAATACGAAAACCAGGACTTTATCCAGATCCGGTAGTGAAACCGTCACAGATTTCTACAGAGGATATGCTGGAAACAGCAGTACTGGCTGTAAGTGACAAATGGATCGAGATCCCGATTGAGTCCATTTCTCTGTGGAACTGTGAAACTCCGTATCTTTATTATTTTGAAGTAAAGTTGGGAGACGACAGAGCCATCAGCTATTTCGCCATGCGGAAGTTTTCTCTGGAAACGAAAGTTCATGAGGAATTCCTGCGGATCTGTCTTAACGGCGAAGTACAATTCCAGAATGGCGTGCTCGACCAGGGATACTGGCCGGAGAGTCTGTACACGCCGCCATCTGATGCAGCGATGATCTTTGACATCCAGGAAATGAAAAAGACCGGCTTCAACATGGTGCGGAAGCATCTCAAGATCGAGCCGCAGCGATGGTATTATCACTGCGACAGACTTGGAATCGTAGTCTGGCAGGATATGGTCAATGGTGGAAGTTACTATAAACACTGGTTTGTAACTTACGGTGCGACTCTGCTTTCCTGGCTTCGGATCCCAATGCGTGACGTTTATCCGAGACTGCTTTCCAGAGAAGCAAAAGCCGGCCGCCTGGAATTTATCCGGGAAATGAAAGAGACGATCCGGCTTCTTGGAAATCATCCCAGCATTGCGGCATGGGTGATCTTCAACGAAGGCTGGGGACAGTTTCAGACAGAGGATATGACCAGGATCGTCCGCAGACTTGATCCGAACCGGCTGATCGATCAGGCAAGTGGATGGTTTGACCAGGGAGGCGGAGATTTTTCCAGCCTGCATAATTATTTCTTTAAATTGTTCATCCGCCCGGAACGAGAGAGGGCTTCCGTTCTTTCAGAATTTGGCGGTTACAGCTATCGGGAACCAGGTCACTGTGCAAAAGAAAAACTATACGGCTATGGAATCTGCAAAAACAAAAAAGATCTCGAGAAGCGTTTCCTCGAAAGATGGCAGGGTGTGCGAAATCTGATCCCACAGGGCTTAAGTGCCAGTATCTACACACAGTGGACAGATGTGGAAGAAGAGGTCAACGGTGTTTTTACTTATGATCGTGAAGTGCGGAAGATCGAGCCTTTTTAATAAAGAATAAAAAATCAGCTACCGGACGCTGAGTTTCCGGTAGCTGACAGTAAAGTAGATGATCTCTGCGATCGATGTGATGATCCATGAAAACAGATACAGAAGAAACAGTGCCGGGATGGTGTGGACCCAGGCAAAGATCGTGTAGATCCATATGATACGGAAGACGCAGGAGCCCATGATGATAATGATCGTCGGGATGATGGTCTTTCCGATCCCACGGGATGCGGCGATCGTACAGTCCATAAAAGAGGACACACAGTAAGAAAACGCCATGATCTTGATCCGCTGCATGCCGGCATCGATAACGGCAGCATCCGTGGCAAACAGTGACAGGAACTGATGACCAAAGAGAAAGAGGAGCAGTCCAAGGATCAGTCCTATACTGAAGGAATAAAACAGGCTGATAAAGTAGCTCTTCAGAACTCTTTTTTTGTTTCCTGCACCGTAGTTCTGGCTCATAAAACTGGAACATGCGATATAAAAAGCATACATGACATTATAAATGATCGTGTCCGCATTGGTAGCCGCCGCATTTCCGGAGACCATATAGGTATCAAAGGAATTGACACCGCTCTGTACGAACAGGTTTGCGATCGCAAAGATCGCATTCTGGATACCTGCCGGGACCCCGATCATCAGGATGGCAATGCTGGTGTCCTTGTGCAGTCTGACTTTTTTCAGTGAAACATGGCATTCATCCCTGCGGCGAAGCAGATGCGTCATGATCAGAGCGGCAGAAGCATACTGTGCGATCGCAGTAGCTGTGGCAACACCCGCGGCTGCCATATGTAATACGATGACAAAAAACAGGTTCAAAATAACATTCAGAACACCGGCTGCAGCCAGATAATAAAGCGGGCGTTTCGTATCTCCGCGGGCACTTAACACTCCATTACCAAAGTTGTAAACACCCATCGCAGGAAGACCGACCGCGTAAATCTTCAGGTAAAGGGAAGCCTGCCCGATCAGATCATCCTTGGTGTTCAAAAGTTTAAGCATCCCGCCGGAAAAGAAGAAGCACACAGCACCGACCAGCAGTCCCATCAGTGCACAGAGGAGCAGAGCTGAATGAATGGTGTTCTCAGTGACCTGTCGGTCCCCGGAGCCAAGTGCGTGGGCGACCCGGACATTAACACCGCTGCCCATACCGATCAGAAATCCCACAAACAATGTTACCAGCAGCGTCGTAGAACCGACCGCTCCAAGTGCCTTATAATCTGCGAACTGGCCAACAACAGCAACGTCGCTTAAGTTAAAGATAACTTCCAGAAGCTGAGAGCACATCAGCGGAATACTGAACAGAAAAATATTTCTCCACAAAGAGCCCGTCGTCATCGTGATCGAACGGGCCTCTTTCTTTGAATTTTCACACATAACATAAACCTCGATATTGATTGATTTTCTCACCTGTCTTTAAGATACGACAGGATTCGAGGATTGTAAAGAGAATATACAAAAAAAGTCAGGAAGATAAAAAAATTTATTTTTGTGAAAATTTATTCCTTATTTTTCCTGCGATATTCACCGGGAGTCATCCCGTAAGTTTTCTTGAAAGTACGCATGAAATGTTCCGGGCTTTCATATCCGACAAGTTCACAGATCGCAGGGTTGCTCAGGGAAGTTTCCCGCAGTGCACGGCACGCCTGATTCAGCTTGATATCCCGGATGATCTGAAGAAAAGTTTTTCCGGTACTTTCTTTGATCAGGGTACTGAAATGGGAAATACTGTAACCAAAATGACTGGCTGTCTCGCTCAACGTAACTGTCTGGTAATGCTGGTTCAGATAGTTCAGAATCTCTGTGACAGAATTTCCGGCAGTATCCTTTGTAAGTATGGATTCGATATCGTTCTCGTGATAACGAAGCAGCATCGCCCAGAACATGACCAGCATGGAGTTGAGAAAGGTATAGCTGTATTTCTCGTGGCCGAGATACTCAATATAGAGATTTTCCAGCATATCGCGGATCCGTACATCATCTCCACTATGGAAGATCAGATAATTTCCCTCCGTCTTGCGGTACAGCACATGTGCAAAAAACTGTGCCAGGGAACTGTCAGCCGTCAGTGACTGGAAGAAAGTAGACTGAAATGTTGTACCGCGCACCAGGATATTAAAAGCCGTGCTGTCATCAAAGATTCCGACACTATGTGTAGTATTCGGCGGGATGATGCAGATATCACCCGTATGCAGCGTGTGCCGTATCCCCTGGATCGTAGTATCAGCAGTGCCGTCATACACACAGAGGATCTCAAAAAATTCATGCTCATGAGAAAAAACAGGCGTGTAGCGGTAGTGCTTGTAAAGCATGATATTCTCGACCGTATCCTGAAAGAAATCTTTTTCTTCCATATAAGGAGACCAGGATCCGCTCAGAAGTTCAGGAACATACAGGTGATGTTCCAAAATAAAGTTTCGATCCAGATTGAGGCAGTAGTCCTGAAATGTCTCAGGATCCTTCTTTTTTTGTAAATAAAGTTTTTTATAAAAGGCTTCATCTTCAGTGTAAGAAAAGATGTATTTCCGAAATTCTTCTCTGGTAAGTTTCATATAGAACCTCTCCCTTATTATGTAATAAAAGTATAGCGCATATTTATCGAAAAAAACATCACTGTTTTACAGAAAAAAAGACAATTGGAAAATACAGCAGAAAAAGGTAAAGTGATATATAGAAAAAATTGGAGGAAAAAGCAGAATGCCAGCAGTAAGTATTGATTTAAATATGGTTCGAGTAACCAATGATGATTTTGTAAAAAAAGCAGAAGCGTGTGCACCGGAACTTATCAAGACAGTAGTCCGTCCGGTTTCTATCGTAGATATCGTAAAGACAGAGGAGGTTTTTCTGCAAGTTTCGAAAAAAGATGACATCGAAAATCTTTCCACCTATCATATGGCAAAAGGCGACAGGATCTGCCTGGATTTCGGTGATCATCAGGTAGGATATGTCACTCTGAAACTGAATTCTGTGGGAAGCCCGCAGGATGCACCGGCATTTTTCAGACTGAAATTTGGTGAGATCGCAAAAGAGATGACTGAGGATTCCGCAGATTATGATGGATGGATCAGCCGTGGCTGGATCCAGGAAGAATTCATCCATATCGATGTCCTTCCGGCAGAACTGAAACTTCCAAGAAGATACGCATTCCGTTATATGGAGATCGAGGCAATCGATACCTCACTGAAATGGCAGATGGTAGTGGAAGATGTATACTGCACCAGTGTTTCTTCTGTCCGCATGGAAGATGTGAAACCGGTAGAGAGTGATGACGAAATGATCCGTAAATTGGACAAAGTCAGCCTTCGTACCCTGCACAACTGTATGCAGTCCGTTTTTGAGGACGGACCGAAGAGAGACCGCCGTCTGTGGCTCGGAGACCTGAGACTTCAGGCACTTGCAAACTACGAAACATTCCACAACATGGATCTGGTAAAAAGATGCCTGTACCTGTTCGCAGGACAGACAAAAGACAACGGTCAGGTAAGTGCCTGCCTGTTCACAGAGCCAAAATTTATCGTAGATGATACTTTCCTTCTGGACTATTCCATGTTTTTCGGCGCAACGCTTCTGGACTACTATGAGGCATCCGGCGACAGAGAAACGCTGGAAGATTTAAGCGAATGTGCATACCGCCAGATGGAGATCGCCGGAGAGCAGTTTGATGCGAGACATCTGATGAAAAACGGCGAAGGATTCTGGGGCTTCATCGACTGGACGGAAGGACTGAACAAACAGACTGCAATGCAGGGCGTTTACATCTACTGTGCAAAAAAAGTACAGAAGATCGCAGAGATCCTTGGAGATACAGCAAAAGCAGAAGAACTTGCAAAAGAAGCAGAAGAAAAGACTGCAGCAGTCAGAAAATATCTTCTGGATGAGAAAACAGGCCTGTTCGTAAGTGGCGAGGAAAAACAGATCAACTACGCAAGCCAGGTATGGCTAATCCTTGCAGGTGCAGTCAGCATCGAAGAAGGCAGTGCAATGCTCGATAAGCTGGATGAGCTGAAACCGGAAAAAGGAATGGTCTCTCCGTACATGAACCATCATTATGTGGAAGCACTTCTGATGTGCGGCAAAAAAGACCAGGCAATGGAATACATGAAATATTACTGGGGCGGCATGATCAGCCACGGTGCAGATACCTTCTGGGAACTCTACAATCCGGAAAACCCGGCAGAATCTCCATATGGAAGCAGCATTGTAAACAGCTACTGCCACGCATGGAGCTGCACACCGACTTATCTTCTCAGAAAGTACTTTAACTAAATAAACAATAAGCAGGGCGGGTCGGAAGATCCGCCTGAATAAAAGCGTGAAAAGGGAGTCAGATTATGGTAAAATTAACAGTAAAGATCGTATCTATGCAGGACGCAGATAAATTTAACAAACTTTGCAGTAAATTTGACTGTGATATGGATCTGCAGAGCGGTAAATATTATGTAGATGCAAAATCCATCATGGGAATTTTCGGCCTGGACTTAAGCAAGCCGCTGATCCTGAATGCAGGTACGGAGGATGAGCAGAAAATAAAAGAAACATTTGCAGATTTTATCGGAGAGGAATAAGGAATAATCATGACACGAATTTTGAAAGAGAGAGCATTTTCCGGCACCACAGATCCGAAAGTTCAGCCATGGGAGACAGAACACCGCAAGGTTGCATGCCGTGCAGCAGCAGAAGGAATCGTTCTTCTTAAGAACGAAGACAATCTTCTTCCCCTGAAAGCCGGAAGCAACGTTGCACTTTATGGCGCAGGCGCAGGAAGGACCATCAAAGGAGGAACAGGTTCCGGAGATGTCAATGAACGTGAAAATGTTTCCGTTTTCCAGGGAATCAAAAACGCCGGATTTCAGGTGACAACAGAAGACTGGATCGCAAGTTACGACAAGATCTACGAGAATGCACGCCAGGAATGGAAGAGAAGTATCCTTTCAAAAACGGGTGAAGGCGCGGACACCATGGATTTCTTTTCGGTATACAGCACCACTCCATTCAAAATGCCAGCCGGAGATCAGGTACAGAAACCAGCTGAGGACGCAGATACGGAAACAGCAATCTATGTTCTGAGCCGGATCGCAGGAGAAGGTTCCGACCGTACTGCTGACAAGGGCGATTATTATCTGAACGACGACGAATATCAGATACTTGCAGACATCTGTGCATATTACAAAAATGTCATTGTTCTGATCAATGCAGGCGCACAGGTGGATCTTTCCTTCATGGATGAATTCGAGAACATCAAAGCACTTCTGGTGATCGTACAGCCTGGCATGGAAGGCGGAAATGCAGTTGCCGACATCCTTTCCGGCAAGGTAAATCCATCCGGCAAACTTGCAGATACCTGGGCATATGAATATGAGGATTATCCGAATTCTGAGAAGTTTTCACATAATAACGGAAATGTGCAGACCGAGCTTTACGAAGAGGGAATTTATGTAGGATACCGTTATTTCGATACCTTTGAAGTTCCGGTCCGCTATGGCTTCGGATATGGACTTTCCTATACAGACTTTGAGATAAGCAACTACCGTCTGGTAAAAATATCCGCTGAAAAAATCAGCATTTTAGCATCTGTAAAGAACACAGGCAAAGTGTCCGGCAAAGAAGTCGTACAGGTCTATGCATCCCTGCCGGGAGGCACTCTGGAAAAAGAAGCACACCGTCTGGCAGCTTACGCCAAGACTGCCGAACTGAAACCTGGCGAAACAGAAGAAGTCACCATGGAAGTGACAGTAGATGCACTGACTTCCTACGATGAAGAGAGCGCAGCATGGATCCTGGAAAAAGGCTTCTACGGCATCTGGATCGGAAACAGCCTTGCCAGTGCGAAACTCTGTGGAGGCATGAAACTGGATGCCACAGTGACGAAACGTCAGGTCAAAAACCTCTTCCCATTGAAACAGGATCTGGAAGAAATCGTACAGGAACCATCCAGAACAGCAAAACGCACAGAAACAGCAGAGAAACTTGCCGGAGAGCAGGCGATGACCGTTCTGGAACTTCATGCGGCAGACATTACGACAGAGACTGTAGAATATAAGAAAAATGCCGACCTCTATGAGAGAGAGGCGATGGATTTTGTAAATACCCTGACAGAAGAAGAATTGATCGATCTGGCAGCCGGAGACCCGGGCAAAGCACAGGGGGGAAACCTTGGGGCAGCAGGCATTTCTGTTCCGGGTTCTGCAGGAGAGACACACCGCTGTGCTGTAGATAAAGGACTTGCAAGCATCGTCTTTGCAGACGGACCGGCAGGACTTCGACTGATGAAATATTATCATGTCAATGAAGGCAGCATTGTCAGCATGCCGTTCGAATTCAGTCTGGAAGGTGGATTATTCTATGATGATTCCAGAGAACTTCCGGGAGAAAGATATTATCAGTACTGTACAGCGATTCCGGTAGGAACTCTGCTTGCACAGACCTGGAACCAGGAGCTGATCCGCGAAGTCGGAGCAATGATCGGAACCGAGATGGAGCACTTCGGCGTGACACTCTGGCTGGCACCGGGAATGAACATCCACAGAAATCCGCTCTGTGGAAGAAACTTCGAGTACTACTCAGAGGACCCATATGTATCCGGAACGATCGCAGCAGCTATGACAGAGGGCGTGCAGTCCAATTATGGATGTGGAACAACGATCAAACATTTTGCATGCAACAATCAGGAAGACAACCGTATGGGATCAAACAGCGTTGTATCTGAGCGTGCACTTCGCGAGGTTTATCTGAAAGGATTCGAGATCGCGATCAGACAGGCACAGCCGATATCCATCATGACCAGCTACAACCTGATCAATGGTGTTCATGCAGCAAACAACTATGATCTCTGCACAGAGTCCGCAAGAAATGAATGGGGATTCAAAGGTGCGATCATGACAGACTGGACGACTACAGAACAGGGAGATAACTGTACAGCATCCGGCTGCATGACAGCAGGAAACGACCTGGTAATGCCGGGATGCTTCGGAGATCACGATAATATGCACAAAGAACTGGCAGAGGGAACTCTTAAGATCGAAGACCTGAAAGCGTGTATCGCACGACTGGTGAGTGTGATCTGGAAATCTAACCAGTATCTTCAGTAAAAAATAAATGAGATAGAAACGGGACAGCAGTAGTGAAAGCTATATGTTGTCCTGTTTTTGTGCATATTTTTGGTTTACAAGATGGCAAGTTCAGTATATGATAGAGAATCAGTGAACGAAATACAAATGGAGAAATCATGGACGACAGAAATTATACAGATCTGTATGCAACACTACAGAAAGAAACGACAATACTGACGGCGCAGATCCGTGCCCTCTACCGGGAACTGGATCGGAAATTTCATCTTCGCGGAGCCCAGATCCCGATCACTTTTGGATTTGAAACAGACACTCTGGGTTCCTATACAAGAGCAGGGCATCATGAAAAAGAACACTTTCATTTTTCCCTTCTCTTCGTAGGATACGGGGTAAAAAATCCTCTTACAAAAGAAGACCGGATGGATCTCTACAGACACGAATATGCCCACTACATGGAACATCATATCACGATCCCACGTGAATATCAGTGGCAGCCAGGACTTCACGGAAGCGCGTGGAAATACTGCTGTTCTCTGGTAGGGGCCGCGCCGACACCTTACTACAAGGCAGGGGAAGCCCTGATGAAACATGACTACGAAAAGAAACTCAAAAGTCCGATCCACGACAAGACTGTGGCAATCCGTGACACATATAGGAGGCAGCAGGAGCACAAAAACAGTCAGGCAAGTATCGTGAAATATGAGGTGGGAGAAGTGATCTGTCATCCGAAATTCGGAGAAGGATACATTGAAGAAATCGAACAGGGAACAGGTTCCGTAAGCCTTCATATCCGGTTTGGAGAAGAACTCAAAGTCATCGACCAGAAATGGCTGCTCCGCACAAAATACCAGAAAAAAGAATAAAAACAGAGACCTGAAAAGGAAGAATCGGCCATGCGAAACTGCCTTTTGAGCTCTCTTTTATATTGCACAATTATTTTATACGAGCATATAAATTGCAATGCAGACAGAACTGGTGCATGCCGGATACGGCAGGTTCCCACATGACAGGTAGTCCGCTGTATATCTGCCTGCATTTATGCGGCTCTTAAGTTCATTTCTGAACTGAGTTTCCTCAGGTCCGCATAAACACATGAGGTTCTACGTTTTACTGCAGGGACTTTTGCCTCCAGCAAAGACCTTTCCGTTACCGGAAGGGGGTAAAAGTTCTCTGATAAAATATCTTGCTCCAATATTGTACGATGCTGACAAGTCACAATTATATCGTTTTCCTGTCTGAAACACACACAGGCTGTGATTTCTTGAATCATGGGCAACCGTTCCTGTTCCATCATACGCAAGCCTGCTGGTATTCCATGCGCAGATCCTTGATATTCTCATTCCGTTTCTGTGTGCCTGATGCTCACAGCGTTTCTGGATATCCCGTTTTCTCCACAGATGCAGTCTCTGTTTCTTTCTCCCGGATATCTTTCCTTTTGTCTTCAGGTATTCGAAAACAATTATATCTGCATGGTTCTCATATACAAGTTTCGGCTTTCCTTCTATCTGGACTGATTTTTCCAACAATCTCATTCAAGTTTTGGAAGAGGATACGCTTCCCAGGGCATGCTGGATGGCTGCCCTTCTTAGGTAGCAAGGCATCTTTGGGAAAAGAACATCAAAATCAAAACGGGTCTGATTCTTTTTCGTTGTATGTATCAGGTGTTCTGCTTCATTGAAACGTTTCTTAGCTTTTTGAATACTTTCCAGTTCTTCCCATACCTGCTCATAAATTTCTGTCAGATAACTGACAGCAGACCTGTAAACATCCAGCGTCTGACGTATCGGGATATTATGTTTTCGTAATTCTACGCCATAGCTGGATGTAATCTTCATATCTGCTTCTTAACCTTTCTATTTTATACTGATATGGGCAAGTCCTATTTGTTCTTGCACTTTCTATTATACTCTTTATTCAGTCCAATAAAACTCCCTTTTTTCTATTTTTTTATAAAAAATTTGCGTGTTTGTAAAGTAGATAAACGACAGTTTTTTGGAGCTTCCATTGTAAAAGCAACTGCTTGGATACAAAAAAATGTAAAATTTTGTAGGATGCGCCCGACAGAGCATGATATAATAAGAAAAGATTGGTATTATTGATTTTTGTAGAGGGCAAAATGACACTGGAAGAGCTGATAGAGGCATATCTGGACGTGGCAACCTACTTCGAACATATGTAAGAGATGAAACTACAGCGAAAGGAAGGGATAAGTATGGACCGTTTGATTTTTCATATAGATGTAAACAGCGCGTTTCTTTCCTGGGAATCCGTGCGAAGGATAGACCAGGGACTGCCGGATCTTCGGGACATTCCGGCATGCATTGGCGGTGATCCGAAGAAGCGTACCGGAATCGTAGTAGCCAAATCCATTCCGGCAAAAAAATACGGAATCCAGACAGGAGAACCGATGGCAATGGCACTTCGGAAATGCCCGGAGCTCGTGATCGTACAGAGCGATTTTGATCTTTATGTGAAATGCTCCAGAGCGTTCAAAGAAATCTGCGCTTCGTATACACCGATTATGGAATCCTTTTCCATCGATGAAGTTTTTCTCGATATGACAGGAATGTCCCTGCTTTATCCGGACCCGATCGCAGCCGCCCATGAGATCAAAGACAGGATACACAGAGAACTGGGATTCACCGTAAATGTAGGCGTATCTACCAACAAACTGCTGGCAAAGATGGCATCCGATTTTGAAAAACCAGACAAAGTCCACACCCTTTTTCCAGATGAGATTGAGACAAAAATGTGGCCGCTTCCCATCCGAAACCTGCTCTTTCTTGGGAAAGCATCTGAGAAGAAACTGAACGAAATCGGCATCCATACAATCGGTGATCTTGCCCGTGCAAAAGAGACTGATATCCAGGCATTACTGGGCAGCAAAAACGGACACCAGCTTCACCAGTATGCCCTCGGAAACGATGATTCTCCGGTCAAAGAACAGGCAGACGAAGCAAAAGGATTCAGCGCAGAAACCACCTTTAATGAAGATATTATCTCGCTGGAACAGGTCTTCCCGATCCTTCTGGAACAGTGCGATATAGTAGCCACAAGAATGCGCAGGCAGCAGAAAAAATGCCTGTCCGTAGCTGTCACATTCCGTACACTGGACTTCAAAAAGAAATCCCACCAGGCAACCTTCCAGAATGCAACAGATGTGACAGACGAGATATACAAACAGGCCAAAAAACTCTTCCGCGAATTCTGGAAAGGCGAACCCCTCCGGCTGATTGGAGTAGCACTCACGAACCTTTCCGACGACGAATACGAACAGTTATCCTTATTTGAAAACACCGAAAACAAAGAACGCCACCGGAAACTGGACGCGGCACTCGATACGATCCGGCAGAAATACGGCAACGACAAGATCACCCGCGCGAGCATCATGAACAGCAACTCCGGCATCGCGCGAAAAGCCCGCGCACAGATGCAGAATGAACTCGAAACAAAACGCGGCAGACAAGCGAAGAAAGGCACAGACGACAATGGAAATATTTGACATCATAGACGAAAAAGGAAATCCAACAGGCAAGACAGTAACCCGCGAGAAAGCACACACAGACGGCATCCCTCACCGAACCGCTCACATCTGGATCATCCGCCAAAAAGATGGAAGAACCGAAGTTTTACTCCAGAAACGCTCCAAGAACAAAGACTCCTTCCCCGGCAAATTCGACACCTCCTCCGCAGGTCACATCCAGGCCGGAGATGAGCCCCTGGAGTCCGCACTCCGCGAACTCCACGAAGAACTCGGCATCCAGGGCACTCCAGTCCAGCTCCAATTCGCCGGAACCTTCCCCATCTCCTTCGCCAAAGAATTCCACGGCAAACTGTTCCGCGACGAAGAACTAGCCTTCGTCTACATCTACAGCCAGCCGGTAGACATCAATGACCTTGTTTTACAGAAAGAAGAAGTAGAATCTGTAGAATGGTTCGACCTCGAAGACACGTATGAAGAATGCCAGAAATCCCGAGACAAATTCTGCGTGCCGAGCGGCGGGTTTGAGGTGGTACGGAGATTTTTGAGAAAGAAGCAGGTGTAAAAAATGCAGATCAGTTTATTATTAATGGAAGAAATCATAAAGCTTTTTGTGATCATGTTTATGGGATATACAGTTGTAAAAGCCGGACTTATGAAGTCATCGGAGAGCAAAAGCGTGTCCGTGATCATGGTTTATCTGGTCATCCCGTGCGTGATTCTGAATGCCTTTCAGGTAGAATACACACCCGATGTTCAGAAAGGCCTGCTTCTGGCATGCGCGGCAGCAGTTGCAGTACATATCCTGTTTCTGCTCCTCACCGCAATCCTGAAAAAACCACTCCATTTAGACGTGATCGAACGCGCAACGATCATCTATTCAAACGCAGGAATCCTCGTAATCCCGCTGGTACAGGAATTACTTGGTCAGGAATACGTCATCTACTCCAGTGCCTACATTGCCGTCCAGCTCATCCTGATCTGGACTCACTGCAAAAATATGCTCTGCGAAGAAGATAAACTCGAGTGGAAAAAAGTACTTCTGAACGTAAACATCATCTCCATCATAGCCGGAGTAGTACTGTTCATCTTCCGAATCCAGCTCCCCTCCGGAGCCCAGGACGTCCTGAACATGATGAACAACATGATCGGTCCACTCGGCATGCTTCTGGCAGGAATGGTCATCGCAGAAGTCCCACTGAAAACTGTATTCACCAGAAAAAGAATCTACCTTTCCGCCGCACTGCGCCTGTTCATTTACCCGGTGTTTGTTTTGGGATTGATGAAAGTAATCCAGACATTCGCCAGCATACAGGATTCTAAACAGATTCTTCTGACTGTCTACCTCGCCTCCATAACACCCGCCTGCGCAACCGTCACTTCCATGGCACAGCTCTATGATAAAGACGCGGCGTATTCCAGTTCGCTGTATGTATTAACGACACTGCTGTCGATCGCGACTATGCCGGTGATGGTGGGATTGTTTGAGATGGTGATGTGAGGAAATTGAATAATTGAGATTAGAGATTGAGACACTGACTGAGAGGTTGGTGTCTTTTGACATAAAAAAAGGTTGCAAAAGGCAACCTGTAATAATCGGGACGGGGAGGATTTGAACCTCCTAAGCGCGCTTGAACCAGTATTTTAAGGAGAATAGATAAATTGACCACCCCGTACGCGCCGTATACCACCAATTTATTGTTTGAACACATAGGCATCTCTCCCTTTAAAGCGATAACAATTTGTATTATCATTAAAAATAGAGTGATTATCTCCGCTGTGACTCCAAGACTCAGAAAGCCTAAAATACTGAGTTCTAACAAAATATAATAACAATAATACTGTATAATAAAATTGTTGGTATTGCAAGCGCTTTTTAGGATATTGAAGAAATGAATAAACGTAACTATTCAGTAGGTAGTATCCCGCGAGGTGTTTTGGCATGTTTTTGCCAAAATCCCGAGACATACAAGGCAAAATGCCATCACCGAAGGTGATTTGGAATGCATTTTGACTCGTAACTGTGAGGGTACTGAACAGTTACGAATAAACAATAATTGAGCCTGAATTACTTAGGATAGTTGAGTTAAAGGAAAATAAAGATGATATTAAAGTAAGTAAAGATTTACAAGAAATAAATAGAGTAATGGCATTGGATATGAATAATTATCTAATGCCAAGGACATGTATGATGTACAAGATTATGATGATCCAGAGGAGTTTTATTTTGATCATATGGACGAATTTGAAGATGTTCAGGATGCAGAGGAGTATTGGGAAGAGTCACAGTAGAGAAAATGAACAAAATCCCCGTAATCTCTGGTCAGATAAGCAGATAAGGTGTATACTAAAAAAGTTACACTTGTTTATTAAATTTATGGATGAGGGGAAATATGAAAATACAAAAAAGACTATGGATTGCATTGGTTACTTTCGGATTGT
Source organism: Blautia sp. OM07-19 (assembly GCF_003481595.1). NCBI lineage: Bacteria > Bacillati > Bacillota > Clostridia > Lachnospirales > Lachnospiraceae > Blautia > Blautia sp. OM07-19. The sequence goes on from NZ_QULA01000017.1 coordinate 83,661, forward strand.
TTGCCATTGTTTTTTCCACATGGATATATAATCAGAGTACATCGAGAGAGAAGTTGTCTTTTGACGGTACTGTGACATTTGAAGCAACGCAGGAAGTGGAGGGCGAGATCAAGACAGAGAACATGGTTTTGCCGGAGGAGTTTAATGGACAACGGTCGCTTTTGTTTAAAACCACGCATACAGCTGTGGAGGTTCTTCTTGACGGTGAAGAAATTTACCAGTATGGCAGAGATGAAAATGCACCTAAATTTCTGAAATCACCGGGTTCCTGCTGGCATATTGTAGATCTTCCAGAGAATAGTGCAGGGAAAAAACTGGAGGTACGGATACTTCCGGTATATTCGAAATACTATGGAAATGAGTTTTCACTTTCTTTTGGAACGAGGGGCGATTGTGTCCTGAGAATTCTGAAAGACAGTTTCGGGATATTGCTTATCAGCTGTGGGATTTTGTTTTCTGGGACAGTCAGTCTGATTTTGTACTTTTCGAGTATGAGAAAAAAGAACAGAGCAAAATCAGTGGGCAAAAATGAGATTTTATTGAATCTTGGAATCTTTTCTTTGCTGATTGCGATATGGTCATTGCAGCAGTGTGGATTTATGCAGTTTCTGATCCCGGATGGAAGAACTCTTTATTTTGTGGATCTTTTTTCCTTTTTGCTATTTCCGGTGCCATTTACTTTTCTTTTATATGATATCTGCAAAAGCAAGTATCGTAAAGGCGTGTTATACCTGGCAATTTTGTTCCTGCTGAATATGGCAGTACAGGTCATACTTCAGTGTGCAGGAATCATAGATATTTTCCTTATGCTTCCGATGACGCATATATTAATGCTGGTTACAGTTGTCTATACATTGATGCTGATTCATTATGAGGCAGAAAAAATAGAAAATGAAGCAGCACGGGAGTTTAAGTATCCATTGTATATCATAATGGTATCTGGTGCGGCAGAACTTGCTTTGTATTATATCAGAAATTTTGAAACTACGTCCATATTCCTTCCGCTTGGAACCATGGGATTTATTGTTTCGCTGATCTGGATACAGGTATACAGATATTATGACCAGTATGTTCAGAAACAGAAAATTGCATATCTGCAGAAGATGGCAAATATGGATATGCTGACGGAAGCGATGAACAGAAATGCCTACGAAAACATGATCAAATATCTGGATGAGCAGGAAATTGAGCTGCGGACGACAGGTGTTGTATTACTTGATGTAGATAATCTGAAAGAGATCAATGACAATTTCGGACATGAAAAGGGAGACGAAGCACTGAAGCTTTGCTACCAGTGTATCCGGCGTGCGTTCAAAAATGAAAAAAACTGTTTTCGTATTGGCGGTGATGAGTTTGCATATGTGTATCATAGTGAGGAAAAGGAACAGATTCCTGGCTGCATAAATGTACTGGAACGGACTTTGAAAGAAACGTCACGTGATCTTAGTTATCAGTTGAGTATTTCAACAGGATATGCATATTATATTCCGGATACAGATATTGATTTTAAGGACATAGTAAGACGAAGTGATACGATGCTGTATCGCCAGAAACGCAGGAAAAAAGTTGCAAAGACAACGGGGACGGAAAATACATTTTCCTATATGGAAAAACATCCTGCAGAAGATATTATTGATGAAGTGATCCTCCACGAGAAAAAATATCAGGATATGCCGTTGGATGAGCTTTGCAGTATGATTGATCTTATCAGTCCTACCACCGATAATTATCCGTATGTTATAGATTTCAGGACAGATTATTATTATATTGCGCCACAGGCACTGGAGCGATTCTGTATTCCGAAAAATGCTTTTCACAAGGTAATGGAGTATCACAGAGATTTTGTCTATGGGTCTGATTATGCAAAGCTGAAAGCAGAATTTGATGATCTGCTAAGTACAGAGCGCTGTACTCACAATATGGAGTATCGCTGGATGGATCTGAAAAAAAGGCCTGTCTGGATCAAATGCAAGGGACATTTGATACGCGATGCCAAAATGAAGCCTCTTTATATGATTGGCTGCATCAATGAGATTGGTGGAAAACAAAAAGCGGACAATGTCAGCGGGCTTTTGGGTGAAACTGGTTTCCGTGAATACATAAGTAATCCGGTTCCGACCTGGAAGAAGGGATATCTGTTGCGTGTTGGAATTGATCATTTTAAAGAAATTAATGAGAAATTCAGTATGGAATATGGAGACTTTATACTGAGAGAAACAGCGGCATGTATTTCTTCGTGTATGTCAGAAAAACAAAGAGTATATAAACTGATGGCAGATGAATTTTTAATTCTGGATGTTTCCTCGGATGATACAAAAGAGGCAGGAAAACTTTTTATAAAGATCAGGGAGTCCATCGATCAGTTTGTTGAAGAAAATGATTTTGAGGTAATGTATACAATTTCAGGAGGAAGTCTGGCTCTGCACAGTTCTGAGAATATTGAATATTCAAAAGTTATGAAGCTGACAGATTTTTCATTGAATGAGGCAAAGAAGCGCGGAAGAAATCGTTGTTATATATTTGATGAAAAAGACTATAGTCGGTTTATTCGAAAAGGAGAAATTACACAGGAACTCAGAGAGGCGACAAGAAATGGATTCCAGGGATTTGTGGCATTTTACCAGCCAGTGATCGAAGCTAAAAGTGGCAGGCTCAGTGGAGCTGAATCATTGATGCGTTTTTCTTCTTCAAAGTTTGGAATGGTATCTCCAGTAGAATTTATTCCAATTTTGGAGGAGACAGGCCTGATCATTCCGGTAGGACGCTGGATGATGAAAGAAGCAATGGAAAAATGTAGTCAGATCAGAAAAGTGATTCCTGGATTTAAAGTCAATATAAATATTTCCCAGGTACAGGTATCAAAGTCAGATGTGATCATAGATATTGCAGACGAGATGGAAAAAGCAGGACTTTCACCGGAAGCAATGAATATTGAACTGACGGAAAGTGATCTGCTGGAGGGAGATATTAATACGCAGCATTTCCTAAAGGAATTAAAGCGTATGGGAATTAAACTGGCACTGGATGATTTTGGAACCGGCTATTCTAATTTCCATTATCTCAGTGAACTTGATCCGGAGATCATCAAAATTGACCGTTCTTTTACATCGAGTGCTGTGGCAGATGAAAAAGAGTATTATCTGCTGAAACAGTTCTGCAGGATGATCCATAATCTTGGCTTGAAGATTTGTATTGAAGGTGTTGAAAACCAGGAAGAATGGGCAAAGATCCAGAAGCTTGAACCAGATTTCGGACAGGGATTTTTCTGGGGAAGGCCTTGTGGCTATGATGAGTTTGTAAGACAATTTATAGAGAAGAAATAAAAAATATCCGGTATAGAAACATAAGCGTTCTGTATCGGATATTTTTTTCTGTATTACATATCGAGGCACTGATGCTGGTTAAATGCTAAGCAGGAAAAGTGCCAGAAAAATGATTCCCATTGCGATCCATTTGTTAAGTGATAAACGTTCCTTAAAAAAGATCATACCTGTAATAGTAACAAACACAATGGTACCGATGTTATATACAGGATATACGATGGTTGCCGGCATTTGTGAAAGTGACAGTAGCAGAAATCTGGCGGAAAAATAATTTGGTATACCGATAAGTGCTCCCCATCCGAGATCAGCGAAAGTAAAACGCTGCTTCTTGTAAGTCTTTATAATCAGGCTGCACAGGAATGCGAAGAGAAATGTACAAAGCAGGTACAGATCCTTCAGGGATGCAGAACCACATTTGTCGTAGATGTTTGCAAGAGAATCCGTGAAACCTCCGGCTGCTAACAGAATCAATAACAAAGAAAACTGGTAAGAAACATTTTGATTTTTGACTTCGTTCGGATTCTGATTAATGATAACGACGGAGATCAGTGCAAGACAGATACCGGCAATGGAGGTAAGGGTCAGGGTTTCATGAAAAACTACAACAGCCATAATGGTTGGTACGATAACGCCAAGTTTCATAAATGTTGTTGATAATACAATGCCGTTTCGGTTTATATTGACCTGAAGCAGAATAAAATTGACAAGGTACATAATTCCGCTGATGAGTCCCATGCCTATTGGAAAAATCACTCCTTCTGAAAATGCGGATGTGTTGACACGTAAGCCAAATAATATGGCTAATAAGATACAGACAGCATAATTTGAGAGAAACATGGTCATATTGTTTCGGATGTGCTTGTCTGAAAGACGCATTGTAATTGATACGAATGCACTGAAAGTGATAGATAGTAATAAATAATACAATTTTTCCTCCCTGTGTGAAGGCAGATCCCGATGAGGATGATACCTTTTTATTTGTAAAATCAGAATTCAGTGTAACATATCAGGCGGTGGAGGGAAAGAAGTTTTTTGTGAATAGCTTTACTGTAAAAAGCTTCCATGCTATGATTATTTTTATCCAATGCGTCGTAAAACCCCTTGCTTTAGCTCTTAACTTGCCCCATAAGTAATCATAGATATTTATATGTTCCCATGTTATACTAAAGAA
>NZ_QULA01000018.1:0-83549 GCF_003481595.1 Blautia sp. OM07-19
ATTATAAAAACATGGGTATAATGCTTCAAATGGAAACATTAACATTTGAGGCTGAAAGTGTTGCCTATGTGGTATGCAACCATTTTGGACTGGATACATCGGAGTATTCCTTTTCCTATATTGCGAGCTGGTCTTCCGGTAAAAATATGAAAGAGTTTCGTGCTTCTATGGACACCATCCGTAAGACTTCTGCTGATATGATCGGACAGATTGAGGAAAAACTCAAGGAACTTCATATCGAAAGGCCAGAGCAGGAAGTAACTGCTGTGGAGCAGACAGAAGAACTGAGTGTCATGCAGTATGCGGAGCAGACCATCAACCGTCTGGAACAGGAACGGACGATTTTCAGCAATGACCAGAGAAACCTTATCGTGAATTTTGCTTATAAACTGGATGACAGGGAAGCGACGGAAAAACTGGCAGAGAATCTTGCAGAATCTATTCTGGATGGAAACAGGGAAGCGGTACTAAAACTGATTGGAGAAGCGGAGGAACAGATTGACAGTCTGCCGGATTCGATGATCGGTTTATCAGAATTGCATGAAGCCGGATTTTATTCAGAAAGTATGCTTCCGCTTACCAGGGAACGGGCAGTGGAACTGCACCATGAGGGAGTAACGATTTACGGGCTGACCGGAGCAATTGGCGGTCAGGAGCAGTCGCAGAGGGTTATGAATCTGGAATTGGATATTTTAAAGCATGACGGGTTATTCGGAGTGACGAAATTTGAATGGGAAAATTACCGGAGAAGCCAGGAAATGGTTATGATACCAGAAGAAAAAGTAAAGATCAAAGAAACGCTTCTTCTGGAAAGCGATGGAAACCGTTATGGTATTTATCAGATCAACAGCGGACAGGAAGAAAGAGGGTATCAGTTTTTAAGTCTGGAAGCGGCAAAAGAAATGGGATTTACCGTAGATGGTAAAGACTATCAGATGGTTTACAGTGAAAGACTGAGAGATGCTACGACACTGGATAACCTTTTTGAGCGATTTAATATAGAACGTCCAAACGATTTTACCGGGCATTCCATGTCAGTCAGTGATGTGATCATTATGAACCGGGGCGGCAGATTAACCGCATACTATGTGGATTCCTTTGGATTTACAGAACTGCCGGACTTTGTGGCACAGAGAGTTGAAATGTTAAATGCCAATCCTGTAAAAGCGTATCCGGAAGTTTATATGGGAACTTTGGAAAAGGCTATGCAGGAGAGAAATGTAGATGCTTACCTGGATTCCAGAAAACTGAATATCGACTGTAAAAATGCAATCGAACAGGCAATCGCAGAAAACTTTGATGGCATGAGCCTGAAAGCGGATACTGCAATAGGTGTGATTGAAAAATATGGGGAAGAACGAGTTGCCTTTGTTCTGGCAAATACATTGAAACAGCTTTCCCATGATGGAAGATTTTCTGATGGCAATAAGCAGTGGGCAGATGGCATTGATATTCCGGAAAATATCAGCAGGGGAATGGATCTGAACAGAGATTATATTGTGGAAAGCCATCCTGCAGTCCTGAATGGCTTCATTGATATGGCAAGAAACGAAATCCGCACCCGGAAACTGGAAGAGGTGCTTGGCGTGAAAAATCAGCATATCACTGAAACTACAAGAGGGTATGAAGCAGACGGACATACAGGTACATGGTATGCGATTGATATGAAAACTTATCATGGGGAGCGATTCTTCCAGATGCGGAGTGAAGAATACGGTCAGGATGTGGCAGATATTATCGTATCGGAAAATGGAACACTGGTGGCAGAGGACATCTGGCATGGATTTGATGAAGGAGCCAGGGAAGCTATTTCAGAATATCTGGAAGAAAATGGTGCAACAGTATATGACCTGATGAATCTTCCAGGACAGGCAACCGTTATCTTGGCAGACGGAACAGTTATGAAAATCATGGAACAGCAGCCAATCAGTACGGATACATGGGAGCCGACACTGATCGGACAGAATCTGCGGGGGGAAGAACAGAAATTCAGTTTTTTCGAGATACATAAAGTCAGAGAAAATAATGGCATTGATCTGAAAATGCCAGAAAATCATTATATTGACCAATATTATGTGATTGAAGATCTGGCAGCAAAAGGTGGGATGAAGATTGAGAGATATAAGGATCTTGGAGCTGCCCTTGGAGCATATTACTCTTTGCCTAACCATAAAATGAAAGCTCTTGGAATTGAGAATACGGCACCGCTGCGAGGCAGTCTTGATTTTATCCAGTGCAAGAATGGAGTAGATACGCTGATCTATGATTGCCAGGAAGTGGAAGGCTGGCTGAATCCGCAGATATACAATACTTTTAAAGAGATAGGCAACAGTCTGGAAGTGCATGATACAGAGATAGCATACCAGATTGGAGATCAGTATTTCACAATTCAGACGGTAGAAGACGGTTATGATTATACGTTCTATGATAAGGATTATCTGGAAATGGATGGCGGTGTCTACGATAATCCGAATATTTCTATTTCAGAAGCAATGGAGAATATTTTAGAGGAAGAAGGATTGTCCATAGAAGATGCAAATGTGATAGATTATGAAGAAATGTATGCAGAAATTGAATATGCAGAAGAAGAGAGACGGGAGAAGATACAGTTTGAACGTAATTGTCCAAAGGCTTTTTTTGATGGTTATGACAGGAAAGCGGCATTAAAAAATTATGAGGGAATAACCGTACAATTTAAAATGTCTGGTATGTATTTAACAGTGCAACCGACTGAGGAAGGCTATAAATATCTGGTTTATGATCAGGAACTTCATGAAATTTCAGGAGATGCCTGTGGAAATCCAGAAGATTCTATTCAGAAAGCAATGTATGCCAGTCTAAAAAATGAAGGATTGGAAGATGTTGAATGTGTAAAAGTTGATGACAGGGAGTTTCGGGATAAGGTAATCAGTCATTCTAAAGAAGTGCTAGCCAGTGGAGATGTTCGATTCACTTCAGAACTTGGCAGATGTGAAACAGCATTGAATGGGATGGGCAGGGCAGAAATTGAATATGAAGTTTTATTTCATGCAAGAGCTGTGCTGGAAGAAATGGGACTGGAAAATGAAGTTACATTGATTGGGGCGAGAGTACATGGTTCCAGAAGTAGAGATGACCTGTATCGTGCAGATTCTGATCTTGATGTGGTGCTTTCTTATCGAGGAAATATTCGAGAGGATAGTTTTTTTAACGAATTGAATTCGTATGGTATGGCAATAGCAGGCATTAAAGTAGATATTACCCCAATCTTAGAAGAAAGAATTACTTTGGCAGAGTATATAAAGGAATCGGAAGCCTATCTTGATCAGCAGGAAATCAGGAAACTCGCAGTGGACTTGGATAATTTTAGTTATGAATATGATACTTATGAATATAAAGATACCGTTGAAAATAGGGAAGAACAGGTTGAGAAACTCACAGAGGATATTTTGAACAAGGAGACAGCAGGTTTAAAAGACTGGCTGACTGAGGTGGCAGAAGAATCGGATATAGACAGCGATGTAGTCACTGCCCAGTCATTACTTTCACGTCTGAAAAATGCAGAAACACTTTCTGTTTTTACCAGACAGCCAGAGCAGAAACAGCCGGAAGACACGATCACTTTTTATGTTGCGGAGTGTATGGAATTTCCTGTTATGGGTGAGTATCATGAGAACCTTACCCTGGAAGAAGCCTTACGCATTTATGAATCAATTCCTGCAGAACGCATAAATGGAATAAAAGGTGTTGGATTTGAACTGCATGATGGAAGCGATTATGACGGACCGTATGATCTTATGCGACTGGGAAAAGTTGACCGGGAAGGTGTGGAGATGATTCAGCATTATAAGGAAAGTCCATTAGTGCAGAAAGCAATGGATGATGTAGAAAAATATTTTGACTCAAAGCAGGAGATTACGAAAATAGAGGAAAAAGCAGTTGAAGATAAGTCTGTACCAAAAGAAAATCTTTCGCAGCCAAAGAGCAGAAAAGAATCTGTTCTTCAGGCACTCAGAGAGCGTCAGGCGAAAATAAAAGAGCAGGAGCAGAATATGTCGAAAGAAAAATCCAAGGCACATAAGAAGGGAGATGTAACATTATGATGGTAAGGTTTGAGGAAGATGAATATATAGCAGTGGCAATTTTTGATGCAGGAAACCGGGTACAGACAATGGAAGCAATGGATGAGATTTTTTCATATCTGGACGAAGATATGAAGCTGCTGATTTTCACGACGATTCAGAAACTCTATTATCTTAGCGATGAGGGATATGAAGAATTGCAGAAAACGGTAGAAATTTATAAAGCAGATCTGGAGGTGGATGGAGAATGAGTAGAAGTCAGTTTGCAGTTTACCAGTTAAAAAAGAAACCGGAATTGAGAAATCTTCTTTTCCGTACCTATGAAGAACTTGCACAGGATCAGATTCCTGTGCAGGTGGCAAATTATGAACAGGTGTATCTGGGAACAATGAAGCCGGGAGAAACACCAGAGCAGATAAAAAAGGAGCTGGAGAAGAAACAGCCGCACAATTATAAAGGTCATGCAGTCAGTACCAGTGATGTGCTGATCCTGAATGATGAGGGTGTCATGACCACTTACTATGTAAACAAAGACACTTTTATAGAGATTCCTGACTTTATGAAAGTCACATCTTCAGAAAGCGGTGGACTTACCAAAGATACAGTCGGATATGAAATAGAGGGAAAAGACGGAACATGGGAAGTAATAGATTATCTGTTGGTAGAGGGGAAAAATTATTTTCTTATGGAACATGAGCAGTATGGGAAAGATGTTGCGTATGTAGTCTTAGATCAGAAAGGTAATGTGCTTGTAGACAGCACCTACAATGGATTTGATGATGTAGTAAAACAGAAGATTCTTGATTCTCTGCATCCGCCAGTGCAGGAGCAGACAGAAGGCTATAAACCGAAATTGGATAACTGGCAGAAGTACATGGAGAATGGAGAATACCTGCGAAGTGCGGAAATTACAGAGGAAGCAAATTATAATATGATTGACGGACTTAAGAATAATGCTGCACCAAAAGATAAAAAGAACCATCAAAAAGAATCTGTCCTTGCAAAACTAAATGAGAAAAAGGAGGAAATTGCAAGACGCACTGGACAGAAAGCTATGCAACAGGTAATGGAATCTGAGGGAGAACGTACCAAAAAATAGAGCAAGTAGAAGAGAGGCTGGTCACATAATTGTGGCTGGCTTTTTCTATGTAGTGTGTCCAGCGAAGCTGGACCACACTTGCCGGTGTAAGTCCGGTCACGGTAATCGCCAGTGAGCCGTGTAGCTAAACTCGGTGCGCTGTAGTAATACAGGGTGCTAAGCGAGTGGATAAAGTAACCTTGATAAAAGGTGCAAGCAATCATACAGACCGTAACATTAAGTGAATTCTGTCGTATCGTTAAAAAAGGTCTCTGAAAAGAGAACAAAGGGGAGTTGAGCCTTGTGCATATGGGCGAAAACCATGGAATGTGCGAAGAAACTGGAAAGCAGCACAGAAGAACCCCTCGGTATATAGGAAGCGGTATATATGAAAAGTGTGGTTCGGAACTGGAGAGACCCTACCCATCACCGAAAGGTAAAAAGAAAGCGTATAAGCTTGGCGAAATCGTATTTCTGATGGGAGGGAGTCGGAGAGGAACATAGTACCGATAATGACTGTGCAAGAAAACGCAGTCTATGGGAAGGTTCCTTGCTTCATTCACGTTTGTAGAGAGGGTAAGAGTGAGAGAATGTCATGCAGACTAACAACTCCAAAGAAAAAGTTCGACAACTTCAAAACAAACTATATCTGACAGCCAAGAAATGTGATAGCCGAAGATTTCATGCACTTTACGATAAGGTATATCGGGATGATGTACTTTTTGAAGCATGGAAACGGGTAAAAGCTAACAAAGGTTCCAGTGGTGTAGATGGTATCAGAATCGAAGATATTGAAGAGATGGGAATTGAAAAATACCTGTCAGAAATCAAATTGGAACTGATGGATGGAAAGTACAAACCATCTCCAGTGAAGCGAGTTATGATACCAAAACCAGACGGAAGTGAAAGACCTCTTGGAATACCAACAGTCAAGGACAGAATTGTGCAGATGGCTGCCAAGATAGCAATAGAGCCAGTATTCGAAGCTGACTTTAGAGATTGTTCCTATGGATTCCGACCGAAAAGAAGTGCCAAGCAAGCACTGGAAGTGGTAAGGAAAGCGTGTAACAACAAGGGCTATTATGTAGTAGACGCAGATATTGAGAAGTTCTTTGACAACGTAAACCAAGATAAGCTGATGAAACTGGTAGAGCAGAGAATATCAGACCGTAGGATATTGAAGCTGATAAGACAATGGTTAGTATCAGGAGCATTATACGGAAATGTACTGACAATTTCTGAACTGGGAACAAGCCAAGGTTCAGTTATATCTCCGTTATTGGCAAACATCTACTTAAATACACTGGACAGACTGTGGGAAAAGTATGGACTTACTCACGGTATTCTAGTAAGGTACGCAGATGATACAGTAATCATCTGCAAGAATAAGAAAAGTGCAAATCACGCACTGGACTTATTGCAGTACATCATGGCAAAACTGGATTTAAAGCTACACCCAGTAAAAACAAAGATTGTCAGCCTGTGGGACGGAAAAGAGGGATTTGACTTTCTTGGAATGCACCACAGAAGAATGACAACGGAAACAAGCAAAGGACAATTGTATAAAGAAACTTATCAGTACCCGAGCAGGAAAGCCATGAAGAAGATGAAAACAGAAATCAAAAAGAATGTAAACGGTCGAAGTCTGTTAGTTGCAAAGGAAGAGGATTTAATAAAGAATCTAAATCCGAAAATCACAGGTTGGAAGAATTATTATTCCACCAAAACAAATGAGAAATGGATGCAGGCACTAGACTGGTACATTATCTGTACCTTTACAAGATGGTATAACAAGAAACACCAAAGGCGTAAACATATGTCAAGAGTGGGATTTGTTAGGAATAGCATTTACGAAAAAGGATTAAAGAAAATGGCTAGAGCATGACGTAATGCTGTAGAAAGAAGAATGTCGGAAAGCCGTGTGAGGGAGAACCTCATGCACGGTTTGATGAGGGGAAAGAGGGCGGATGCCCTCTAACCTACTCTACAGGTAATAATTTAATATACACCATAAACTTTAAATAGATAGGGATATATGATATTATAATAAAGCAAGACATAATTAATAGAAGTATGGAGAAACTGAATATAGTGTGGATAAAAAAATGGAAAATAAAAAGAAATTTAATTTCAGTAATGACGAAAATAAAGGCTTTTTTTGAAAAAAGAAATTGGAACTATGTTGCGATTATTGCAATTATATTTGGTGGAGCAGTAGTAGTATACACATCATGTTGGATTAATGATTCGGACAGAAGAAATATTGCTGTTGGAATTGGAACAGGAATTATTACATCAGCATTAGTTACGTTATATCTGGAAATTATAAATGCCCAAATCGAGCGAAAAAAATTACAAAAATATAAAAAGATGATATTTAGTCCATTGTGTGATTCAGTAAGAAAGCTATATATTCATATTATATTAAACATTGATGAATATCGAGTAAGAGAAGAAAAGAAGACATTATTTTTTATTCCTATGAAAGAAACAAAAGAAATTTCAGATTTTTTTAAGAAAATGCAGGAGATTGATATAGAGAGTATTACTGAGGAAAAAGAAAAGAGAAAATTAGAAGAATTTTCAACTATCTCTTTGGTGTATTTTAAAGAGATAATTAGTCAGTATGAAGGTCTACCGTTTGAAAGCCTGTTGTTGGACAATATTATTACCCAAGAAGAATATGATAACTTAAAACATTTTACACTGATAAATGAATGTAAGAAATGTATCCATATGTTGAGTGATAATAATATGTTGGATAAAGACAAGTATTATACTAGCGTCCATTTAAATCATTGTATGTTGTTGTTTATGAATAGATTAGCAAGAATGTTTAAGTTTATTGAAGTACAAATAGAAGCAGAAAACAAGTGGATCAAGACTCATTTAGACGATATATATTATAATGAAGTATATCTTTTTTCAGACGAATATGTAGAACAATGGGCTGAGAGGGCAGAAGCAGAAGCTGAGTATTATGCAGAACATCCAGAAGCATTTGAAGATATGGAAGAAAGCGAAGAAGATAGATTATTTGAAAAAATAAACGAAGCTATATGGGCTGGAGATGTGGAAACTATAAAAAAATGTTTTCCTCAAATTGATAAAAATGATAAACAAATACAAGCAGAATTGACATGGATTGTAGCTAAAGATGTTATGAAAAATAGAGAATTGCGTGAACTATATTTTCAGAAATATGGAGTAAAATATAAAGTACGAAAAGAAAAAAGGAGAAATTCATAACGCAAAAACAGATAAAAAGTATTTGTTCAATAAATAAAGGGAACACATAAGAAGAATAATTTGTGTTCCCTCTATTTATTGAACTGCTAATTTTACATGTTTGGTTTGGATAGGTAATCATAATCTTTTGGAAAAGTGATATTGTCCCAGTCTATTTTTTTCGCTTTGTAAACTAATTCGTTATATACGGAGTCAGATCTTTTCCGGCGATATGTAGCAATGACCTGTAATGGAAGTCTGGTAGCAGTCCGAATATCTATATTTAACACCGTATTTGGTACATATTCAGAATAAGGAGTTTTTACAAAGCCAAGACAGGCTTTTACGCCACCAGCTAGTTTTTCAGTGTATAATTTCGGGTTGCAGCCATTGAAATCTCCAACCATTTTTGCAGAAATATTTTTGACCATAAGTTGTGGCAGAATTTCTAGTTTTAATTGTGTAGTTCCATCAGGGGCAAATGAAAAATCATCGGGACTTAACTTATGATTCAAACAACGCTCATAAAAATCAGTAGCAGTAGTTTTATCTGCTAATTTTATGCCTGTCAGGTGAAGAAAATTATACGGATTAAAACTTACTTCCAAAGAAGAAATATGTTTATGTTTATCTTTTAAAATGAATAAAAGCTGATATCCGTCAAGATTCTCTTTATATTTAACGGCACAATCTGTGATGATGGAAATAGCTTGTTGTTTGGTATATTTTGCCATGTTATGACCTCTGAAATCTGTAAAAATATTTAAAGGGAGATTACAATGCCGTAGCATTGTGCATCTCCCTTATAGACTGATTTTTCTGTTGTCCGCCAACACTCCAGCTCATATGTCTGGCTTTGCTTTCAGGTTTTTCTGTTGCCTGCCAACTCTCCGATCCACGTTCGGCTTTCGTTTCGGATTTTAGGTGTCAGCCACACCAACAGGATGTCGCCTGTTTTCCTATTTATAGTATATGCGATAAAATGAATTTAGTCAACGGAGAAAATGAAAAATAATTTGGAAATTTTCTCATTGAGATTTTTAGCGGAAGTAGGAATGTCCTTGTGAGGTTTCGTGCAGAGTTTCTTGGATATGCGGGTGCCTAAGAATAATATTTACATTAGAGCATACTGTACGAAGTTCCCGTTCATATTCACGCCGGGTGTTAAATTCATCCCGCTGTACGGTCTGCAATTTTGTTAAACGATTTTTTTCTTCACGCAACATTTTCAGGGTAGGAAGTTTTTGACCCTGTGATTTTTCTCTGAGTATTCGGAGAGCAGACTCATAAAGAGTGAGTTCTGCCCGGTGATCGTCATAAAATTTTTCTTTATTTCGACTTTTTCGGTAATCGGAATAGATGGATTTGTTGGCAAGGTACTGTCCGGTGTAATGAATCTGTTCATTTATATTTTTTAAAGCGTCTTCTGTGGATTTCAGAGTATTTCTGGCATCAGTGCTTTGGGCAGAGGCATTGGAAAGGGCAGTATCTAAATCTTCCTTGCTCTGGAAACCATGTTCCTGTACATAGGCAACAGTCTGAGCCATCATCTTAAGATTAGACAGCTTTACCTTTTGTGCGTATGCCTGACTTTGCTGTGTCTTGATACAGTGCTGCAAATCTGTTACAAGTCGTAAATCAGATTTTATAAAAAGGAAAGAGTGTGTAGTTTCGTCAGTTTGGACAGAAGCTGACGATTTTGACTGTTCTGAAAAATCTGTAACTGGTCTGTCAGTAGAATGTGACTTTTCAGCGTGTTGCCTGTTGGAGTTCTCCTGGAATACCTGCATAAGATGATTTTCTTCATAAAGCGTTCCGAGATTTCTTCCAGTGATGTATTTTTGACGATTAGGATGCAGGTAGCTGTATCTGCCACGACTGACTTTAAATGTGATATTATATCTATCAGACAGCAATCTGGAAAATTCTTCTTGTGATGTTGCCTGTGAAGCAACTGCATCAATCGCATCACGAAGGTATTGCTTCTCCGTTTGAAATGTTGTCTGTCTTGGAGTAAGTCCTTTCTTTTTCAGTTCTGCATTGTGTTCATCGAGATTTTTTTGACTTCTGCGTTTTGCCCAGTATTCTTTTTCAGATATTTTCTTTTCTGCGGGGTTCAGAAGATCTACCTGGTTTAGTCCATTGGAACGGCACATATCCATAACTTTTTGCTTTAAGTAGATTCTGTATCTGTCAGAAAGATGATGTTTATATCCGGCTTTTGAATCCCGGTCAAATTCCATATAGGGCTGTGGTTCTGTATTATATTTTCGCACACTGTTGATTACAATATGCACATGAATATTTCCACTGCCATTATGACCATCAGTGTGGGTGCAGACAAGAGCCTGGTGTCCGGGAAAATTCTCTCTGGCATATTCTACGCCAAGTTTCTGTGCCTGTTCTCCGGTCAGACCATGTTCTTCCTGATCTTTAGGATCAAAGCTGATGATGTAGTGATGCGACTTAATCTCATTAAAAGATTGATTTTTATGAAAGAAAGCGTTAGTTTCCCGACATTCTGCATCAAATGTAAACGGATCACAATTTATACCATCCAGATAATATTCTTCACGAAGAAGCATATTCCCATTTTCATCAAGAATTGGTTTTTGTGTATATTCATCATGTTGGAAAATCAGATAGCGTTCAGTTTCTCCATAATCGGCATTTTTGCTTGCAATATGCTTCAGGATTGCCATATTAGTTTTCTCCTGCGCTATTTCTATTATTTGCATTGACAGTGATAAAATCTCCAGCCAGTTTTATTACTTCGTATTTTAATTTATAAATTTCAGTAATGCTCTTTTTGATTTCGTTGCGCATTTCCTGGGAATGAAGTCCACCAGTATTAAAGTAACGAGCTATCTGGTTCAGATTGCTACCAATCTTTCCAAATTCAGCAATTAATTTTTTTAACTCCGGTAAATCTGCCACAATTTCATATTTCACAATTACTTTTTTATTTGTTATTTGTTTACGGACATACTCTGCTAACGGGAGGCTTGCAACTTTTGCGTTTTCTGCAATTATTTCATATTCAGTATTGGTGAGACGGAGCATGATATGACGAGTATGCCGTAAGTTTTTATCTTTTTTTGGTCGTGCCATTTTATAGTTCCTTTCAAAATAAAGATATTTCTATATATAAAGCCGATTTGAAAATATCAGGCGGTAACACAATAAAAAAATTTATGGATTTTTCGTGATAGATATGATTACGATGCGACTGTTTTTTACAGGAGCCAAGTATGCATATTAGTGAAAACTGTATTATCTGAGGGTATGGGGAGCAGAATCCCCATCAAGATTGCCGGAAAGTCGAAAGCCACGAAGTGAGTTTTGAGTTACTCAGGCGAAACTTGCTCTATAGTGTTGAAAAATTGCTGCTTATAAATATATATAAACCAGAAAAAATAGGTGAGCAAGATTAAAATAAATAATTCTTGTTCACCTATTGGATAATAGAATTTAATTCCTTGTTATTCGCTTTAAAACGGATGAAAGTAATAATAAATCTTCTTCAGAAAATTTACTAATATCTGAAATAATAGAATGTAACAAAGTAGGGTTCTGAAAAGATGGATCAAAAAATTCAGTAGGAGTAATATCGAAGTACTTACAAATATCTAAAAAAGTATTCATAGAGGGTAATATTCTGCCGGAACTAATTGATTGTATATATCCTTGCGAACGACCGATTGCTAAGCTCAAAGTGTATTCGGAGATTCCTTTTTGACAACGTAATTCAGTAATTCTATTTTTGATAAATGTTGAAAAATCAGTTTCCTCATTCATTCATGACACCTCCTATACATATTGTAAGTGTTTTAAAATAATTTTATTCGATTTTAAATATCTATTTGACAATTATTTTGATGAAAAATATACTATAAATACCTAAAAACGGTTTTGAGTGAAGATTTAAAAGGAGATGACTTGCATGAGTAATACCGAGAGAGTATTATACTTCCCGGAGGGAAAAATCATGAAGACTATAATTTGCGATGATGAAAAAAGCACATGTTCCGAGCTAGAAGAGATTATACTGAAATATGCGAAAGAGAAGAGCGTTTCACTTGTGACAGAAGTTTTTTATTCTGGAGATACTTTGTTGGATTATTTGAAAAGAGAGAAAATAAACATTCTTTTTCTGGATATAGAATTGCCAGGGAAAGATGGAGTTATGGTAGGCAAATATATAAGAGAGGTTCTTGAAGAAGAGAATATATTTTTGATATATATATCTTCAAAGGAAAATTATGCATTACAGCTTTTTCAAAATCGTCCGTTTGATTTTTTGGTAAAGCCCATAGAAGCGGCGAAGATATATCATGTTTTGGATAATATTTATCGTATATCGGGAAAAAATAGTGTGGGATTTGAGTTCCAAACTCAAAATAGTACATATCGCATTTCGTATAAAGATATTTTGTATTTTCAAAGTACTGGAAGAAAAATTAATATTGTAATGAAAAAAGAGATCAGAACATTTTATGGAAAATTGAATGAGATTGAAAAACGAATTCCAGAAAATGTTTTTTTAAGAATACATAAATCGTATTTAGTAAATAAAAATTATGTAAAGGAATTTACATACGAGTGGGTAAAAATGCTGAATGGAGATGTACTAAATATAAGTAAAATTAATCGTGCAGATGTACGAAGAAAGATTTTGGAGAGTGCTGCAGATGAGTTTAAAAATATTTAATGATATTATAGCGTTACTGGCAAATGCATTACGTTTTTACGCATTGAAGTATTTTGTTGGTATTTTTGTGCAAAAAGAAGAGAGTAGATGGAAGCATGTCTCTATTTTATATATTATAGGCTGGGCATGGACAAGTGCGATAAGCTTGCTATTTTCCTCTCCGGCTATGAATATTTTGTCAAACATTACAAGTCTTTTTTTGATTTTTTTTCCATACCGCATAAAGAAAACAAAGAAATGTTTGGCTGTATTTATTATATATGTGATTAATGCTTTGGTTGACAGCATTGTCATTTTATCTTTAACAAAATATACGATGGGACAGCCGGTGAATCAGGTATATGAATGTATCACCAGCTTTGCTTTATTATTTATTGCAATTATTATCCAGAGGACAACAGAACCCGAAAAAGAAATTACATTACCGGCATTAAATATGGCTGCACTTTTAATGGTTCCTGTTGTCAGTATTGTATATATATATTATCTGATTATTGTTGCGCATGAAATAAAAGAAATTGTTATTTTTGCAGCACTGGCACTTCTTTTTATTAATATTCTCATCTTTTATCTGTATCATTCACTCCTTAAATTTTATTCTGCCCGTATGAATGAGCAGGTGTTTAAACAGATGTTAGAAGTTTATTCTTATCAATTAGATATAGCCAGAGAATCGGAAGAACGGGTGAAAGCATTGAGGCATGATATAAAACATCATATCATTGAGTTGTCTGCAATGGCTAAAAAAAATAATAATGACGACATGATAAAATATTTAAGCGGCATGAAGGATTTTATGCTAAATCCAAAAGAATATTCAACTACAGGTAACCAGGAAATAGACGGAGTATTAAATTATATGTTGCAGAAAGCAAACGAGACGCTGAATCAAGTAGATGTTCAAATAAATATTCCGGAAGATCTATATTTTAATAATTTTAATATTTGCGTGATTTTGGGGAATCTGGTAGATAATGCAGTAAGAGAGGCCAGTAAATCGAAGGAAAAGTTACTAACTATAAAAATGCAAATAAAACAAGAGGTGTTATTAATCTTTATAGAAAACAGCTATTCAGGAAAAATCCTTGAAAAGAGAAATGGACTGCAGACAACTCAGCCAGAACTTGCAATACATGGCATTGGATTAGAAAATGTAAAAAAGGTGGTCATTGCCAATGGAGGAGAAATAAAAATAGATTATACATCTAATAGATTCTGTGTTCAGGTCCTTTTATATATGTCGCGGATTAAAAACTAAGAGACTCGTTAGGGGTCTCTTTTTTACTTGAAAGGAAAGTCTAATTTTGACAAAATCGTGGGCGAATTTTGACAATCGAATAAATAATCAATAATTATATGCTACAATTCAATCACTTCAAAGGGAGGTGCAAGCCAATGGATAAGAGAACTTCTACAAATGGGAACAAGGTATTGGGGTACATAGCAAAGAGGATAGCTGTAAGAGATGCCAATACAACCTGTCCTTTCTTAGGATACCAGCCTAAACTCCCAACAGCTGTAAAAGAATTAAAGAATTTAAAATGAAAGGAGCTTCAAATTATGATGAACAAAAAGATTAAAAGAGCAATGTGTGGATTAGCTGCCTCTTTATGTCTGGTAGGCAGTACAGTTCCGGTATTTGCTGAAACAGTTGATTTTAATGTAACTGTACCAGGAGATATTCTTTCTAAGAGAGCTGAAAAAGCTGATTCTGAGCAGCGGTTTTATGTAACAGGAACTTCGTTTAATAAGACGGGAACATTGAACTGCAGGTCTATTAATCGAAACAATAGTGCAATCCAGTCAAACACAGCATCAATTTCCCCGAGTAAATTGTCGGGCAGTGCATCATATCGTAGCTATGCACCATCAGGGCAGTATTATTATATGACAACATCCGCCAGTGTATCAAATCTTCATGTGACTGGACGGTATACACCGTAATACTTTGTGAATAAAATTTGAAATAAGAAATTCAGCTAGGGGGATACACATACTGTATCCCTTAGCTGAGTTTTAGGAGAAAAGATATGATGAAAAAAATAAGAGGGTTTGGCCTGATATTATGTGCATGTTCGGTTTTGGCTGGATGTAACAAGAGTGCTGTAGATGTCAAAGAAAAAGCAGGGGAAGAAATAGTTTCAATGGAAGAAGCAGAATATAGTTTCCCGGAGAAGTATGAAAAAACCTCTGATTCAGGGAAGGTAAAATTTAATTGTGAGTTGGAAGTGCCGGAAAATATAAAAGGACAAGCCATAAGCACAGTTGATGTAAAGGGACTGTATAGATGTGACAGAGAAAAAGCATGGACTATATTCGGTGAAGGAAAAGAAATAATTGAAAAACCAGAAACTCCGGTAGATGAAGGGAGGGCACCAGAAGACTATTATCTATTTGCAAATGATGAAAGTCTTGATATAAATGAAGGAATTACTTACGGAAGCAGTAATTCCAAATATTATTCATATATCGGTGTAACTAATCCAGACAATCGAGCTGTATTTGAAGAAACGGAAGTTTCTTTTAAAAGCGGCGAAGAATGTATTACAGAATTAAAAAAAATAATAGATGAATTGGGATACCATTCAGAAGACCTTATATTTGCCTGTTACCCCTTGAATTTTCAGACAATGAAAAAACTGGAAGAACAATATTTACAGGAAGGTTATTTGGCAGAAGAAAAAAGAAA
Organism: Blautia sp. OM07-19; assembly: GCF_003481595.1. Lineage (NCBI taxonomy): Bacteria > Bacillati > Bacillota > Clostridia > Lachnospirales > Lachnospiraceae > Blautia > Blautia sp. OM07-19. The sequence continues at coordinate 15,768 of NZ_QULA01000018.1, forward strand.
GGAAAGTTGGAGTCAGGAAGATGACGCATATTTTATTTACGGGTATCAAAAATATGAAGATATTCCCATTTTTCATGAAATGATGAGTATTGCCAGAGTTATGGCATATGATACTCCGGATAATGCCCCGATTCAGGCAATATATTCTACCCGGGGAATAGAAAAGCTGGACATCAGCGGCGTTTATGAATTTGAAAAGGGAAAACAACAAGTTACGCTGAAGCCTTTCGAGGATATTGCTGCTGTGGTTGAGGAAAAATTTGAGAACATTTTGAATGATGCTGATTATGAAGTAACAAGAGCAAAATTCTATGAGAGGGTATATCTGGATGAGAAACAAAAATATAAGGCAGATCCTATCTGGTATTTTGAAGTAGTCGAAAATAATATAAGTAAATCTGTAACCTTAATTAATGCGGAAACAGGAAAGGAAATATTCTTGCAATAAAAGATTAGCGAAAGGGATGTTTTATGAATAAATCCACAATTCCTTATTCGATTGTAGAAGAACGAAGAAGGCTTAATAAATGTATAGAAAATGCTCCGAATGAATGTGAGAGAGAAATATATAGAAAAATCAGAGATATGAAGATACCTTATGACAAATTGGATACAATTCTAGAAACAAGCAAAGAGCTGATTAAAGAAAAGGAGAAACAAAGAAAAATAAAAAAAAGGATGTTATTCCTGATAGATGTAAGTGGTTTTGCTGCAGGTATTTGTATATTTATTTTTTTCTGTAGCAAAAGAGCCGTTTACAAAAGGAGAGAAGCGGATGAATAGAGCACATTATTTAAAAACGGATATCCGTCGTCTGATAAAAAATTATCCAATATATTTAGGCATTGTGGGTGTTGCAATATCCATGTGGTTTTCACTTGAAGATTCTGCATTTACTGAGGGAATGGTAAATGGAAATGCGTTGGATACATACGATTTGGCTGTTGGTATGTCCGGAATCATGATTGCCTATGTTTTTTGTGCATTTTCTTATGCAACTGTGTTTTGTGAGGATTTGGAGTATAAATATGCCAGATATAGCATCAACAGAGGAAATACATGGAAATATGTGGTATCCAAGGCAGTGGTTGTTTATGGATCGTCTGTGATCACTATGGTTTTGGGAAGCCTTCTGTTTGTTGCGTCTATAAGGTTAAAGATACCTTGGACTTCAGAGGGATTACAGGATATTTTTATGGAAGGAATGTACGGTTCACTGATTGCCGGAGAACACTACTGGTCTTATGTTTTTTTATGTGCATTGCAAATGGGAATGCTGGCAGGGACCTTGTCATTGGCGGCTTCATTTCTGTCTATGTTTGTTTCTAATAAAATGCTGATATTGATCACACCTATTTTAATACAGCAGATATTATTGGAATATCGTGGAAAGGGCTGGTTCAGTGTAATGCTGATATATCCGACCTTGAATCGGTTTTCGACGGATATACAGTACTTTCTTACAGTCTTTGGCTGTAGCTTGTGTTTTTCGGCACTGCTTACCTGGGGAATCTACAAAAAAATAAAAAGCAGATTATAGAGGTGGGAGTATGAAGTTATTACAGTATACCTGGAAAAATTCCATGATGAAAATCGCCAATAGCAAAATGGCAGTTTTTGTAATATTGATGATTGTAGTCAGCCGGTCATATGTAGGGGCTATCCGACAGTTTTCAGTTGCAGTGGACTACCCGTCCTCTTGGTGCGTATTTCCATTTGCGATGTGTAGTTTTTCTTATCTGATTATGTTTTGGTTTGGAGTAATTTATGCGAACTCGGATGTGCCTTTTATGCAGCATGTGAATATGTATCATGCAATCCGTGTAGGAAGAAAGTGTTGGGCATTAGGGCAAATAGGAGGGATTTTTATCCGTTCCATTGTTCTTACTGTTGTGGCAGTCATCTGCACAATACTTCCTCTTTTACCGGACATTGAATGGAGCAATGAATGGGGAAAGCTGCTGAGAACGGCAGCAACGACAAGGGCTCTTACGCAGTTTGATAGTTCTGTGTTTATTTATTACGAGATTTTCTCTGAATTTTCGCCATTACAGCTTATAGGGCTGGAGATTCTTCTTTGTGCCTGTATCTGTACATTTATTGGGGTTCTGATGTTCCTGCTAAGTTTGTTTTTGAATAAGATTGCTGCAGTTGCAGGTGGTCTTGCCCTGGCAATCGCTCTATTTCCCGTGCTGAATATACATCCCATGATACGTCATAAACTGGCCTTTTTTATCCCGACGATATGGGCTGAACTGGCAAGGATTGCAACCCCGGATTATGGTTACTATTGGCTGCCATCTATACCTTATATGTTTGGATTTTTAATAGCAGGGATTTTGTGTATGACGGTCATTATTTTAATAAAGGTAAAAAAAATAGAATTTAACTGGGAAAATGAGGATATATAGCGAGGAGTGAAATATATGGACAGGCAGGATTACGTAATTGAAGTATCTCATGTAAGTAAAAGCTTCAAAGATAACAAAGTTTTAAAGGATGTTTCACTTTTATGTGAAAGTGGCAAAATTTATGGTCTTGTAGGGCACAACGGTTCTGGAAAGACTGTTTTGTTTAAGTCTATTTGCGGTTTTCTTTCCTGTGATGAGGGAACGATAACTGTCAATGGTAAAGTGATGGGGAAAGATAAGGATATGCTGACCGATGCGGGGATCATTATTGAGGATCCGGGTTTTTTGCGGACCTGGAGTGGCTATCATAATTTGGAATTTCTTTATACTTTGCGAAACAAAAAGAATAAAGATTATCTCTGCTCTGTTCTGAGAAAGGTTGGTTTGGATCCTGCATTGAAGCGACCGGTTGGAAAGTATTCACTGGGTATGCGTCAGAGACTTGCTCTTGCACAGGCCATCATGGAAGATCCGGGAATTTTGATTCTGGATGAACCTATGAATGGTCTGGACAAAAACGGGGTAAGAGAAATCCGGGAACTTCTGTTAAAAATGAAAGAAGAAAATAAACTGATTATTCTGGCCAGTCATAATCGGGAGGATATAGAGGTTCTTTGCGATGAGGTATATGAGATGGAGGGAGGTGTGATCAGTAAAGTAAAAGATGAAACAAATTAAAAGTTAAAGATGGCAGCAAAAATGCAGAGAAAAGGAGAAGATTATGATGAAGATGAACAGAAAAAAATGGTTATGTGGAGTAGCTGCATGTTTATGTTTGACAGGAAGCACTGTTCCGGTATTTGCAGATACAGTTACATTTAACATTACTATACCGGGTGATATTATTTCTAAAAGATCGGTGAAAGCTGATGATGAGCAGAAGTTTTATGTGACAGGTACTAAGTTCAGTGGTTCAGGAAAATTATATTGTAAATCCAGTAGACTGCATGCGACAACAACATCTAATACTGCAACGATTTCAAAAAATACTCCAAGTGCAAGTGCTTCCTATACGAGCTACGCGCTGCCCAGATACGAATATTTTATGCATTGTACAGCAAGTGTAGGCAGTTTACATGTAGAAGGACGTTATACACCGTGATTTGTAAGTGAGAGCAGAAAAATGAGAAAAGACATAATGATTTCAGGTATATGTGCGTTATCGCTTATTATGCTGACTCAAAATGCGTATGCGCAGACGTATGAAAAGGAATCCGAATCCGGTAAAGTTAGGTTTCAGTGTGAGTTAGAAGTTTCGGAGAATTGGAACGGAAAAGAGATTCCCAAATTTATTTTGGAAAGTGTGCATTTTGTGGATAGTGAAAAGGCATATGCAAATTTTGTAGAAGGAAAAGAAATTCTTGAGCATTATAATACTCCTGCCAGTGATCTATATCCGGAAGAAAACTATTATGTTTTAGCGGATGGTACAAATGTAGGGATTGGAATGGAGTTTGGAGTATCAACGGAAAAATCGGCTTATTATGCTCAAATAGGGGTGACTAATACGGAGAATATGGAGAAGTTTACTTCTGCGACAGAATCTATTGTAAACGATCAGGATGCTGTACAAAAAGTAAAAGAAACTCTTGAAAATGCCGGATATGCAGTAGAAAATTTAGTTTTTCAGACTTCTTCTTTGAGCGCGGATATACTTCGGGAAATTGAAAACCAATATGTTGCTGAAGGATTGCTGGAAGAGAGTAAACGAAAGCCTGAGTGGACAAACGAGGATGATGTATGTATCGTATATGCAAGGCAGACAGTAAGTGGGATTCCTGTGTATCCTGAATTATCGGTTATGGCACAGGCGCTTGCATATGATACGCCAGAGTCCAGTCCAGTGGTTGCTGTTTGTTCTACACGGGGGATAGAAAGCCTGCGTGTGTATGGTCTTTATAATTTCCAGGAAGATGGGGAAAATGTATCGTTAAAAGGGTTTGACGAAATAGCAGCAACGGTAGAAACAAAGTATGAAAACTTATTAGATGAAGCTACTTATACAGTGACTCGGGCAAAATTTTATGAGCGTGCATACATAAATGAAGATCAGCAATATACGGCAGAACCAATCTGGTATTTGGAAGTAAATGATAATAATTCTCAAAAATATGTCATGCTGGTTAATGCTGAAACAGGTAAAGAGATATATTTAATGTAGGATTAATATGATTAAAGAGAGAGATTCTGTAGGAGAAAATTGAATGATAGGTGAGTGGAGCAGGAAAATATCAAACCAAATATGTGAAAATCAGAACGAAAAGGAAATTATTCAATATGGTTTAAATCAGCTTTTTTGGATACTATTAAATTTTTTTGCAATTGCAATATCAGGTGTTTTGTGGCACGAATTTTGTTTTAGTATCTTGGTATTTTTGGAAATATATTTTTTGCGCCCGTATGCGGGCGGTTATCATGCTGATACAGAAATAAAATGCTGTATGATTTCTGTAGGAATTGTGAATATTGCAATGCTAGTAAGAAAAATCAACGTGATTTCGTTGGATTGTATGTTTGTTATTTATTTATGCTTCATTTGTGTAATTGTTCTGTTTTCTCCTGTAGATAATCCGATACATCCATTGTCAAAAGCCGATAGTAGGTTCTATGCAAAAAGATCGAGGCAATTAATTTTTTGGTACAGCTTCTTGCTTGTAATAAGTATAGCTCTGCGAATTATGGTTTTAAGAGATTCAATTATATACACAGTTTTGATAGTGGGAATATCTGCATTGGCAGGAAAATGGAAGTACAGGAAGCGAGTATTCGTTTTGTGAAAAATATAAATTAAAAACGTCCAGTAGGTTTGACCTATGAGGACGTTTTTTTATGTCATTTTTAAGAAATTTTCTTTCAGATCCGAACAAAACGCATTGTTCAAACGGGATAAGGGTGAAAGGGAAAAAGACCTTTGCTCATATCTCATGGTCGGGGAGGAGGTGAACTCTATGGAGCAATCTTCTTCCTATGATGAGAAAACGGTAATGCACCAGTTTGATCGAAAATGCAAACTGGCATTAAAGGGCGAAATAGTGGATTATGAAAGACATTTAGCCTATCTTAGAAAACATGAAACTTTGTTTTCAGAATTATCCGAACAAGAGATGGAGAGCCTTTCTATATTTGATGAATATGAATTGGAAAAAAGCTATTTTCGGGCAGGCGGTTATGATGTGGAGGTAAAAAATGCTCTATTGGCAGAAGCATTAACTGCGCTGACAGAGAGAAAAAGGGACATTATTCTTTTGTCATACTTTATGGAAATGAATGATGCGGATATAGCAAGAAAACTGAATCTTGTCAGAAGTACGGTACATGAGCATCGTACACGATCGCTTGAAATACTAAAGATTATGCTGGAGGAAAATGCAGATGAAAACGGAAGAAAAAAGTGTAAATAATAAAAAATTGATACCGTTTTGGGTAATCGAAAGAGCATTGGAGGGTGACATTCAGGCGATAAATAAAGTTCTGAAACATTATGAGGGATATATTGCAAAATTATCGGTCAGAAAAATGTATGATGAGTATGGCTGCGTTCATTATTGTGTAGATGAAACACTTCGCAGACGTCTGGAAACAAAATTGATAAAAACAATTATTGGATTTAAAATAGTTCGCTAAAAAACATTTAAGAGCATCCATTTCTGCTGGAAAAGTTATTTAGCGTTGTTTGTACCTTGAAAATTTAATATTTATCCTGCAGGACGTATGAAACAGAGGAGCTGTGCAGCAAATACGCCAAGACTGTCTGCATTATAACTTTGCGACATCATGACGCAAAACGGAAATGTTGTAAACGAAGAAATATCAAAATGATATTGAAGTAAAGGCATGAGCGATAAATATTTGACTGTGATCAGGAAGTGGGACTTTTGTGGCGAAGATACTGTTTCTGATAATGATACTTCCGGGAAAGCTGCCCGGTCTGAGAAGATGGTGAAATACCAATGAGGCTGTTACCCGACAGCTACCTGTGGGATTGCTATAAATTGGAAAAGGAGCGAAAGAATGCAAAGACATATTATAAATAGGAAAAGATTTGTTCGTTATAAAGAAGGTGCAGAAATGTACAGCATGTGTCAAAGTAAGTTTGAAAAAATGGCAAAGGAAGCAAATGCTGTCTACAAACTGGATAAATTGGTACTTGTGAACTGTGATATTTTTGAGGCATATCTGGAAACGTTTCGAACTGGTATTTAGTGATAAATAATATTGCGAGAGTTTTTGTGCTACGAAAAGTATTGACTTTTTGCACGACAAAAAGTATAATGTAATCAAGCTATGAAGGAGGTGCATACGGTGGCAAAAATGGGGAGACCGAGAGCAGAATCCCCGAAAAAGAAAAACGTAAGTTTCCGATTAACGGAGAAAGAATATCAGAAATTGTCAGAGTATGCAGCGAAGCATGAGCTGACTACAACACAAGCGATACAAAAAGGTATTGATCTTTTATATCAGATGCCAGAAAAGTAACACAAGGACTCCTTGCTACAATTAGGAAGGAGTTATAGTGGCAAAAGCAAGAAAAGATAATAGAGGCAGAGCCTTACGCAAAGGTGAGAGTCAACGCCAGTCCGACCTGATGTACATATACACTTATACAGATCCATTTGGAAAAAGAAGATATATATATTCCAAGGATTTAGTTAAGTTAAGGGAAAAAGAGCAGAAATTGTTGAAAGATCAGTTAGATGGTCTTGATATGTATGCAGCAGGAAATGCCAGCCTTAATTTTGTATTTGATAGATATATTTCTACGAAAACAGAGTTGAGGCGAACAACCTATACCAATTATATGTACATGTATGATCATTACGTCAGAGATAGTTTTGGGAAGAAGAAAATCGGAGAAATCAAATATTCAGATGTACTGTACTTTTATTACCATTTAATAAATGAAAGAAAATTACAGGTTAATACGCTGGAAACGATTCATACGGTGCTTCATCCAACATTTCAGTTAGCAGTGAGAGATGATATTATCAGAAACAATCCATCTCATGGTGTAATGGCAGAAATAAAAAAGAAACCAGGGAGGAATCATGGAGTGAGACATGCATTGACGGTTGAACAGCAGAGAGCATTTATGAACTATACAGCGAATAGTCCGGTATTTAATCATTGGGCACCATTATTTACCGTTCTTTTAGGTACTGGATGCCGTATAGGTGAAATTATTGGGATTCGATGGGAAGATATTGATTTAGAGAAACGACTGATCAATATCAATCATAGTGTTACATATTATCCACGCAGAGCAGAAACAACCCGATGTGAATTTGCTGTTTCATTACCTAAAACAGAGGCAGGTATTCGTACAGTTCCGATGATGGAGCCTGTATATAATGCTTTTATGGAAGAGTACGAATATCAGAAAGAGAATGGATTCAGTACTGTTACATTGGATGGTATGGAGGGATTTATATTTACAAATCGGTTCGGTAATCTTCATAATCCGCAGGCAATTAACCGGACAATCAAACGTATCCGGGAAAACTATAATGCAGAAGAAATTCTGAAAGCAAAAAAGGAAAAAAGAGATCCGATTATTATCCCACATTTTTCCTGCCATCATTTGAGACATACTTTTTGTACGAGATTCTGCGAAAATGAAACTAATATTAAGGTGATACAGGCAGTTATGGGACATGCAAATATTGAGACAACGATGGATATATATGCCGAAGTCACTGATATGAAAAAAACAGAAGCAATAGAAAAATTATCACATAATTTGAACATATTCTAGGAAAGAGCCCTTGTGGGTTCAACTCTATGAGGTGCAACAGAATTATGTGGTGTGCAACAGAAATACAACAAATACATACTGAATAATACGTTATAATAAGTTGCAGACTTTTTGAAAATAATGTATAATACTCGACAATACGGGATAGTGTGGTAAGCGAATCAGTTTTCCCGACAATGAAGAGCCTTGACTCCGACAAGAATGCATCCAAAGCAGGCGATACTGCAGAGGTAGCAGCGGACGACAGCAACGGATTCTTCACACCAAACGAGAAGATCAACTTCTCCAATGTAAAGGTTGAGCCACTGTTTGAAGAAGATGTTGATTTCGACACATTCAGCAAATCTGACTTCCGTGCAGTGAAGGTTAAAGAGTGTGTTGCAGTTCCGAAGAGCAAAAAGCTCCTTCAGTTCACACTGGACGACGGAACCGGCACAGACCGTACGATCCTTTCAGGAATCCATGCATACTATGAACCGGAAGAACTGGTAGGCAAGACCCTGATCGCGATCACAAATCTGCCGCCACGTAAAATGATGGGAATCGAATCCTGCGGTATGCTGCTCTCAGCAGTAAACAACCTTAAGGATTCAGAGGATGAAGAACTTCATCTGATCATGGTTGATAACCATATCCCGGCTGGTGCGAAGCTGTACTAAGATAAAAGAATATATAGAGGGGCTGGATTGAATTCCAGCCCCTCAGATTCTAGACAAAGCCCATGGCAAATGCTGTGGGCTTGTTTTTTTACTTAAATTGTTCACTCAATATGTTCAAGGGTCGGTGAATTTCTCGTTTAAAGGAAACTGAAAATGGATTGTGGGCAGAATATATAGCTGACAGATATTATGAGGAAGCTGAAGGCAATCTGGCTGCAGTGGAAGGGAATGGTTGATATGTACAAGATAATGCAGACATTGTTAATGGAGGAAATGAAAGATTATGTTGCTCATCCGGAAACCTAGAAATCACTCCTATCCCACATGTATCGTTTTTTACAATACGAATCCCCAACTAAATGATAAAGTCTAATCAGTAAATGAACTGAGACAGACAAAGGCGTCAACGATAAGATCGTTGACGCCTTCTTTATTTATAGGAGGATGAGACTATGGATAGAATTGAAAATCACCCAATACTTGGAGAGACACCGAAGAGGAAAAAAGTTACATTCAGCTATGATGGAAAATTACTGGAAGGATATGAGGGAGAGCCGATCGCTACAGCGTTGAAGGCGGCGGGGGTTATGGCGCATCGATATACGGCGAAGACACATGAACCGCGAGGTGTGTTCTGTGCGATAGGAAGATGTACGGACTGTGTAATGATCGTAGATGGCAAGCCAAACATCAGAACATGTATCACACCGCTTGAAGCAGGAATGGTTGTGCAGACACAGTATGGAGTTTCAGCAACACCGCAGGAGTAAAAAATAAACGGATGGGAGATTGGAATTATGAAGATAGAACGATACGACATGATAGTAATTGGTGCTGGTCCAGCTGGTTTATCTGCAGCGATCGAAGCTGCCAAAAAAGGTTTGAAACCGATTGTATTTGATGAAAACGCAAAACCGGGCGGACAGCTTTTTAAACAGATCCACAAGTTCTTCGGTTCAAAAGAACATAAGGCAAAAGTAAGAGGCTTCAAGATCGGACAGGAACTTCTCGCAGAGGCTGAGGAATACGGAGTAGAAGTAGTTTTAAATGCGACAGTAGTTGGGTTATATCCGGAGAAAGAAGTAACCGTTAAGGTTGGAGATAAAGTAAAACATTACAAAGGCGATGCAGTCCTCGTTGCAACAGGAGCAAGCGAAAATATGGTAAACTTCGAAGGCTGGACAAAACCTGGTGTTATCGGAGCCGGAGCCGCACAGACAATGATGAACCTTCACCATATCAAACCTGGAAACAGGATTCTGATGCTTGGCTCAGGAAACGTCGGACTTGTTGTAAGCTATCAGCTCATGCAGGCAGGATGCGAGGTCGTTGCACTTGCGGATGCCGCACCGAGAGTCGGCGGATATGGTGTTCATGCCGCAAAAGTAGCAAGATGCGGAGTTCCATTCTATCTTTCCCATACGATCGTAAGAGTGGAGGGAGATGACTACGTAACAGGCGCTGTGATCGGACAGGTTGGTCCGGACTGGAAGATCATTCCTGGAACAGAAAAACATTTCGACGTGGATACAGTTTGTCTGGCAGTTGGTTTATCACCAATGTCACAGCTTCTGAAACAGGCTGAGGTCAAGATGAATGATACAAAAGGCGGACACGTTCCGGTATGTGACAAATACGGAGCTACAAGTGTTCCGGGAATCTACGCGGCAGGTGATGTTTCTGGAATTGAGGAAGCAAGTTCCGCTATGATTGAGGGAAGAATGTCCGGTGCATCCATTGCATGTTATCTTGGATACATGACAGAGGAAGAAAGAGATGCAAGGATTGATGAACTGGAAGGTCAGCTCGATACTCTGCGTCAGGGAATGTTTGCACCAAAGAACAGAGGAAAACTCGTTGAAAAAACAGAGGAAGGCATCGACGTTTCCATGAACCTTCTGAATAAAGGATATGTGGCAGATGATGAGATCGAGAGATTTCCAGGCGTGACACATCAGAAAGGAATTCATCCGGTCATCGAGTGTACGCAGAATATTCCATGCAACCCATGTCAGGATGCCTGCAAAAAAGGCTGCATCAGGATCGGAAAAAATATCACATCTCTTCCGGCAATCGATCCGGACAAAAAATGCATCGGCTGTGGAATGTGCGTAGCTTCCTGCTCCGGTCAGTCTATTTTCCTTGTGGAAGAAGATGTAGAAGAAGGATATGGAGAAGTCACAATGCCATATGAATTCCTTCCACTTCCGGAAGTCGGAGACAAAGGCGTGGCACTTGGAAGAAATGGAAAATATGTATGCGAGGCAGAGGTAACAAAAATAAGAACAGCACCAGCATTTGATCATACGTATCTGCTTACGATCAAAGTTCCAAATGATATGGTAATGAAAGCAAGATTCTATAAAAAAGAAGCTTAGGAGGTTAGATCATGGTTGATATTCAGGCAAAATTAAAAGAAATAGGACCTTTTGTGGAAGGACCGGATGATAATCTCCTGGTCTGCAGATGCGAAGAAGTCACAAAAGGACAGATCCGAAAAGCAGTACACGAAGGTATTTTTACATTGGAAGAGATGCGCAGATATCTCCGTTCCGGAATGGGATTATGTCAGGGACAGACCTGCGGAAAATTAGTAAAAGGAATCATTGCAAGTGAGTTAAAAGTATCTCCGGCGGAAGTCGTTCCGGCAAGTTCGCGGGCTCCAATGAGACCAATCGAGATGTGCATACTTGCAGAAGACGGAGGTGACGATGATGAGTAATGTAGCAGATGTTGTAATTATCGGTGGTGGAGTAAATGGATGTGCAGCAGCATATTACCTTGCAAAAAGCGGCATAAAGTCAGTCATTGTATTAGAGGCAACAAACAGTATCGGACATGGCGGTTCATCAAGAAATGGCGGTGGTGTCCGTCAGTCAGGAAGAGATGTAAGAGAACTTCCATATGCGATGTATGGAATCCAGAATCTGTGGCCGACATTGTCAGAAGAACTCGGAGTAGATACAGAGTATACCCAGAAAGGAAATCTCAGAATGGGAAAAACTCCGGAGCATATGAAAAAACTGGAAGCTCTTGCAAACTCCGCAAAATCTGTAGGTCTTGATGTAAGAATGGTCGATCAGAAAGAAGTAAAAGAAATCTGCCCATATCTTTCTGACGATGTGATCGGTGCAAGCTGGTGTCCGACAGACGGACATGCAAACCCGCTTACAACCACTCTCGGATACTATAAAAGAGCACTTGAACTGGGCGTAAAATTCTACACAGAAGCACCTGTAAAAAGCCTGCAGAAGATAAAAGGAAAAGTAAGAAAAGTAATCCTGAACGATGGAACTGTATTTGAAGGTGAGACGATCATCCTTGTTGCGGGATATGAAAGCAGGGCGATCGCAAGAACAGTCGGAGTCGATGTTCCAATGACACGACTGATCGACGAATGTCTTGTAACAGAAATGCAGCCACATATGATCGATGTAATGTTTGGATGCGCGTCGGCAGATTTTTACGGACATCAGACAAAACATGGATCCTTTGTGTTTGGTTCAGACTCAGGCTGGGAGACAGTCGACGAGATGGTAGATCCGTCTACAAATATCGCAGACCCATCCAGAATGATCACAAACTCAATGACACTTTCAGCAAGCTGTCGAGCGATCCAGGGTTACATTCCGGCACTGCGTGATGCCAAGATCGTAAGAAGCTGGTGCGGATGGCTGGATGAAGCTTTCGATGGAGTACCATTTTTGAGCCCTGTAGAGGAGGCACCTGGACTGATTCTTGCATGTGGATTTACAGGACATGGATTCGGAACTGCACCTGCAGTCGGACTCATGTTAAGCCAGATGGTAAGAGGCGAAAAAACAGTCGTAGATATCAGCGCACTTCGCTATGACAGATTTAAGCCTTGCAGATAAAGATGCTGTATCGTTTTTTACAATACAATCAACAGGATTAAGGTATACAATCATAAAAAAATAATTGAGAAACTTTTTTAGTAATATGGACTACGAAAATAAAATATGTTACTATATGTGCGTGACAAGGGCGTCAACAGTGAATCTGTTGGCGCCTTTTTTCATTGGTGATGATTCTCCGACATGCATATGTAGACATAGAATGGAGGAGAAAAAATGAGTGCAAAGATTGATTTTTTATATTTAAGTGAGCCGGATATGATCAAAGCCGGTGTCAAGGACATGGGAAAATGTGTGGAAGTCATGGAAGACATGATGGTCACACTCAAAAAAGGTGACTACGTAATGGGTGGTGAAAACCACAACTCACACGGATGTATGGTTACTTTCCCGGACAATCCGGAATTCGAAGGAATGCCGAAAAATGGTGAAGACAGACGTTTCATGGCAATGCCGGCATATCTGGGAGGCAATTTCCAGATGGCAGGTATGAAATGGTATGGTTCAAACACCGAAAACAAGAAAAAAGGTCTTCCACGTTCCATCCTTATGATGATGCTCAACGACAAAGATACAGGAGAACCGCTTGCACTGATGTCGGCGAACCTTCTGAGTGCATACAGAACAGGTGCGATTCCAGGAGTCGGAGCTAAATATCTTGCAAGAAAAGATTCCAAAGTTGTAACGATCGTAGGACCGGGCGTCATGGGAAAAACATCACTGGCAGCATTCATAAGTGTCTGCCCGAAGATCGACACTGTAAAGATCAAAGGCCGTGGTCAAAGATCCATTGATTCCTTTGTTGAATATGTGAAGAAAGAGTTTCCACAGATCAAAACGATCACAGTCTGTGAGACAATGGAAGAAGCCATCAGGGACAGCGATATCATCAGCACAACTACCTGTGTTGGAGATAAAGAGATCTTATTCCCGTATATTGATGAAAAATGGATCAAGGAAGGTGCTCTTGTATGTATGCCGTCAGCAGCCAGATTTGATGAGAGTTTTTACCTTGATAAAAATACGAAGCTGGTTGTAGATAACTATAAACTGTACGAAGCATGGGCTGAAGAGTATCCATATCCAAGCTATGACCCGGTACAGATCGTAGGATGTAAGTTCATGGATCTTCTGCATGATAAAAAAATCACCAGAGATGAAATAATAGATGTTGCGGATGTTATAACTGGAAAGCTTGCAGGAAGAGAAAATGACAAACAGAGGATCATCTATTCCGTTGGAGGCATGCCTGTAGAAGACATTGCCTGGGGTGAAACTGTCTACAAGAGAGCACTGGAACTTGGAATAGGCGTAAAACTTCATCTGTGGGACGAACCTGAACTTCACTAGTTATAACTCTCTTTAAAAAAGGAGATTAACTATGAGAAGAGATACTACGATCATTAATCCACGTCAGTTATACATAGAATTAGGAGTCGATGAACTCAAGAAGCTGAATTGTCCACAGCTTGGAATTTCTCATTTTTATGAATTTTCACTTGGACAGGGAAAAACACATGAGCTGAAAGCAGTCCCGGATGGAAGTATTGATCTGCTTTTCAATATAGGAAGTGACAAGGTTACGACCTATATAAGTGGAACGGTATTTAGTGTAAAAGACTGGAACTTGGGAGATGCGGATCTGTGTTTCGGCGTCAGATTTCAGCCGGGACAGGGAATTCTTCCGAAGGACCTGACGATGGACATGCTTGTAAATAACGATGTGGAAATTGATGGTAATATCTTTGGGGAAAACCTTACGGAAAAGATTGCACTTGCCGACAACATTGTTGACAGAAGCAGGATCTTCAAAGAGGCTTATGAAACCCTTGTCTATGGAAGACCTGATCTTTCAGATAAGGAAAAGATCAATGAGTATCTGGTAAGCAGGATCACCCGTGCAAAAGGCTGTGTGAGTATGAATGAGCTTGTAGATGAGACGAATTATTCAGCATGTTATCTCAGGAGAGTATTCAAGAATTATCATAGTATATCTCCAAAACAGTTTGCACAGTATATAAGATTTCAGATTCTTCTGGAAAAGTTAAAAACCGGAAATATGCGTTATGATGAGCTTGCACTTGAGTGCGGATATTATGACGAGGCGCATATGATGAAGGGATTTAAGAATTATGCAGGTATAACGATTGAGCAGTATAGAAAATTGCAGGAAATTACAGGGAGGAACCGTATATGAGTGGAATAGTAAAGATTGAAGTGATCACCGGAATGTCAAAACTCACAGATCTGATCCAGAATCTCAGCAAGGTTGGTGTAAGAGGTGCAACTGTCATGCAGGTGCTTGGATGTGGAATTGAGATGGGAACTCCGGAATACGAGGTTGAGCGCAATGAAGTGATGGAACTGCTTCCGAAACAGCAGATCAATATCGTAGTGGAAGCGGAGAAAGTAGATAAGATCGTTGATATCATCAAAAAGGAACTCTACACAGGGCATATCGGCGATGGCAAGATCTTCATATATGATATCGACAATGTGATCAGAGTCCGTACAGGAGATGAGGGCGTCAAAGCTCTTTAAACACAAGAGGAGTTGCTTATGAATGAAAAAAAATTAGGTCTGGGGAACGTAGTCTCTATTTCAGTCGGACTTGTTGTGGCGACCAGCTGTCTGGTATCACTTGGAAATGGTGCCGGTACACTTGGAGTAACGTTTATACTTGCGATGGCAATTGCCATGCTGCTTAATATGACTACGGTTGCATCATTGTCAGAACTCAATGCACTTATGCCAAACACGACAGGTGGACTTGCACAGTACACACTTGCGGCACTTGGCCCTTTTCCGACACTGATATCGATGGTTGGCGGCTACATAATCTGTAATACAATGTCCTGTGGAGTAGAAGCGTCAATCTTTTCCTTTTCACTGGCAGATGTAGTGGGAGGTCATATTCCGAGTTTTGTATACACACTCATTATGACGGTGATCATTCTGCTGGCGAATCTTCGCGGCGTGGATATGTTTGCGAAGATCCAGGATATTGTTGCATTTCTGCTGGTAGGTTCCCTGGTTGCGATGGGATTTATCGGAATGATCGGAATGGGTACAGGCGTAAAAGTACAGCAGCCTTATGTGCTCAATGCAGATTTTAAAGATATTGCGGCTATGACAGCAGTTGCATTCTGGCTGTTTATCGGAGCAGAGTATGCAATTCCGATCTCAAAAGAAGTCAAAAATGCAAAGAGAAATGTACCGCTTGGTATGATGATCGGTCTGTTTCTGATTTTTATCATGCAGTCAGTCATGGTACTTGGCTTCCACAATTATGTAGACTGGGGCGAGCTTGCTGATTCAGCAGCACCGCATCTTCTTTATGGATATGCGGTACTTGGCGAGGTCGGAAAAGTCTGGATGATGCTGGTAGGTGCGCTTGCGGTAATAAGTACACAGAACTCCACGGTTAACTCACTTGCTGTGATCTGTCAGGGAATGGCAAAGATGAATATGATGCCGAAGATCTTTTCAAAGACAAACAAACATAATGTTCCGTGGTTTGGACAGGTGTTTGTAAGTGCGGCAATTCTTATATTCGGATATCTGAGCGACAGTTCCGCGGATATGATCTCCTTCCTTATTCTGGCAGGTTCTGTATTCTGGATGATCTCGTACATACTTGCACATGTGGATGTGCTGGTTTTCAGAAAACGTCTTCCAAATGCACCGAGAAACTTCAAAGTGCCATGCGGTGCCCTGTTTCCGGTAATAGGAATCGTCGGAACCGCATATATGGTCCTCAACATCTCCAGTGATCCACATGAACGTCTGATGATCTGGCTTCTGACAGGTGGCTGCTTTATCGTACTTGGAATTTACTCAGCTGTCTGGATCAAATTCAAGATGAAAATGAAAGTGTTCAAGAGTATTCCACTCGAAAAAGTTATGGCGATGGAAAACGATCTTTACTATTACGTCCGGAAAAGCAAAGGAATATGGAAATAAACAGCAAAGCCCTTCTGAGCTAAACTTCAGAAGGGCTTAATTATTGTCACAGATTAAATGATAAACCGTTCAACCCGGTCCATCGTAGTTTTGAGAATGGAGAGATCGGTCTGGATATCGCCGGTCTCCAGGGAATGATTGGCGTTTTTGGTGAGAAAAAGTGGTACTTCTTTCTGCTCTGCCAAAGTCTGGATCGCAGCAGTTTCAGCCCACGGATCGGCAGTGCCGTGGAAGGCGATGCTTCCCTGGAGCGGGAAGGAGAAGGTGTCTGCCAATGGCGTAAACAGGATATTTTTTACGTTTAAATTATATTGGGCTGCATAAGCAGAAGAGATAGCAGTACCAATGCTTTTGGAAATAAAGAGGATGCTGCCGTAAGAGGTCCAGTCGATATCGCGCAGGGATTCTTCTGTCTGTGCGAGGGCGAGATCAAAAGCCTGCCGCATTTTGACAGAGTCTCCTTTGATATTTTCCGGGAGGGTGCCATAGGAGACGGTCTGGATCTGGTATCCATGTTTTCTGGCAAGGCGGCTTGTGTAGTACAGGAGTGGTTTGTCAGCAGTATATCCGATGCCCGGAAAAATAACTGCCAGCTTCGGAGCAGTTTTATCTGCAGCAGCGAGGTGACCGGAAACTTTGGCGTACAGCATCTGCTGGCGGATATTTTCCTGCAGGTCCTTTAAGGTAGTGGAGATATTGCAGGAATCGGATGGGAGGTAATCGTAGTCTGTAATGATATTATTTTCTTCCATGGAATAAACGATATGCGACGCACCCATGAGTTCAATATCGTCTTCGATATCTGAGAGTAATTCTTCGTATGTTTTCATTTGAATCAGTTCCTTTTTTATGAATATGTGGGTAAAAACAAAATAATTATTACATGTTTTAGCAAATGTGGCAATACTCTGGCACTTTTTATTTGTTTCGTATATACTGGAAATATCAGTAAATATGGGATGTTTATAAAAGCGGGGGGAATATATGCCATTTAAAATCATACGCAACGATATCACAAAAATGAACACAGAAGCGATTGTTAATACAGCGAATGACCATGCTGCTGTTGGCACAGGCTGTGACAGCGCAGTATACGAAGCGGCCGGATATCAGGAGTTGCTGGAATATCGTAAGAAACATATCGGTTTCGTGGAAGAAGGCGGTGCGTTCATTACTCCCGGTTTTCAGTTGCAGGCGAAGTATATTATCCATGCAGTAAGTCCATATTATGTCGATGGAAAGCATGGAGAAGAGAAGAAACTTCGCTCCTGTTACAGCAAAAGCCTGCAGCTTGCGAAGGAGAACGGGGTTAAGTCTATCGCGTTTCCATTGATATCCACAGGCGGTTTCGGATATCCGAAGGAAGAGGGAATACGAATCGCGGCAGATGAGATAAATACATTTCTTCTTAGCAATGAGATGCTGATCTATCTGGTCGTTTTTGGCAGGAAGGCAACAGCACTTGGGGAAAAACTTTATCCCAATCTGGAATCTTATATTGACCACAATTATGTAGAGAGTGTTCGGGAAAAAGAATACGGAAAGTCTTCTGAACAGTCTATCAGGTTGTGGAGAGAGCGGAGCTCATCCAATATTGACAGAAGACCAAATAAAAATAATGGGACGCAGGAAAAACAACCAAAGTTGTTTTTGAGTGGAGTGGATTCACAACCTTGTGGATTTGGTGAAGATGAAGCTTCATTTCTGGATTTTGAAGGATTACACGAAGGAAAACTGGAAGAGAGAATGAGCCATCTTTCGGATACTTTTTCGGAGTATTTAATGTATCTGATCCAGGAAAGAAAGATGGAAAATGCTGAGGTCTGGAAGCGGGCAATTGTAGATAAAAAGATATTTTCAAAAATAAAAAACAATGTAAATTATCACCCAAACAAATTGACAGCATTATGTCTTTGCGTAGGGGCAAAACTGAATCTGGATGAGACCAGAGATCTGCTTGCCAGAGCGGGTTATGCATTATCACCCTGCGATAAGACAGATATTATTTTTTCCTATTTTATTGAAAATGAAATTTATGACATGATCGAACTGGATATTCAGCTTGAGGAACATGGCCTGCCATGTATTATTTCGTAGAAAAATAAGGGTCGCTTTTCAAACGACCGGTTAAGAGCAGCTTTTGTGTATAATGAGTCCAACAAGAAAAAACACCGAGAAATAAGAAACCAGAGGAGGATAAATTATGCGTAAGGGATTAACAGAAGTTGTTTTTATTTTGGACAGAAGCGGTTCTATGAGAGGGCTTGAGGAAGATACGATCGGGGGATTCAATTCCATGATCGAGAAGCAGCGGAAAGAAGAAGGAGAGGTCTTAATCTCTACGGTACTTTTTGACAGTCAGTGTGAAGTTCTCTATGACAGGGTTCCGGTGGATAAGATAGAGCCGATGAATGACAGCCAGTACTATGTAAGAGGCTGTACCGCTCTTCTGGATGCGATCGGCGGCGCAATCCATCACATTGCCAATGTACATAAATACGCCAGAGAAGAAGACAGACCGGAAAAAACCTTATTCATTATCACTACAGATGGAATGGAGAATGCCAGCCGGTGTTACACTTATGACAAGGTAAAGCGAATGGTCGAGAAAGAAAAACAGAAATACGGATGGGAGTTCCTTTTTCTTGGAGCAAACATTGATGCCATTCAGGTTGCTGCAAGATTTGGAATTGGAGCTGACAGAGCTTTAAACTATGAAAGTGACAGCGCAGGCACAGTACTGAATTACCAGGTGCTTTCCGAAACAGTCTCAGCAGTACGCAGATCCAGAAACAGAGAAGAGATGAATGAAGCATTTTCCTGCTGTGACCCGATCCGCGAAGATTACAGGAGACGCCATAAGGAATAGGGGGAATACTATGTTTGACAGAAGAACAAAAAACGTAACTATATTTAAAGATTCCATGGAAATGATGTCTGAAAATGAGCGATTGCAGCAGGCAATAAAAGAATCTGTAGAGAAACAGACACTGTATCTGGAAGCAGAAAATGTGGAAATTCCAGAGAGTAATGCCAGTAAGTGCAGGACACTCGTTTCAACAGGCAGAAGCTTTGAAACTGCATCCAGATATGCAAGGAATGGAAAAAAGGTATGTGTGCTTAACTTTGCATCTGCGACGAATCCTGGCGGCGGTGTGGTACATGGAAGCTCAGCACAGGAGGAGTCTTTATGCCGGTGCAGTACATTGTATCCGTGCCTTGATATTGATAAAATGTGGCAGGAGTTTTACACTCCACACAGAAGAGCCGGAAATCCCCTGTATAATGATGACTGCCTGTATACACCGGGAGTAATTGTTTTTAAGAGTGATCTTTCATTTCCGGAAAGAATGGAGGAAAAAGACTGGTATCAGGTGGATGTTCTGACCTGTGCAGCCCCAAACTTACGGAATGCACCGAGTAATTTTATGAATCCATGTGCCGGGGATGAACCTGCCGATATTGCGGAAGATGCACTGTACAAATTGCATTTGAAGAGAATTGAGAAACTGTTCAGGGTGGCGGCAGCAAATAAGGCAGAGGTGCTGATTCTTGGAGCGTTCGGATGCGGTGCCTTCTGTAATCCACCGGAGATTGTCGCGAAGGCTTTCAGGGAAGTGCAGAAAAAATATGAATCATACTTTGAAGTAATTGAATATGCGATATTCTGTGCAGGATATGAGACAAAGAACTACAAAGCTTTTTCTAAAGCATTTGGTGTGGAAAAAGAGTGATATGGGGTAAGCAATCCGAGGATATAATAAGAGATATCTGGATGGCAGTAAGGAAAAGTAATAGGACGATAAAAAAATTATAAGAAAACACAAAATTGCAATTTTCAGGGTTATACTGTTCTTGTAACAATAAATAGGGCTCTGAGAATTGCGTTTTGTGGAAAAGAGGACAAATATGCAGGAAAAAGAAAAATATCAGATGATTCAGGACAAAATAAGCGGCTGTGTATTTGCAGGGGCGTTGGGTGATGCTCTGGGATATGTAGTGGAATTTGACCTGTATAGCAGTATCAAGAATAAATATGGAAAAGACGGAATCCAGGATCTGCTGCGGACGGGAGAGAAAGCGATCATTTCGGATGATACACAGATGACTCTTTTTACCATGGAGGGAATGTCTGTGGAGACAGAAGATGAAGTGGAGGAAAAAATTTACCTTTCTTATCTGAAATGGGCGCAGACGCAGGGGATGAGTGTAAAACTGCCATGTGACTGGCCAAGCAGACTCGCCATGGTTCCGAAAATGAACTGCCGCCGGGCACCGGGTAATACTTGTCTGTATGCTTTGACATCAGGCAAGATGGGAACAATTCAGGAACCGATCAACCACAGCAAAGGCTGTGGCGGCGTTATGCGGACTGCACCGCTTGGATTCACAGACGCTTACGGTTTACCTCTTTTGAATGGTGCCAAAGCGGCAGCCATAACTCACGGTCATCCGCTTGGCTGGATTCCGGCAGGTATGCTTTCGGATATTGTTTTCAAATGTATTTATGGAGAAAAGAAGCCGTTGAAACTCATCATCGAGGAATCTCTGGCTGATACAAAAAATCAGTTTGGAGAATCCGAAAGCATGGCATATTTTGAACGGCTCATAAAGAAAGCTATTGCACTGAGTGAAGCAGCCTGTGAGGAAGATGCATCCACTATCGAAAAAGAACTCGGCGGAGGATGGGTTGGAGAAGAAGCACTGGCAATTGCGATATACTGTTGTCTGAAGTATCCAGATGATATCAGAAAAATGTTGATTGCAGCTGTAAACCACAGCGGAGACAGTGATTCTACCGGAGCTGTTGCCGGAAATATTCTTGGAGCATATCTGGGAATGGATGCAATTCCAAAAGACTGGCTTGACCGTCTGGAACTGGTCGATGTAATGCAGGAACAGATCGATGCAATGATGAAGATAATTCAGAGGGAATGAAAAAGGGGGAATGTCGTATGACAACGACTTCTTTTCCTGTGATTCAGATAGAAAAAACAGGGAAACGATTAAGAAATATGAGAAAGGAGAACGGAATCAGAGTTGCCGCTGTATGTGAATACATGGGCGGCATATCTGAGCAGGCAGTTTACAAATGGGAACGCGGAGCGTGTCTCCCTACAATTGATAACCTGCTGGCACTCAGCCATCTGTACCATGTGCAGATGGAAGATTTGCTGGTATACGAAGAGGCCGAAATGGCCTCTTCTTGTTTTCTTCGTATGTATCGAGGAAACACCAGTGATACAGTCTCCGGTTATGCATGCACAGCCGCGTAACGGGGACTGTTTAAAACGCGGAGCATGTGATCCATCGGCGTGATGTTTCCATCAAATTTGTAGTTGAAGGAATTAGTTCCGGCACCACTTGCGAGCGCAGTACCTTTGGTATGAGCTCTGACTGGAGTCTGCATCTGCCAGCTGCTGACATTGTGAAATACAACAGCAGGAAGCTGATAGCCTTTGGCTTCAAATGCAGCTTTTGCATTTTCATAAATGGTTTTATCCGGATTTTCCACTGCACCGTTAAACTCCATGTCAGAGATGATAAATAAGGTGGAAGGCATTTCTTCCTGAGGTGTGCCAGCATTGACTGCTGTCCGGAGAATCAGGTCAAAAACTGCCTCAAGGTTTGTTGAAAATTCCCAGCTGCTGCTCTGGATATAACGAAGTTTCTCTTCGAGTGTCTGACCGCAAATTTCCACCAGTTCCGGGTTGGATGAAAAAGTGATGAATGTATTGTGAAAAGTACCAGTGCAGTGTTCTGCATGATACAGCCCCAATGCCTGTGAGATCAGAGCCGGCATAGGCGTTCCGTAACGATGACAATACATGGAGCCGGAAACATCGATCACACAAATTGCATTCTGCTCACATACTTTGGAAGGCTGCTGCTTCCAGAGAGTTTCCAGTGCAGCATTTGCAGAGTCAGGTTCGCGGTATGGAAGACTGCGGCCATCCGGCATTAATGGACGCAGGATCTCATATGGATAAAGCGTGTCACAGTGGATGGATTTCCGACCGTTATTGACATCTGCCAGAAAAGCAGAAAAACGTTCGGTATCCTGCTGGTGGAAGGTTTTGTGATATTTGAGCATTGCGCCTGCCGGGACAGCTTCATAATTGATTTTGCCCCGCTTTTTGCTCGTAAGATAACGCTCTGGCAGAGCAATATTTGCACGAAGTGCGGACAGAAGTTTGCGGTACTGTCCGGCGTTCATTCCAAGAGCAGAGGCAAGAACCTTTGCCTGTCCTCTTGTACGTGCACTAGAGGTGTTGATGGAAGGAAGCCATTTGGCGAGAAGAGAAATATGTGCATTGATATTTCCTGCTTTTCGCTCTTTAAGAGCTTCACAGTCCTGGTTCAACTGAGTGCGGATCAGCTCGACAACAGCTTCCTCAGATGGAGTTCCCATCAGACACATGAGGTCATCGAAACGTCCGTATTCAGAAATTAAAGAAATATTTTTTCTGGCAGATTCCGGCCAGGTTTTGGCGGTATGCCGGATCAGGTTGCGGAAAAGCTCACGCTCGCCAAGTCCCTCCCGGATATCGCGGATATAGAAAAGAAGCTTCATTGCCAGCTCTGGATTTTCGATATAAGCGCGATCAAAGAGATGGATCTGGTCACGGTATGAACGATGACGCATGCCGCCGGTCACAGCAAACAGATCCAGACAGGCATCGCCGGAGGTAGAGTGAGTCTTTGCTCCGTTCAATGTCTCTGTGAAGCTTGCTTCTTCTTTAAGATTATCAAGAAATGACATTGGCTGCTCCTTTCTGTGAATTAGTCTGGTTACAACTTGCAGAAGGTTTTAGACTTCTTTATACCTTATATCATTATGAGCGAGACGCGATGTAAGATCTCATCTGATATGTGTATTGTTTTTTAGCGTAAATACCTCTCTTT
Organism: Blautia sp. OM07-19; assembly: GCF_003481595.1. Classification (NCBI taxonomy): domain Bacteria; kingdom Bacillati; phylum Bacillota; class Clostridia; order Lachnospirales; family Lachnospiraceae; genus Blautia; species Blautia sp. OM07-19. The sequence goes on from NZ_QULA01000018.1 coordinate 39,334, forward strand.
ATACCACTTCAACGTGGAGCACCTCCGATCAGAAGTTATCTGTGTTATGGTTAAAAAAGATCACCTGAGCAACAATAGAAAACTCATAAGGCTAATTTATTTCGCTGCTGTACGCGCCTGATTAATATAAGATTATGATAAAAATATCTGTGAAGTCTGCCTTCTGCAAGACTTCTTTTGAAGGACTCGTGTTCCTTCGATGCATTAAGATTAGCACAGCTTCCGGGGCAAAACAATGAACCTGTGGTTTAGAAAAAACTATAAAAAAGTCTTCCCTTGCTTTTATCTCTCCAACAAGCTATACTAATCAGACAGACATAGTATGAATTGGAGGATTTTTACATGAAAATTGCAGTAACTTATGATAATGGAAATGTTTTCCAGCACTTTGGAAAAACAGAGAATTTCAAGGTTTATGAGGTGGAGGATAATAAGGTTGTTTCCAGCGAAGTGATCGGTTCTAATGGAACAGGACACGGTGCACTTGCAGGACTTCTTGCAGAGCAGGGAATTGATGTCCTGATCTGTGGCGGAATCGGCGGCGGTGCACAGAATGCACTTGCAGAGGCCGGGGTTCAGTTATGCTCAGGTGCTCAGGGAAACACAGATGAGGTGGTAGAGGCTTACCTTAAGGGTGAACTGGTTTCAGCAGGAACAACCTGTGACCATCATCACCATGAGGAAGGTCATTCCTGTGGCGATCACGAAGAGGGACATTCCTGCGGAGGAACCTGCGGTGGTGGATGTGGTTCACACAAGCCGGCATTTACAGGCCCGAACGTAGGCAAAACCTGCCGTACCCATTATAGGGGAACTTTTAACGACGGAACACAGTTTGATTCTTCTTATGATCGTGGAGAACCGCTTGAATTTATCTGTGGAGCAGGGCAGATGATCAAAGGCTTCGATGCAGCAGTAGCTGGTATGGAAGTCGGAGAGATCAAAGAAATTCATCTGATGCCGGAAGAAGCATACGGCATGCCGGACCCGAATGCAATCTTTACACTTGAGATCGCACAGCTTCCGGGTTCTGAGGATCTTACCGTAGGACAGCAGGTATATCTGTCCAACCAGTACGGACAGCCATTCCCGGTTAAAGTAACAGCAAAGGAAGAAACCACTATCACTTTCGATGCAAACCACGAGATGGCAGGCAAAGAACTGAACTTCAAGATTGAACTTGTAGAAGTAAAATAATCTAATATAGTATGAAATCCCGGACTGCCAGTATCCAGAGCAGACCGGGATTTTTTTGCATGCAGGCAAGGTCGAACTTTGCCGGAAAATTTGGTTGTACATCCACAAAAAGAGAGATTATAATAAAACCAGAATTTATAATTATCAGAAGGGGGATATCAGTGTATACAAAGAAAAAGAAAATAGTTATTACAGTGGCAGTAATCGTGCTGATCATTTTTTCGATGATTTATTTTAGCGTAGATGCGAAAAGGTTAGGGGAGATATCAGGCTATTATACAGGAGTAGACCTGAAAAAAGACGGGACAGAGACCAGTGATGATGACGATGACAGTGACATTTTTTTCTATAACAGTTGTTATGATCTTATAATTAATTCAGCAAAGATTCCTTATCTGGACGTTTATGATTCGGAGGCTGGAAATCCGGGAATCGGAGGCTGGATTATTGGAGTGGATGATGATACAGTAACATTGTGGCTGAATCCACTCGAGACAGATTTTGGATTTGCTCCTTTTACTGGTAATTCAATAATACCAATATATAAATTCGAATATGAATTAAAGCAAAATAAAATTGTTTTATCACATGATGGAAAGGAGATCCCATTCAGAAAAATTTAACATCAGGAGGAACAACGATGGCAATTATCACTTTCAACGAAATCATAGAAGTAAACGGAATACTGGAACAAAAACATCTGAATTTCAAACTCCACCTTCGCGACGCCTGCGGAGCACAGGCTTTGTGGATCGAACCACTGGGAAACTGTGCCTGCGAGGGACATTATGATGAGATGCATCAGGTGATCGAACAGTATTTCCTGGATAAAGGACTGAATGTAAAATACTGGGACGATGAAAAGTTACAGTTTACCCTGGACAAAAAGTAATCCGACTATAACAAAAAGTGAGGCACAAAAATGGCAAAGGTCAGAGTAATCAAGAAAAATGACGACTATTCCATGGATTATCAGGTTGGCGATATCCTGGAAGTGACAGGAACCTGGTATGGCGGGATCAATGTAAACAGCAAGACAGGAATCCCACTCTGTCTGGACAAAGATGAATATGAGGAAATCCCTGAGAATACAGATCTTTCTCACGAGGAATACGAAAGAGCTGCAAACTACTGGAAAGAAAAAGATGCACAGTCAAAAAAGCTGGACCAGGATGCTCTAAAAAAGGCCGTGGAGGAGTATATTCAGGCAAACAACACCTGCGCACTGGCAACCGCGGCAGGAGATTTTGTGCGCTGTACGCCGCTGGAGTATACGTATCATGACGACTGCTTCTGGATTTTTTCTGAAGGTGGCGAGAAGTTTTATGCGCTGGAAAAGAACAAAAATGTATGCCTGGTCATCTTTGATAAATATGAAGGATTTGGCAAGCTCAAAGGAATGCAGGTCACAGGCCTGGCATCTATTGTAGAGCCATTTTCACAGGAATATGTGCAGGCGGCAGATTTCCGAAAGATTCCACTGAAGGCTCTGGAAAAAATGCTGCATCCGATGAATCTCATCAAAATAAAACCAAAGAAGATCGAATTTGTAAATTCCGACTTCAAGAAAGATGGCGCAGATTCCAGACAGACACTTATCTGCGACTGATATGGGAAATTGATCTGGCATGACCAGTTGTGAACAATTACCTTGAATTTCCCCATATTTAATATTATAATTAAAATGATTGAAAAAGTTCGGAAACGAAAAACCGATAATATTTAAGGAGGAATCAAATATGATTACCTGGAACAATCTGGATACACTTGCTTCTTTTAAGGAACTCGAAAGAGTAAAAAAAGTAAACCTTGCAGAAGTTATGGCAGGAGAAAACGGTGCAGAGCGTGTAAAGAATTACAGCGTTCCGATGGCAGAGGGATTTGCTTATAACTTTGCAGCAAAACAGGTAGACGACGAAGTACTGGAAGGACTTAAGAAACTGGCTGAGGAAGCACAGCTTACAGAGAAATTCGAAGCTCTTTACAATGGAGAAGTGATCAACACAGGAGAGAAACGTCTTGTTCTTCATCATATGACACGTGGACAGCTTGGAAACGCAGTAGAAGCTGACGGCGTTGACAAGAGAACTTTCTATACAGAACAGCAGAAAAAGATCGCAGAATTTGCGAACAAAGTACATGCTGGTGAGATCACAAACGGAGCAGGCGAGAAATTCACAACTGTTGTCCAGATCGGTATCGGCGGAAGTGACCTTGGTCCTCGTGCAATGTATCTTGCACTTGAAAACTGGGCTAAGAAAAACGGTAAATTCAAAATGGAAGCAAAATTCATCAGCAACGTAGACCCTGATGATGCAGCTGCAGTTCTGAATTCTATTGATGTTGCACATTCCATTTTTGTACTGGTTTCCAAATCAGGAACAACTCTTGAAACTCTGACAAATGAATCTTTTGTAAAAGATGCCCTCAAGAATGCAGGACTGGATGCATCTAAACACATGATCGCAGTTACAAGTGAGACATCACCTCTTGCAAAGAGCGATGACTACCTTGCAGCATTCTTCATGGATGACTATATCGGTGGACGTTATTCTTCCACATCTGCTGTTGGCGGTGCTGTATTATCTCTGGCATTCGGACCGGAAGTATTCGCACAGTTCCTCGATGGAGCAGCAGCAGAGGACAAGCTTGCAACAAACAAAGACGTAATGCAGAACCCGGCTATGCTGGATGCCCTGATCGGTGTTTACGAGCGCAACGTACTGGGATATCCGAGCACAGCAGTTCTTCCATACTCTCAGGCACTGAGCCGTTTCCCGGCACACCTTCAGCAGCTTGACATGGAATCCAATGGTAAATCTGTAAACCGTTTCGGTGAGCCTGTAGACTATGTGACAGGACCGGTTATCTTCGGTGAGCCAGGAACCAACGGACAGCATTCCTTCTATCAGCTTCTGCATCAGGGAACTGACATTGTACCGCTTCAGTTCATCGGCTTCAAGAACAGCCAGATCGGAACAGATGTAGTGATCCAGGACAGCACAAGCCAGCAGAAACTCTGTGCAAACGTTGCTGCTCAGATCGTAGCATTTGCCTGCGGTAAAGCAGATGAGAACCGAAACAAGAACTTCGAGGGTGGACGTCCGTCAAGCATCATCATTGGTGATCAGGTAACACCTGAATCTCTTGGTGCACTTCTTGCTCATTTCGAGAACAAAGTTATGTTCCAGGGATTCCTGTGGAACGTAAACAGCTTTGACCAGGAAGGCGTACAGCTTGGTAAGGTCCTTGCAAAACGTGTACTTGCTCACGAGACAGACGGAGCACTTAAGGTATTCAGCGACCTTCTGAACATCTGATCTTGAGCTGAAAATTAATATTAAATAATGAGGACTTCTCTGCCGTACAGTTAAATCTGTACCGTGGGGAAGTCCTTTTTCTTTGCAGATCCCCGGGTATCCGCCGGCTTTTCTGCTATATTATATAAAATGTACAAATTTCGACAGGCTTTTTGTGACATCATGCGTATTTACAATTGTGGATGGCATGGTGTATAATATCGTAAAAATATGAAAACGATTACATATAAAATAAAAATATTACATGTATAGTATATGAAATACATGTAAAAATTAAATGATAATGATACCATAAATATATAGCCGAAAAATAACAGGAGGTCAGAAAAATGAGTGCATTAACAGGAATCCTTGACACAGAAGTAAGAAAGATCGAAGAAACCGCAGCAATGAGCAGAGAAATTCAGAAACAGCGTCTTACCCATCATCTGATGCCTCCGACGGGCTGGCTGAATGATCCGAATGGACTGTGCTATTTCAAGGGAAGATATCATGTGTTTTTTCAGTATGCTCCGTTTGATGCAGAGGGCGGATTGAAATTCTGGGGACATTATTCCAGCGAGGATCTGGTTTCCTGGAGATACGAGGGCGTGCCGCTGTACCCGGACAGCAACTATGACTGCCATGGTGTATATTCCGGCTCTGCGATCGTTGAGGATGAAAAGCTGCATCTTTTTTTTACCGGAAATATCAAAATGGACGGAGATTACGATTACATCAATAACGGGAGGCAGGCCAGTACTCTTCACGTAGAGAGCGAGGACGGAGTTCATTTCAGTGCGAAGGAAGTTGCAGTCGATTACCGCAATTATCCGGAAGATTATACGCAGCATGTGCGTGATCCAAAAGTGTGGAAAGATAGCGCTGACTATTTCATGGCACTGGGCGGTCGAAAGAAAAATGACCAGGGAGCTGTGCTGATCTACAAGTCTGAGGATCTCAAAAACTGGGATTATGATAAAGAAATTACGACAGAAGAGCCGTTCGGATACATGTGGGAATGTCCGGATCTGTTTGAAATCGACGGAGAGCAGGCACTGTCCATCTCTCCACAGGGACTTGAACGAGAAGAATATCGTTTTCAGAATATCTACCAGTCAGGCTATTTCCTTCTGAAAGAGGATAAGATCAATGTGAAAGAATTTCAGGAATGGGATATGGGATTTGACTTCTATGCGCCGCAGACGTTTGAGGATGCGAAAGGAAGACGGATCCTGATCGGCTGGATGGGTCTGCCGGATGTCGAAGAGGAATACACGAATCCTACAGCAAAAGACGAGGGCTGGCAGCACTGCCTGACGATTCCGCGCGAGATCACTTTACATGATGGAAGATTGTACCAGTATCCTGTCGAAGAAATGGAAGCCCTTCGGGGAAGATGTTGTGAAATAGATGAGACGCAGAAAAATATTGAAGTCTGGAAACCGTTTGAGCTGGACCTGAAACTGGATTCACGCAAATGCAGAATATCTGTCGGAGATGATCTTATGTTTGAGGCAGATGGCAGAGAAGCTTGCCTGCGATTATCTGAGAAAGCCGGTGCAGGACGGAAACAGAGAAAGGCAGTCATTCCGTCAGGCAGATTAAAAGAGTTCCGGATGCTTGTGGACACAACAGCTGTGGAAATTTATCTGAATCACGGGGAAGTTGTTTCCTCAACAAGATACTATCCGGAAAAAACGACACAAGTTGTGAAACTGGAAGCAGACAAGATCCAGGGACATATTTATGAATTAAAAGAGATGACCGGGATAAAATAACAGAATCATACAGAAGCCGCACGAATGGAAATGCAGAGGGTGTTATACGAAAGGAAAGTATAACACCCTCTGTGTATTATAAAGAAAAAATGTTATACTGAGACGAGAAAAATGAGGAGATGTACAGGATGCAGGAAAAGAAGGAACGCTTTCATGGAATCCCCATGCTGCCGTATGGACTTCTGAGTGCTGTAATGCAGGAGAGTCCGGGAAACAGAAAAGAAATTCAGATTACAGAAATGGCAGAGGAAGGATTCTGCTTTCGAACCGCGAGTGCTATCTGCAGTCCACAGAAACTGGAAGTTTGTTTTTATGATATGGAGAGGGCAGAATACGGGACTGTAGTCATTACAGAATTTGAAATCTGCAGAGAGAAAGAAGAGGATTTTTTTACGCAGTTTCTTGTATGGACGGAGCAGGAAGAGTATCGGCGGCAGGTGCAGAAACTTGTGCGGCAGTACAGCAAATATATCCGGCTGAAACTGGAAGATGACGGAGAACTTGAAAGCGAACTGACAGGATATCCCTCAGAATTTGACGGTGAGCATTGCAGCAGTCTGGAGGAACAGAGACAGTATTGGTTTGCAGAAAAAGCAGGTCGTACTGAGATCAATATGGAAATCCCGGAGCACACAGAATTTGCCATAGAACTTGACTGCCCGGAACGCTATACGGCATACCTGCAAAAATCTCTTCCGGAATTTTACCATGATTATCTGAGAAAAAATCATCTCCAGGGAAGCGGTCTGGAAGCGCGTATCCCGGATCGGATTTATATTGGAAACCAGTTCTGTCATCTCCTTTTTCCAGAGGAAGAACTTCTTTTTGCTATGCTGGAAAAGGCAAAAAAAGAGTTTACGGCAGTTACGCTTTCTTTTACTTATGTCAGAGAAATTTTGCTTGAAGACACCTTTGCATTGTTAAGAAAAATCGATCACTGGTGTAGCAAAAATGAACTTGAAATGGAGTGTGTAGTCAACGACTGGGGAATGGCAGATTTTATCAGAAAAGAAACGAAACATCTGCTCCCCTGCCTCGGAACGCTTCTTAACAAAAGAAAAAAAGATCCCCGTATCAATTACAAAAAAGGCGAGCGAGACCTGTACAGCCAGAACAGTTTCAATGCAGATTTTTACCAGGAATTTCTGAGAGAAAGTTTAGGAATTGAGCGGGCGGAGTGGGAGTCCTGTGGTTATATGCAGGATATCCCGGCAGGAAAAAACAGCCTGCATTTTCCATTTTACCAGACGAATACGTCGCAGTATTGTCCGTTGTATGCAGTGCAGAAAGAAGGAGACAGAGGCAGACAGAGATTGGTATACAAATGTCCGCAGTATTGTAAAAATGCGGCGTTTTTGTATCCGAAACATTTGAATATGATAGGGAGATATAATTCGCTGTTTGCGCTGGACCGGGACTTCCTGGAAGATTCAGAACAATTAAAAAGGTATACAGATTCAAATATAGACAGACTTGTCCTGAATCTGTTATGAGGTAAAAAGATGATGAAGATTACAGCAGGACTGGGATCAGCAGATGAATATATCCGTTTCGTGGAAGCAGGCGCAGATGAGTTTTTCAGCGGATTTGTACCGTATTCGTGGACGGAAAAGTACGGAACTGTCATGCCGCTCAACCGTCGTGAGGTATTGTGTTATCATGTGCAGCTTGGGGCGTTCAGTGAACTGGAAATTTTGTCAGAAATGATTCGGAAATACAAAAAGCCGGTACATCTGACATTCAATTCCCTGTACTATATTCCACAGCAGTATCCGGAGATCGTGGAGATCATAGAGAACTGTATGAAACTTGGATTTATGAGCTATATTATTGCAGACCCGGCGTTGATCGTTTATCTGAGGGAGAAGGGAATCCCGTGCGAAATCCATATGAGTGGTGAGATGGGAGAGATCAACCGCAGAACAGTGGAAGTTTTTCAGCGTCTGGATCTGAAGAGGGTGATTTTTCACAGGAAAAACAGCTTCGAGGATATGCAGTCTGTGATCTGCTCGGAAAGAAATGCCGGTGGGAGACGGGCGGAGACAGAGTTTGAGGCTTTTGTGCTGAATGAGATGTGCCAGTTTACGGGAGCGTTCTGTAATTCGCTTCACTGTGATGAGCTAGGGCATCTGTGCAGGGTTCCCTATTGGACGGAACCGGTACGAGATGAATCTGAGGATGAAGATGCCACTGCCCCCAAATACGATGACAACGGCTATCTGTGCGGTGCGACCGGCTGCGGTCTATGTGCACTTTACAGACTGAGAGATGCCGGGATTACACACCTGAAACTGGTCGGCAGAGGCAACTACACCGATTTTATGGAGAAAGATATCCGAAACCTCAAAACTGCTCTTGAGATTCTGGAAAATACAGACACAGAAGCTGCTTTCCGGACAGAAATGAAGAAGCAGATTTTTCCATACGGATGCAGTGGAAACTGCTATTACCTGTAAAATAGGACATAACTTTACACTATATGACAAATGTAACTATTTTCTAAAAATTATCTTAAAATAATCCAGACCTGTAGTAATTAACAGTCGACTATGATAAAATGATTTACAGTGACTATTCTGAAAAAAGAGAGTCACAATATGATTTATAATAAATATTGAGGTGAGAATCGTTGGTTTTAGAACATAAGGAAATTCAAAGCCTCAGTGACTTTTTTACAGAGTTGGGGAAGCGTAGGGAAAAGGGTGTTTATTTTTACCGTATCAATGGTTACTCGGAAGAAATCGGCAGATTTCTGTACGATTATTATGATGCCGCGGGGAAATGCGGAGTGATCGTTGAGGGTAAGATACCGAATCCCACGGAGGGGAATCTGTCTTATTACTATGAAATGATGGGGAATGATTTTCAGCTCAGCATGGGCTTTATCATGTCAGGGCTTCAGAAATGGCTCCCCAGGATGAATCGTTCACAGAACGAGAATGTAGCCGCTTCCATCTATGATTCACTGGAGGAACTGAGAAGAGCGGGAAAAACTGAAAATATGCTCAAGAATGCATATATCAAGTTTATGTGCTGGCTTTATTACAAATTTGAGCGGATCGTGAATCAGCTCGGACAGCAAAATGTTCCCAAGATCCTCTATGTTGGTTCGATCAGTAATTATGAACTTCTGCTGATTTCTGTTCTTTCAAATGCAGGATGTGATGTGGTCCTTGCAGAACCGATGGGAGATGAAGCGTATCTGAAACTTGATCCGCAGTCTCAGAAATCTACTTTATATACAGGAGAAAACGTCGGAGGATTCCCGGCGGATTTTTCACTTAAGAAACTGAGAGCAGAGGTTGAGAAGGCAGAGGAGAATCAGAAGTTGTTTGGTTCAAAGGATGGGCTTATCAACTGCACAAATGCCTGGATCGAAGGAAGTGGACTGGCAGATATCCTCAAAGCACCGGAGCAGCGCGGCGACAGGGAGGATCTTTTTTATAATTGTTATCTGCGGATAGGTGGTGTGGAGGATAAACTTACTTATGCAAATGATCTGTACCAGTTTTATCTGGAACTGAAGAATCAGAAGCGGCAGACAGTGATCGTGAATGGCAGCATTCCAAACCCGACAACAGATGAGATCATGAAGATCCGCAGAAACCACTATACAGGAGTGGAGCAGATGATCGCGGATCTGCAGATGAATATACAATATCCGGTGAGCCCGGTTCTGCAGGCAGTACTCTGCAGGGCTTTTGCAGAAGTGATGAAGCTGGAAGCAGGAGAGCTGGAGATCAATCTTAACAGACTGATGAATAAGGGTGTGTATCTTTTGTGTTGGATCCGGAGATATCAGAACCAGATTTTTAAGAACTGGAAGAAAAACGACACAGGTTGTTTTATCCATCTGGGCGCATGTCAGAATGTAAATGAAGTTCTTTTTATGAAATTTCTGGCGAGAGTGCCGGTGGATGTCCTGATTCTGTGTCCGGACCGGAATGAACACTGCATGCTTGAAGATACTCTTTTATATGAGATAAATTATGAGACTTCAATGAAATTGGATCAGTTTCCGGAGCAAAACGCACAGCTTCATATAGGAACTGCCGCGTATCATGCAGAACGGGAACTGGATACACTGATGTACAATGACTCTGTGATATTCCGGGATCAGCAGTTTACGAAAGCCAATACGATCTCGCTGCAGACTATGGACAGGGAGATCAAGCTTCTCTGGAATACGGAGATGAAATACAGACCAAATTTCAGTACGTCTGACGGAACCGTGAACATGCCGGTGATTTTTTCAAAAATATCCGGCGTGAAGGACAGGAAAACAGAGGGTTACTGGATCTCGATCAAACAGTTGATGACACCGGAAACGGTGGTGATCGATCATCCTCCGTTTCTGACTTCCACATCACCGAATCCGATTAAAATGTACGCGGCGGAATTTTTCCGAAACGGGAAACTGCAGCGCAGGAAGATCCGGAATCATCCGGCATATCCGTATGGATTTCTCCGGGAAGAGATGCAGGAGTACATCCTGGACAAGCTGGAGGCGTTGATCGAGCAGCGGCTGATCCGGGGAACATTTGAGAATGGAACAGAATATACGATCATATCTGTCGCACTGAACCTGCCGAAACAGGTCACGCGGCTGATACAGAATTTTGATTTTACGAAGAAGAATCCGAAACTGATCTACATCAATGCTTCAGAAGTACTGATCACTTTGGAGGATTCTGTCTATGCAGCATTTTTGAACCTGCTGGGATTTGATGTGCTTTTCTTTGTTCCGACAGGCTACAATATGGATAACCATTTTAACCAGAGATTAATGGAAGAACATCAGACAGGAGATTTTATGTATGATCTGCAGGTTCCTGACTGGAATACGATTCCATTAACAGCACACACGTCATGGCGTGACAGACTATTCAGGAAAGGATAAAGTGTTATGGGAATTGATTTCAGCAAGGTAACGCCACCGGCATCACCCGTGGAATCTGCACCGGCAGCCAGCACTGAGATTGAGACAGTGCAGCCATATGATATCATGGCAGACCGTCAGCAAATGAATGAAACACTGACGAATTCCGAGGAGGTCGACGCACTTGTAAGCACGATCGAGGTCAATAATCTCGAAACGATCGTTTCTTTCGGTGCAGAGGCGGCAGAGGAGATTGCAAAAGCATCGGATGTTGTTCTGAACAGCATGAGTATGAGCCAGCTGGATGAGTCCAGTGAGATGCTTGAATCGCTGTCCAAGATCATGTCAAAGTTTGATCCGAGTGAACTTCAGGAAAACAAAGGCCTGTTTAACAAGCTGTTTGGAAATATGAAGAAACAGCTCGAAAAGATCCTCGACAAATATCATACAATGGGAGAGGAAGTAGACAAGATCTATGTGCAGCTCCGTGAGTATGAGGGCGAGATCAAGCAGTCCAACCGTAAGCTGGAGCAGATGTTTGATGCAAATGTCGATTATTACCATCAGCTTGTCAAATACATTCTTGCCGGTGAGCAGGGCTGCCGTGAACTGGAAGCTTACATTGCACAGCGCCAGGCAGATTTTGAGGCGACAGGAGATAACTCCATTCAGCTTGAACTGGCAGGACTGAACAATGCACTTATGATGCTGGAACAGCGTACACAGGATCTTCGCGTTGCTGAGAATATTGCGATCCAGTCCATTCCGATGATCAAGACAATGGCATACAGCAATATGAACCTTGTCAGAAAGATCAATTCAGCGTTTATCGTTACGCTTCCAGTCTTTAAGCAGGGGCTTGCCCAGGCAGTCATGCTCAAACGCCAGAAGATCCAGGCAGAGGCACTGTCAGAACTTGACAAGAAGACAAATGAAATGTTGATCAAAAATGCCAGGAATACAGTTGAGCAGTCCAAGATGACAGCGAGACTTGCAAGTGGAAGTTCCGTCAAGATCGAAACGCTGGAAACAACGTGGAGAACGATCGTCAATGGTATCGAGGAAACGCAGAACATTCAGAAGGAAGCAAGAAAACAGCGTATCGACGATGCGGCCCGCCTTGAGAATATCAAACAGGAATTTCTCAAAACTTATGGTGGTGCAGGCAAATAAAACATGTTAAAATTTCTCAAAAGAGGAAATCATAAAGGAGGAAACAGCTATGCCAATCAATTTATCAAAAGGACAGAAAGTAGATCTTACAAAGGGAAATCCGGGCTTAAAGAACATCATGGTAGGACTTGGCTGGGATGTAAATGCTTTTGACACAGGTGCAGATTTTGACCTTGATGCAGCAGCATTTATGCTTGGTTCCAATGGTAAATGCCCGACGGACAAAGAATTCATCTTCTATGGAAATCTTGAACATCCGTCAGCTTCCGTAAAGCATATGGGAGATAACCGTACTGGCGAGGGCGAAGGTGATGATGAAGAACTGGAAGTTGTTCTTGCCGATGTTCCGTCAAATGTTGAGAGAATTGCTTTTACAGTAACGATCTATGAGGCAGAGGCAAGAAGACAGAACTTCGGCCAGGTTTCCAATGCATATATCAGAATCGTGGACAAAGATACAAACCAGGAACTGATCCGTTATGATCTGGGAGAGGACTTCTCCATCGAAACAGCTATTGTTGTTGGAGAACTTTACAAACACAACGGCGAATGGAAATTCAATGCGATCGGCAGTGGATTCCAGGGCGGTCTGGCAGCACTCTGCGGACATTACGGAATCGAAGTTGCATAATTTTTTTGCATCAAAAACAACGTTACACATTAACTGACTGGCGAATGCCGGGAGGAGATAGAATATGTCGATTAGTTTGCAAAAAGGACAGAAAGTCAGTCTCAGCAAAGAGAGCAAGGGACTTTCAAACGTACTCGTAGGACTTGGATGGGATGCAGTGGAGCAGAGATCAGGGCTGTTCGGACTTTTTAAGGCGGCAGATATTGACTGTGATGCGACTGCTATCCTGCTGAAAAATGGTAAATTTGTGGATAAGACAGATGTTGTTTATTTCGGAAATCTTGTGCACAAATCAGGCACTGTCCGTCATATGGGAGATAACCTGACTGGCGAGGGAGAAGGCGATGATGAGCAGATCCTCATTGAACTTTCCAGGGTGCCGCAGGAATATGACAAGATTGTGATCGTTGTAAATATCTATTCAGCAGTCCAGAGAAAACAGCATTTTGGAATGATCAAAAATGCATTTATCAGAATTGTAGATGGAAGTACCAATCGCGAGATGTGTAAATATGACCTTACCGAGAGCTATTCCGGTATGACCGCAATGATTTTTGGAGAGATCTACAGACATAATGGCGAATGGAAATTCGGAGCTATCGGTCAGGGTACAAAGGACACATCGATCGGCGATCTTTGCAGACGGTATGTATGATGATGTGAAGAGTTTGGGAAGAGAAACTTTTGCAGTTTCTCTTCCTGCTTCATTATCAGAATATATATAAATTTATTTTAAGAGAGGAATTCACCAAAATGAGTGAAAAACTAAACAGGAAAGCTCTTGAACAGGGCTTGACGGAGGAGCAGGCGGCGCAGAGCAAACAGCAGTATGGAACCAACGCACTTGCCAAGAAAGAAACAGAGTCACTCTGGTCTATGTTCATCGGTGCTTTTGACGATATCTGGATCAAGGTTCTCTGTCTTGCACTGGCGCTTAAGGTTGTGCTTGCGATCCTTGGCGTGATCGTTCCGGCACTGGGCGGCGACAATGACGTTATTGAGATCATCAGTATCATACTTGCAATTGCACTTGCAACAGGATTCAGTACCTTATCTGAATACAGAAATACATCAAGAAGTGAGGCTTTGCAGGAAGAATACAACAAAACCTATGCAAAAGTATTCAGAAACGGCAAACTTGTCAAAGTGCTGACAAGTGACATCGTCAAAGGTGATACGATTCTGATCCAGGCAGGTGATAAAGTCCCGGTTGACGGACTTGTTTTCAAAGGCAATGTGAAAGTATCTCAGGCAGCTCTGAACGGAGAATCCCGTGATGAGTCCAAGTCCGCAGCAGATACTATGGAAGAAGCAGAATCTACAGATTATTCTTCTGCACATAAAGTATTTATGGGATCAGTCGTTACCAGCGGCGAGGCATATATGGTAGCAACCGTGATCGGTGATGCATCCGAACTTGGTAAGATCAACAAAGCCCTTACCGATGAAAACGAGGAAGAAGAGCGTAAAGATACTTCCAGCCTCAAACTTGAAGTTGTTGCCGGTGGGATCGGTAAACTTGGTGTTTCCGCAGCAGCGATCGCAGGTGTCCTGCAGGTTGTTCTTTCTATCATGCGTGCAGATGAAGCAATCACGCCAGTATTTGTGATCCTTCTGATCGCAGAGGCTGTTATGCTGATGGCCTCCATCGTTATCATGGCAGTACCGGAAGGTCTTCCGATGATGAACAGCCTGGTTCAGTCCATGAACACAGAATCTATGTATAAGAAAAACATCCTTGTAAGCCATAAGGCAGCTTTTTCTGATTCTGCTTACATGAACCTTCTGTTCAGTGATAAGACAGGAACCATTACCGAGGGAAATCTTTCACTGGTAGAGTTTGTCCTTGGAGACGGAAGAATCGTTGACCATGTCTCACATAATGATTTTCTGGAAGCGATCACTCTGAATAACCTTGCAAAAATCTCTGAAGGTAAAGCGATCGGAAGTAACAACATGGACCGTGCACTTCTGACCTATGCTATTTCGAAGGGTGCTCCGGATAAAGTTGATGCGTCCAAAGTAAAAGAGATCAGCGGATTTGATTCCGAGAAGAAATGTGCAACCGTAGAACTGAATGATGGCACTGTTTACTGGAAAGGTGCAACAGAGAACATCATCAATGACGTAACACATTATATGACAGAAGATGGCAGCATCGCAGAATTTACATCTGCAGAGAAAGCCAAAGTAGAAGAGCAGATGGTCGCACAGGCGAAGAGAACTATGAAACTTCTCTCCGTAGTGAAGATCATCGGTTCCCAGAAGATCCTTCTTGCAGTCCTTTCTCTGCGAGATAACGTAAGAAAAGATGCGATCGAAACAGTTGAAGTCCTGAACCGTGCCGGAATCCAGGTAGTCATGGTTACCGGTGATGCCGAAGAGACCGCCGTTGCGATCGCAAAAGAAGCCGGAATCCTCAAAGATGAAAAGACAGAAGTTGTTCTTACTCATGATGAACTGGAACAGCTTTCTGATGATGAGCTTAAGAAAAAACTTCCGAATCTTCGTGTTGTCAGCCGTGCGAAACCTCTGGACAAGAAACGCCTTGTCACAGTTGCACAGCAGCTTGATGATGTCTGTGGTATGACCGGAGACGGTGTCAATGATGCACCTGCTCTGAAACAGGCGGATATCGGATTTGCAATGGGAGATGGAACCGCAGTTGCACAGGAAGCAGGCGATGTTGTCATCCTGAATAACAGTTTGACTTCTATCAAAGACTGTGTACTGAACAGTAGAACGATGGCAAAATCCGTCGGCAAATTCCTGATCTTCCAGTTAACTGTAAATATCAGTACCCTGTTGATGAACATTCTGGCACCGATCCTTGGCTGGACAGAGCCATTCTCTATCGTACAGATCCTGTGGATCAACCTGATCATGGATACACTGGCAGCTATGGCATTCGGCGGTGAGCCGATCCTGAACCGTTACATGAACGAGCAGCCGGCAAAGAGAAGCGACAATATCCTGACAGGATATATCAAGTCCGCAATTGGTGTAAGTTCAATATTTATCACTCTGGGATCTATCCTGATCCTGGAAAATGTCGGCGGAATCACAACAGCAGTTATGCCGGCAGGATGTTCAAATCCGGATCTGTATGAGAAGACCTTTATGTTTGCATTCTTTATTTATGCGATTATCTTTAACAGTCTGAATACCAGATCTGAGAGATTTAACCTGTTTGAGCATATTGGAGAAAATAAGAGATTTATCCTTGTAATGGGTGCGATCTTTGTTCTTCAGACAGTCCTGATCCAGATCGGTGGAGAAGTCTTCAGCACAACTCCTCTGACACTGAAAGCACTGCTTGTTTCCATGGTTCTTGGAGTACTGATCATCCCTGTGGATATGGTACGAAAAGCGATCATGAGATCTAACAAATAAAAAGAGCTGATTTTGAAATATCCCCTGCTAAAGTGGCAGGGGATATTTTTTTAATCGATTGCAACGCGGATACCGCCGCTGCGTTCAGAAGGCTGAATGATAACAGTTACCGGAATTCCGCCATGCCATTCAAAGGAATAAGATTCGCCAGAAGCCTGTCCGATAAAGGTTTTCCAGTTGACATCTGTTGTGATGCGCGGGTCGCAGGCGCCATTGCCCATCCAGCAGATCACAGCATCCGGATCGACAGAGATCGTATTGTGGGACTGTACATTGCTGAGTGCGATCGGGTTTCCGTCAGTGATGACCGCCACATAAGCTTCGCTTCCAGTTCCGGTAAGTGTGGTGGTAGCAAGACCTTTCTGGGACAAAACGCCGACACCGATGAAGCGGACGCTGTATTTGCAGTCCTGTGTAAATGCAAGCAGGTTTTCGGATTCGACAGAGATCGTTTCGCCCGGTTCCAGTTTATAGACCAGAACATGCTGTGCGCTTTCTGCGTAATAGGTTTCGGATGGACCGTTCATGGTGACTTTGGTAAGAGGAATGTTTTCACCGGTGACGCGGCGCATCAGGGAGCCGAGTGCTGCCTGGGCGAGACTTTTCTGCGGTCCGAGAAGGACTTTTTCGAAGCGGTAATTAGTGTTGCCGCTGCAGTCGCCTGCGATAAAAGCACCGGTCTTGGTGAAGATAACGTCGTTGCCTGTAGTAGTGACTTTGAGTGTCAGTTCGTTTATGGTTTCAAATTTGATCATAAGAGTATCCTCCCGTTAGTTTGTCTCAACGCCGTATAACTGGCAGAGCCCCGCCAGATCTCTGGCGACACCATTTCCGATGGCGTTGAATTTCCATTCTGTATTATGTAAGTAAATCTCTCCGAGCATCATGGATGTGACATTGTCATAATAATCGGTCAGCATGAAACTGTAGATCTCCTGACCGGAATCCGGATCGAGAAGCCGGATATAGGCATCTTTGACCATGCTGAAATTTAGGTGCCGCTCCAGTGCCTCGTTGATCGTAAGGACAAAAACGATCTTCCGTATGGAAGTATTCAGTTTGAAAAAATCAATATCCGCATATTCACGGTCTGCCCCGGAGCCGTTTACATGCAGGGCAACACTTCCGTCGGGGCTCAGTGTCTGTCCGTAAAAAACAAACCAGTCATCGCCGGGAACCTTGCCTGAAGCATCCAGAAGATAAGCGGATAAATCGATATCACACTGAGGGTTAGAGACGTTCCAGCCAAGTGCAACACGCACCTTTGGAAGCTGCCCGACTGTGCCGATACGGACTTTCTGGCCCTTCTGTATGACGTTACGAAGAACCGGGATATCGTGTTTCTGCGGAGCAGAGGATACCGAAGATACTGTCGGAGTTACAGGTGCTGGTTCTGGATGTCGATAAGCCTGTGTTCTTTTGGGATTTTCCTGTACATGGCCAGATGAAGTTTTCTTCAAATTTACAGAAAGAATATTTCCCCTGTGCAGAGCAGGCTGGATCTTTCGCTGGTTAAGTGTAAGAACGTTCCCGGCGGTATATGCCGGTTCGATCTTTGTGGGAATTTGAAACATAGTTTACCTCCCCGTATTTTATTGATACTACATTGTTCACTGTTCTAATCATACCATGTTACACCATGAATTAAAATAAATCAGGTTAACATTTACTTTAACATTTACATTAATTTTTACTTATTTGGATCAAAACCCTTGAAAAAATGCAGAATTTACGTTACCATGAACTTAACTTCATAAAGGCAAAGCTGTGGTAACGCAGTGACGCAAAGCTATAGGGGCCGAGAACGAGCCAGCCAGTTGCAAGAACAGAGAATCCATCTGCTGTCTTGCTTTTTTTATGTAAAAAGCGAAGTCAGCAGTCGGGATTCGGTCAAATTTAACCAAATCAACGGCATACAGAAGGAGAGTGTAATGGCTCGAAAATACACAAAAGAAGAATTAAAAGAAAGACTTCAGCGTTCCATATATAAAGTAGTAGCAGAAGAAGGCATCGAAGGCGTTACCGTCCGTAAAGTATC
This sequence comes from Blautia sp. OM07-19, assembly GCF_003481595.1. Lineage (NCBI taxonomy): Bacteria > Bacillati > Bacillota > Clostridia > Lachnospirales > Lachnospiraceae > Blautia > Blautia sp. OM07-19. The sequence continues at coordinate 57,725 of NZ_QULA01000018.1, forward strand.
AAAGGGATGCGGGCTTTCCGACCCGTATATTTATCAGTGTTACAAGGATCTGTTCGATCTGATGGATCCGGAGGTGATCGTGTCCAACATCATCGACAGCACCGTATCTGTAGCAGTCAAAATGCATCTTGGATATATGGACAAGACAGCTCTCAAGGCACGAACGATCTACAAAACAGTATTTGCATTATTGTTCCAGCTTCTGCATATTGATGTGTGGAACAGGGGAATATAAAAGCAGCGAGAGGCTGCTTTTTTGTACTTTTCCGGGTATATTTTTTGGACGTAAAAAAGTACAAAACCACAACATGTTGATAAAAAATATCAAGACACAGCTACAAATTGTATTAAATTAAAAGCATGCGTTAATCGATTGACAACGGCGTATTCCATAGTGTACACTAGCGGCGTGAACAAGGGAGTGTTCACTTGAAACTAATAAGATTCCGGTCTTATTTTTCTTTTGCAAGAAAAGTTAGACGGGACATACGCGGAATAAATCATATATTAGAGAGGTGCAAAATGAAAAACTTTTCACAGTGGGAAGGTTTCAAAGGAAACCGTTGGAAAGAAAAAATCGACGTTCGTAACTTTATCTCAATGAACTACACACCATATGACGGAGATGCTTCCTTCCTGGAAGAACCAACAGAAGCAACAAACAAACTGTGGGGAAAACTTCAGGAACTGCAGAAAGAAGAACGTGCCAAAGGCGGAGTTCTGGATATGGAAACAGAGGTTGTTACATCTCTGACAGCATATGGCCCGGGATACATCGACGAAGATCTTAAAGATCTTGAAACAGTTGTTGGTCTTCAGACTGACAAACCGCTGAAACGTGCATTTATGCCATACGGTGGAATCAAAATGGCAGAGCAGGCATGCGAAACTTACGGATACAAAGTAAGCGACAAGATCAAAGACGTATTCCACAACTATGAATTCAAAACACACAACCAGGGTGTATTTGATATCTACACACCAGAGATGAAATTAGCCCGTCACAGCAAGATCCTGACAGGTCTTCCGGATACTTACGGACGTGGACGTATCGTTGGTGACTACAGACGAGTTGCTCTGTATGGTATCGATGCTCTGATCGAAGGAAAACAGAAAGACTTCGCAGCATGCGACCGTCAGGGTATGAGACGTTATGACTTCCAGCTTCGTGAAGAGATCGCTGATCAGATCCGTGCTCTCAAAGGCATGAAGGTTATGGCTGAAGCATACGGATTTGATATTTCCGAGCCGGCTAAGAATGCAAGAGAAGCATTCCAGTGGCTGTACTTTGGATATCTGGCAGCAATCAAGACTCAGAACGGTGCTGCAATGAGTGTTGGACGTATTTCCACATTCCTTGATGTTTATATTGAAAGAGACCTTGAGAACGGAACTCTTACAGAGAAAGAAGCTCAGGAGCTTGTTGACCACATGGTAATGAAATTCCGTATGGTTAAATTTGCCCGTATTCCTTCTTACAACCAGCTGTTCTCCGGTGACCCGGTATGGGCAACTCTGGAAGTTGCAGGTATGGGACAGGACGGACGTTCCATGGTAACAAAGAACGACTTCCGTTTCCTGCATACACTGGAAAACATGGGACCGGCTCCGGAACCGAACCTTACAGTTCTGTATTCTTCAAGACTGCCTGAAAACTTCAAAAAATATACAGCTGACATCTCTGTACTGACAAGTTCTGTTCAGTATGAGAACGATGATGTTATGCGTCCGGTATGGGGTGATGACTACAGCATCTGCTGCTGTGTATCCGCTACTGAGACAGGTAAGGAAATGCAGTTCTTCGGAGCTCGTGCAAACCTTGCAAAATGCCTTCTTTACGCTATCAACGGTGGTGTTGATGAGAAGACAAAACAGCAGGTAGGACCGAACTATCAGCCGATTACTTCTGAGTATCTTGATTATGACGAAGTAGTTGCTAAATATGACAAGATGATGGACTGGCTGGCTCATCTGTATGTTGGAACACTGAACATGATCCACTACATGCATGACAAATACTACTATGAAGCAGCAGAGATGGCTCTGATCGATACAAAGGTTGACCGTTCTTTCGCAACTGGTATCGCAGGATTCTCTCACGTAGTAGACTCCCTGTCCGCTATCAAATATGCAAAAGTTAAAGCTGTTCGTGATGAAGACGGAATCACAACAGACTTCATCGTAGAAGGTGACTTCCCACGTTATGGTAACGATGATGACAGAGCAGATGAGATCGCAACAACACTGCTTTCTACATTCCTTGAGAAACTGAAACACATCCATACCTATCGTGATTCCAAACCTACTACTTCCATTCTTACCATTACATCCAACGTTGTTTATGGTAAAGCTACAGGATCTCTTCCGGATGGAAGAAAAGCAGGCGAACCGCTGGCACCTGGTGCCAACCCGTCCTATGGAGCAGAGCAGAACGGACTTCTTGCATCCCTCAACTCTGTTGCAAAACTGGACTATGAAGATGCCCTTGACGGTATCTCCAATACTCAGACCATCAACCCTGATGCTCTGGGATATACAGAAGAAGAACGTACAGAGAACCTTGTTCGTGTGCTTGACGGATACTTTGATCAGGGTGCTCATCACCTCAATGTTAACGTATTCGGTAAAGAAAAACTGATTGATGCTATGGAACATCCGGAAAAAGAAGAGTATGCAAACTTCACAATCCGTGTATCCGGATATGCCGTTAAATTCATCGACCTTACAAGAGAGCAGCAGCTGGATGTTATTGCCAGAACCTGCCACGACAGAATGTAATAATGAGTGAAGAAATCAAAGGATATGTCCATTCTCTGGAAAGCTTCGGATCAGTAGACGGACCGGGCGTCAGATATGTGATATTCCTGAGTGGATGTGCAATGCGCTGCCAGTTCTGCCATAATCCGGACACCTGGAAAATGGGAGAGGGGCAGCAGTACACCCCGTCTCAGCTTCTGAAACAGGCTCTTCGCTATAAGAATTACTGGGGTAACAAAGGCGGGATCACTGTGAGTGGAGGAGAACCTCTTCTTCAGATTGATTTCCTGATTGAATTTTTCCGTCAGGCAAAGGCCGCAGGAGTTCATACGACTCTTGATACCAGTGCCAATCCTTACACAGAAAAGGAACCTTTTTATTCCAAATGGCTGGAGCTTATGAAGTATACTGATCTTGTTCTTCTGGACATCAAGCAGATTGACGAAGAAGAACATATCAAGCTTACAGGACAGTCCAACAAAAATATTCTGGCAATGGCACGGAAATTGTCAGATATGGGAAAACCGATGTGGATCCGCCACGTACTGGTTCCGGGAGGCAGCGATAAAGATGAGTATCTCCACAGGCTTGCAGATTTTATCCATACTTTAAAAACAGTGGAGAGAGTCGAAGTGCTTCCGTACCATACACTTGGTGTATTTAAGTGGGAACAGCTAGGAATTCCTTATCCGCTGGAAGGTGTCAGACCACCTTCGAAGGAACGGATCGACAATGCCAGAGAAATTCTGGGAGCGATATAAACCGGTCAGAAGACTGGAAAAGAAAAAGATCTCAATGCCAGTTATGGCAGAGAGGTCTTTTTTTTACCCTTTTTTTGTTGTACAATAATACAATATCTCTGAGAAACGGAGGGATACAATGGCGAAAAAGAGAAAAAAACCCAAGATGGAGTTCCGTTACTACCAGATGCCGGCGGGGAGCCCGATCCTGGCATTGCTGGGGCAGAAGTGGCGGCAGAATTATGGCAAAGGTGTGGATTATCTTCATTTTCATAATTATCTTGAGATCGGCTTTTGCTATGAGGGAGAGGGGCATCTGATTCTGGGAGAGGATATGGTGCGTTTTCATGGAAGAGAGTTTACGGTCCTTCCACCGAATTATCCTCATACTACGAACAGTGATCCGGGAGATCTTAGCCAGTGGGAGTATCTGTTTATCGATGTAGAGGGATTTCTTCGGAAATTTCTGGACAATCCTGTAAAAGCAGAAAAAATGCTCCAGCGTATTTATTCCAAACCACTGTTTCTAAAAGAAGCAGACAATACTTCTGTAGCATCCAAGATCCTCAAGATCATGGATATTATGCGAAATGGCGAGGAATTTTATCTTGAGGAAGCAAAAGGAATCCTTGCGTCACTTCTGGCGGAAATTGCCAGAATGAATCGAAATGAAGCAGAAGAGAGAGTTCCGGAAGAAAAGGGAAAGATCACGAACATGATCTCCAGATCTCTCGATTACATATCCGATCACTACATGGAAGATATCAAGATCGAAAATCTCGCAAAAAGCTGCCACATCAGTGAGACACATTTTCGACGGCTTTTTACCTCTTATATGAAAGTAAGCCCGCTGGAATATATCAATACCGTGCGAATCCAGACTGCCTGTGATCTTCTGCAGAAAACAGATGCGCCGGTGGCGGATATTGCCCACAAGTGCGGATTTACGACAAACTCAACGTTTAACCGGAACTTTAAGCAGCTTATGGGAGTTACCCCGATCGAATGGCGAAAACGCCCGGAAAGTTACGAACAGCAGATCCTGAAATTCGACATCCACTCAGAAGAGGGATGGTAGAGTGCTTACCAGAGAAATCTGTTTATGATAAATCAGAAGGAAACGTGTCTGAAAAAGACAGAAAGGAATTTTTTAATGTACGATTACAAAATTGTAGAGCAGGTATCCCGGAAGAAAAAAAGCATGTCCGGTATCCTGCGAAAAGTCATGATCATTTTTGCCGTGTTCTTTGTAATACTCGGAATCACGATCTCTCAGTCCTTCATGCTTGCAGGATTTTTGCTGGCGGCACTTTATTTCGTGTATGATGTCTTCAGCCAGAAAGATTACGAGTACACACTTGAGAGCGATACACTTACCATCGATGTGATCTATGGCAAGAAATACCGCAAGACCGCTCATGTCCTGGAACTCAAAAACATGGAAGTGACCGCGCCGCACTGGCACGAAAGCGTTGCAAAATACAAGAAAAACGGCGGCACAGAAAAGCTTAAAAAATACGATTACACATCCTACGACGATGATGTGCCATACTACACAATGATCGTAAAAGAGGACGGAAACAAAATAAAACTTCTTCTTGATCTGACGGATGAGATGCTGCATACCATAAAAACCCTGCATCCTCAAAAAGTCTATTTTGCATAAAATGTGAAAAAAATATGTGAAATATGTACAAAAAATGAATGAAAAATTTATGAAATAAGAACAAAAACCTCTCTTGGAAACAAAGAATCTATGCATTCTGTCGAAAAGAGAGGATTTTTTTCATCAAAATGATACGACAAAAAACGCATGAATGCGAAAAACAAACAAAAAACCCAAAAATGAATCATGTAAATAGTGCGAAATACACAAAATGGTCGAAAATGCACATTATGTAAATGATTCTGCAAACTATCCTATTGAATCGGATGCTATAATTGATTCATAAGCAATTCGGGGTAAAAGAATACGCTTAATAAAAGGAGGACATTTAAATGAAGAAAAAATTACTTGCAGTATTAATGACAGGTATTATGGCAGCATCCTTTGCCGGCGCAGCTACAACTGTTTATGCAGCAGACGATGACAACACCTTAACCGTATGGGCATGGGATCAGAACTTCAACATCAAATCCATGCAGATGGCTGGTGAGCAGTATGCAAAAGATCATGATGGATTTGCAGTAGACGTTATTGAGACATCTTCTGATGACTGCCAGACCAAACTGACAACAGCAGCTAACGCTGGTGACTACAGCACACTTCCGGACATCGTTCTGATGCAGGACAACAGCTATCAGAAATATCTGAAGAGCTATCCGGACGCTTTCACAGATCTCAAAGATATGGACATCAACTGGGATGATTTCGGAAAACTGAAACAGTCCTATTCAATGATAGATGACACACATTACGGTGTTCCGTTCGACAACGGTGCTGTTATCGCCTGCTATCGTACAGATATCCTTGACGAAGCTGGATACACACTGGATGACCTGACAGACATCACATGGTCCAAATTCATGGAAATCGGTAAAGACGTTCATGAAAAGACCGGTAAATACCTCCTTACAAGCGAAGCTACAGGCGGCGACACTCTGATGATGATGATGCAGTCCTGCGGAGCTAACTTCGTAAATGAAGACGGAGAAGCTTATATCGTTGGAAACGACACAGCAGAAAAATGCATCAACCTTTATGTAGACCTTGTTAAAAACGACGTTGTTAAACTCGTAAACAACTGGGATGAGTACATTGCAACAATCACAAGCGGCGAGGCTGCTGGTATCGTAAATGGTAACTGGATTACAGCTACTCTGATGCAGACAGAGGATCAGAAAGGTCTGTGGCAGATCACAACAATGCCAAAAGTTGACGATGTTGACAGTGCAACAAACTACGCTAACAACGGTGGATCTTCCTGGTACATTACATCTAACTGCAAGAATGTAGAACTCGCAGAGGACTTCCTTGCAAGCACATTTGGTTCCAGCACAGATTTCTATGATGCAATCCTTCCGGAAACAGGAGCAATTTCCTGCTACCTGCCAGCTGGAGAATCTGATGTTTACAACGAGCCAAACGAATTCTTCAATGACCAGCCGATCTTCTCAACAATTGTAGAGTACTCTTCTCATATTCCGGAGTTCACAAAGACACCGTATCACTATGAAGCAAGAGAATGTGTCAACACAGCAGTTGTTAATATCGTAAATGGTACATCTGTAGAAGACGCACTTCAGGAAGCACAGGATACACTTGCATTCAAGATGACAGAGTAATCTGAATCTCGAAAAGTGAACATTTATAAGTAATCAAGGCGGGGGACTGCTTGCAGTCCCCTGTCGTGCGTTAAAAGTTAGGTTTGAAAGGGGGAGTTCCTGTGAATTCCAAGAAAAAAGGCATGTCATTGATCGCGAAACAGAGAGCTGCCGGATGGATTTTCCTTCTGCCGGCAACACTGATGATCGCAATCATGAGTTTTTATCCAATGATCCGTGCATTTATCATTTCTTTACAGACAGGTGCCGGAGCAAACATGCGGTTCGCAGAACCAATTTTCAGTAACTATCAGCGTATCATGGCTGATAAGGTATTCCAGCAGTCAATTGTCAATACGTTCCTGTATCTGATCATTCAGGTACCGATCATGCTGGTACTCGCAATCTTACTTGCACAGCTGCTCAACAACAAAGACCTGAAATTCAGAGGATTTTTCCGTACATGCGTATTCCTTCCATGTGCAACATCCCTGGTTTCCTATTCCCTGATCTTCCGTTCCATGTTTGCAACAGATGGTCTGATCAACAGTATCCTGATCAAACTTGGAATCTTATCTACCGGCTACAACTTCCTTGGAAACTCCACCAGTGCCAAGATCGTTATCATCATCGCGCTGATCTGGAGATGGACAGGATACAACATGGTATTCTATCTTGCAGGCCTTCAGAATATCGAATATTCTGTATACGAGGCAGCCAAGATCGATGGTGCTAATGGTTGGAAGACTTTCTGGAAGATTACAGTTCCGCTTCTGAAACCGACAATTATCATGACATTTATCATGTCAATCAATGGTACATTACAGTTGTTCGATGAGTCCGTCAACCTGACAAAAGGTGGTCCGGCGAACTCAACGATCACAATGTCCCATTATGTTTACAATACATGTTTTATCAACGTACCGAATTTTGGATATGCATCAGCAATGTCATTCCTTATATTCATTATGGTAGCTGTACTTGCATTTATCAACTTGAAAGTAGGTGATACACGTGACTAAGAAAAACAAATCAGCAATTCAGAGAAGATTGATTCCTACCTATATTTTTCTGATCATCGTGTCATTTATTTCAGTATTTCCGTTATACTGGATGATCTCAGCTGCAACAAATACATCAACAGATGTATCTCGTGGACGAATTATTCCGGGAAGTTACTTCATGGAAAACTTCAAAAACCTGACAGCTCAGCAGCCACTGTGGAGAGCACTTGGAAACTCTTTCTTCTATGCGATCCTTACAACAGTGATCTGTCTGCTGATCTGCTCTATCGCAGGATATGGTTTTGAAGTTTATCATGATAAGGCAAAAGACAGACTGTTCTCCGTTCTGCTTCTGGCAATGATGGTTCCTCAGGTTGCTACCATGGTTCCGTTATTCAAGATGTTCTCCAAAGCAGGACTTCTGAATACAGCAGTTGGTTTTATCCTTCCGATCATTTCTACACCGTTTATGATCATGATGTTCCGTCAGAACGCAAGATCCTTCCCTATAGATATTATCGAGGCAGCTCGTATCGATGGACTGAGCGAAGTAAGAATCTTCTTACAGATGTTCATTCCTACTATGAAATCTACATATGCAGCTGCAGCAGTTATTACCTTCATGAATGCATGGAACTCTTACCTGTGGCCGAAGGTAATCATGACTGATAACAAGGCGATGACAATGCCAATGTTGATCGCCAACCTGATCACAGGTTATGTAACAGACTATGGTATGCTGATGTGTGGCGTATTATTCTGTTCCATCCCGACAATGGTTGTATTCTTCGTACTGCAGAAACAGTTCGCAGAAGGTATTACCGGAGCGGTTAAGTAATTATGAATTAAATAAAAGGATGCTGCTTGGTCCTGTGGGTATATTGCGTAATATGTCCCAGACAGATTATGCGGCATCCTTTTTTGTAACTTTTTAACGTATTTACATGTGGTAAACCTTACGGAAATCAAGTGGAGTGGTTCCCGTGTATTTCCGAAAGATCGAAATAAAGTGGCTGGTGTCTGTGAAACCGGACGCGAGGGAAATCTCCTGGATCTTCATGTGCGTGTGAGTCAGCAACAGTTCCTTGGATTTGTTGATCCGGTAGCCGGTCAGATATTCATAGACCGAAACACCCAGGAATTTGCGGAACAGTCGGGAGAGATACTGAGGAGTGACAAAAACCTGGCTGCTCAATTCCTGAACAGTCAGTTCCTCAGAATATCTGGTTTCGATTTCCCGTACAGTGGGGGCAACATATCTCTGATACAACGGATCGGCGGTCAGATTTCCGGAAGAAGTGTCCAGAGTAAAAGCAAGCAGCAGGTCATAGCAGAGCGTAGAGAGAACTTTCATGTCAGGAATGGATTTCTGGAATTCAGAAACGGCGTCCGAAATGATGTGCTCGATCAGACATCCCTGCTCCTTACTGACAAAAACAACCGACTGATTCTGAAGGATCGAAGAGATCCCGGAAGAGAGTGTGCCGGTAAATGTGGCAAAAACAGTATCCCATTCCTCAGATTCTTTCGTATAAGAATGAGGGACAGACGGTGCAATCAGGATTCCTTCCTGTTCCTCCAGGATATAATGTTTTCCACGGATCTCAATTCGTCCACGTCCCTTCTCCGTCTGGAGATAATGATAATGTGGATGTCCGTTCGGACGCTGCATACTCTCCTGATACCAGTGGTTTCCGACAGAATCAAACATGAATGGCATGGTTACGGGAGTGTTTCGGAAGTAAATTGGCATAAGCTTACCTTGTTTCGAAATGTTATATTTTTTGGAATGACTTATTATACCACATGAGAAAGATACATACTATAATGAATCCATAAAACGCAGGAGGATAATGATGAAAACTTTTGATTATTCTTTAGTAAAAGATCCACAGTATTTCAAAGATGGAAGAATGGATGCACATTCTGACCACACATATTACAGAGATGGAGAGGAAGCGAAGGAAAAAGAAACTTCCTTCCGTTATGACCTTAACGGAATCTGGAAATTCCACTATGCCCGTAACTATGGAAGTGCGATTCCGGGATTCGAAAAAGAAGAATATTGCTGCAGAGACTGGGATGATATCCGTGTACCGGCCCATATCCAGATGGAAGGATATGATGCACCTCAGTATGCTAACGTACAGTATCCGTGGGAAGGCCACGAGGACATCCATCCGGGTGAGATTCCGGAGCATTTCAATCCGGTTGCAAGCTACGTGAAATACTTTGAAGTGCCGGAAGAAATGCAGGGGAAACGTCTCTTTATCTCCTTCCAGGGAGCAGAGAGCGGCATTGCATTATGGCTCAACGGACACTTTGTTGGATACAGTGAAGACTCTTTTACACCGTCAGAATTTGAACTGACCGAATATGTAAAAGAAGGCGAAAACAAACTCGCAGCACAGGTATTCAAATGGACAGCAAGCAGCTGGTGCGAGGACCAGGACTTCTTCCGTTTCTCCGGAATTTACAGAGATGTTTACCTTTATACTGTACCGGAAGTTCATGTTTATGACCTTCAGATCCGTGCGATCCCGGATGAAACATTAAGTGCAGCAGCACTTGAGATCAGAACAAATACCTGGGGCAAAGGCACAGTTAAGATTACTCTTTCCAAAGACGGAGAGACCGTGATCGAGGACAAAAAAGCACTCGACGGAGAAGAAATTTATTCCTGGAAAGTAGCAGATCCGGTACTCTGGAGCGCAGAAGAACCACAGCTTTATGACCTGACACTGGAAGTTTATAATGAGGCAGGAGAGCTTCAGGAAGTGATCCCACAGAGAGTTGGATTCCGTCGTTTCGAGATGAAAGACGGCATTATGACACTGAATGGAAAACGTATCGTATTCAAGGGTGTTAACCGTCATGAATTCAGTTCTGTAAGCGGAAGACACGTATCCGAAGAAGAACTCCGCAAAGACCTTAAGACCATGAAGCAGAACAATATCAATGCGATCCGTACCTGCCATTATCCGGATGCATCCCTGATCTATCAGCTCTGCGATGAATACGGAATCTATATGATCGATGAGACAAACCTGGAATCCCACGGTTCCTGGGATGTTGCTGAATTTACAAAGGATTACACCTACGTTGTGCCGCATGACAAGCCGGAATGGCTGGATATGATGCTTGACCGTGCAAATTCCATGTATCAGAGAGACAAAAACCACACGGCGATCCTGATCTGGTCCTGCGGAAATGAGTCCTTCGGAGGCAAGGATATTTTTGAAATGTCCCAGTTCTTCCGCAACACAGACCCGACCCGTCTGGTTCACTATGAAGGTCTTTGCCATGACCGCAGATATAACGATACCAGCGACATGGAAAGCCAGATGTACCCATCTGTAGAGGCAATCAAGGAGTTCCTTGCAAAAGATGATTCTAAGCCGTTCATCTGCTGTGAATATACTCATGCAATGGGAAATTCCTGCGGTGCAATGCACAAATATACAGATCTGACCGACACAGAACCGAAGTATCAGGGTGGATTTATCTGGGACTACATTGACCAGTCTATCTACAAAAAAGACCGCTACGGCAAAGAATTCCAGGCGTATGGCGGCGACTTCGGAGAACGTCCGACAGACTACAACTTTAGTGGAAATGGTATCGCATACGGTGGAAACAGAGATGCTTCTCCGAAGATGCAGGAAGTCAAATTCAACTACCAGAACATCACTGCAGAAGTCAGTGCAGACAGCGTAAAAGTCATCAACAAGAACCTGTTTGTGAACACAGATATTTTTGACTGCAAAGTAACTGTTGCAAAGAATGGTAAAGTGATCCGCAAGGCTTCTCTTGCAACGGCAGTTGCTCCATTAAGCGAAGAAACCTATGCACTTCCGCTCGCAAAAGAAGAGAAACCAGGCGAATATGCAGTGACTGTTTCCTTCCATCTGAAAGAAGATAAAGCATGGGCAGAAGCGGGACATGAGGTAGCTTTTGGACAGTATGTATACCAGGTTGAAGAACCGAAAAAGACCTGCCCGGAAGGTGTAAAAGTGATCCGCAGTACACACAATATCGGTGTCAGAGGGGCGCATTTTGAAGTACTTTTCTCTGTATTGAACGGCGGTCTGGTATCTTATAAATATGCCGGAAAAGAAATGATCGAGGCAATTCCAAAGCCAAACTTCTGGCGTGCACCAACGGATAATGACTGTGGAAATCTTATGGGAATGCGCTACGGACAGTGGAAGATCGCCAGCATGTACTTAAGCCACAAAGACTTCCGTCAGGGACCATACGGCCCGGGAAATGAGCCGGAAGTAGAGGTGAATGAGAAGACTGTAAAAGTGACTTACACGTATCTCATGCCGACCACACCACTCAGCGAATGCAGACTTTCCTATGAAGTATCCGGTGATGGAAGAGTAAAGACAACCCTCAGTTATGACCCAGTCAAAGAACTTGGTGACATGCCGGAATTTGGTGTGATCTTCAAATTCAATGCAGATTATGACCGTGTGGAATGGTACGGACTTGGAGAGGCAGAGACCTATTCTGACCGTAAAAAAGGAGCAAAACTTGGCATCTATGCAAACAAAGTCGCAGACAATATTGCAAGATATATGGTTCCGCAGGAATGTGGTGCAAAAGAAGAAGTGCGCTGGGCAAAAGTAACTGACCGCAAGGGAAGAGGAATGCTCTTTGAGATGGATGAGAACAATGGTCCAATGATGTTCTCAGCACTTCCATACACTCCTCATGAGATGGAAAATGCAATGCATCCATACGAACTTCCGGAGGTTCATTACACTGTTGTACGTGTTGCAAAAGACCAGATGGGAATCGGTGGAGATGACAGCTGGGGAGCACGCACACACGAAGAATATTTACTGGAAACCGATAAAAAGATGGAATTTTCCTTTGTATTTAAAGGACTTTAAGAGGAGACAACATGGCGAAACAGATGAAATACGGACGTTACCTTCATGGTGGAGATTATAACCCGGAGCAGTGGCTTGACCGCCCGGATATCCTTCAGAAAGACATCGAATATTTCAAAAAAGCACATATCAACACTGTATCGGTAGGGATTTTTTCCTGGGCTGTTCTTGAACCGGAAGAAGGAAAATATAACTTCGACTGGCTGGAAGAGATCATTAACAATCTTTATAAAGAGGGGATTCATACCATTCTTGCAACTCCGTCAGGAGCAAGACCGAAATGGATGGCAGACAAATACGAAGAAGTCCTTCGTATGGATCCGGACAGAACCCGAAGATTCTTCGGAGGCAGACATAATCACTGTTTTACCTCTCCGGTATACAGAGAAAAAGTCCATGCGATCGATAAGAAATTAGCCGAAAGATTCGGCAAACATCCGGCAGTTATGCTGTGGCATATCTCCAACGAGTTCGGTGGAGAATGCCATTGCCCGCTGTGCCAGGCGAAGTTCAGAGAATGGCTGAAAGAAAAATATGGCACGATCGAAAACCTCAACAAGAGCTGGTGCACAACATTCTGGAGCCACATTTACAACAGTTTTGATCAGATCGAAAGCCCATCCACGAAGGGTGAAAATGAACTTCATGCACTGAAACTTGACTGGAAGCGTTTTGTCACAGATCAGACGATCGACTTTATCAAAAATGAGGTTGATGCGATTCGTGAAGGAGGTTCTGAACTGCCTGTGACCGCCAATCTGATGTATGATTTTGACGGTCTGGATTACAAAAAATTCAAAGATGTTCTTGATATTGTATCCTGGGACAACTATCCGGGATGGCACAAAAAAGAGGAATATGTCACAGCTGTTGACGCGGCAATGCAGCACGACCTGATGCGCAGCATCAAGAAAGCGCCGTTCCTTCTTATGGAATCCTGCCCGTCTGCAACGAACTGGAAACCGATCAACAAACTCAAAAAACCGGGAATGCTTCTGGCAGGTTCTCTCCAGGCAGTTGCTCACGGTTCTGACAGTGTTCTGTATTTCCAGCTTCGTCAGAGTCAGGGCGCTTCCGAGAAATTCCACGGTGCTGTGATCGATCATTACGGCAAAGAAGATACCCGTGTTTTCCGTGAAGTAACAGAGGTTGGAGAGGTTCTGGAACAGATTCAGGAGACTGTTGGAACCAACATGAAATCTCAGGTAGCTGTTCTCTATGACCGTGAAAACGACTGGGCGATCGCGGATGTACAGGGACCGAGAAACGAAGATATGCACTATCGTGAAAATGTGCAGAAGAACTACCGTGCACTGAGAGAACAGGGACTGAATGTCGACATTATTGCAATGGAACATGACCTTGCAGACTACAAAGTTCTGGCAGCTCCGATGGCATATATGTTCAAAGACGGATACGAAGAAAAACTCCGCACCTATGTAGAAAATGGAGGAACTCTGGTACTTTCCTACTGGTCCGGACTGGTAGACGGTACAGACAAATGCTTCCTTGACGGAACTCCATACGGACTGATGGACGTAACAGGAATCCGCAGTGCAGAGATCGACGCTCTTTATGACTGGGAAGAAAACCATGCGATCCCACAGGCTGGAAGCCATCTCGGAATCAGCAATGTATATTCCTGCAAGAACCTCTGCGAACTGGTTGAAGTTTCCGATGCGGAAGTGCTGTTGCGCTACGGCGAGGACTTCTATCAGGGATATCCGGTGCTGACACACAAAGCATTTGGTAAAGGTCATGTATACTATGTATGTGCGGATATGGAACTTGGATTCTATCAGGACTTCTACGGCAGAGCAGCAGCAGAAGCCGGCCTGAAATCACCAGTTGAATTCATTCCGGAAGGCGTTTCCGTAACAGTAAGAGAGAGCGAAGATACCGAATACCTCTTCATCCAGAACTATGCACGCAAACCACAGACGGTTGCTGTTCCGGCAGAATATGAACTGCTCTATGGAACCGAGAGCGAAGTCATGGCTCCGCTGCAGACAAGGATTTTGAAGAAACACAAATAAAAAATAAGACAGAAAAAAAGTTCCCGGCACTTTGTCAGGAACTTTTTTCTTGTTATTTTAAATTCAATTCTTTAAGCAAATCTTCCTGAGAAACAGATGGCTGATAATCAGGATCGCCATTTTTATAGGCGTTCATAATTGCCTGTTCGTCGGGATCAGGCACAACCTGTTCGATATTATCAAGAGCAAAAGTGGAGAGAATCAGATCCCAGACTTTTTGCGCATCCTCTTCGCTCATAACAGTAACAGCTCCGAAAATTCGTTCTTTTATACTGGACATAGTATCACACTCCTTTATAAATCTGACCACGGTTTCCGATATCGATGATATCTATTATGATACCATTAACATTAAATAAAACTCTGAAATTTCCTACACGAAGACGATATCCGTCGGTACCCTGTAATTTCTTTATATCACCCTCCAACGGAAGTCTGGAAATGGCTGCTATCAATCTTTTCTGCGAAGGAATATCCTGGCGTTTTAAAAATTTGATTGCCTTTTTGGAATATGAAATTTGAAACAATAGAAAACCTCCCTACATAAATTATAGTCGAATCATATTTGATTTTTTATCTTATGTAGGTGTAGTTTGATTATAAAAAAAACATGAGAATACGTCAATATATATGGGAGTTAATTGGGATAGTAATTTTGTTGTAGTATAAAAGTATCAATCTAATCTTTTCATATATCAGGAAATTGTGGTACTATTATTTACAGAAAAGAAAATATACCAGAAAGAACTGATGATTATAATGAAACAGATAAAAAAGATTAATCTTAAATCTCAGGTTCGTGCGGAACTGGAAGAGTATATTCATTCTCTGGATCTGGATGTAGCCAACAAACTCCCGCGGGAAGAGGAACTCTGCCGTATTCTCGGGATCAGCAGGGTGACGCTTCGAAGCGTGCTGGATGATCTGGCAGCAGAGGGAATTATCATCCGGGTTCATGGAAGAGGTACTTTTGTCAATCCGCACTTTCGGGAAATTGCATGCCGGTTTGACCAGGCAATCCATTTTCCGGATCTGATCGAGAGCAGTGGATATAAAGCACGGATGGAGATACTGGAAATTCGGATGGAGCCGGCCGAAAAAGAAGTAGCGGAAGCATTGAGACTGGCACCGGGAGCACAGGTCTGGAGTGCACTTAAGGTATTTTATGCGGATGAACATCCCTGCGTGATCAGCTACGATTATGTGTCGACAGAAATTTTTTCTGAGGAGGCACTGGAGAAACTGAAGAACTACAAAGACAGTATTTTCTATTTTCTTTATCAGGAAACCGGAAGAAGGATTGCCTGGGATAAGGTGGAGATCGATACCATCCTGAGCGATGATATACTGCCGAGAGGAATGAAAGTAAAAGGTTTTCCGGAGCGAAAACCATTTCTTTTTCTGAGTTCGGTAAATTATGATGAGAAGAACCGGGAGAGTGTTTATATTCGTGAATATATCAATACTTCTATACTGAAGTATTCCCAGATCCGTAAAAGAATTTTTTGAACAGTAAATAAAAAAGAAACAGATCCTCTGTGCGGAACAGAAGATCTGTTTCTTTTTTGGTAGGAAAAAATTTATCAAAGCTGAGTATTGTTTCTGTTACGGCTGCCAGGATGAAAAAGCGTAGATCAGAACAAAGATGCTGGCAATCAATAAAACATTTCCTGTCATGATCAGTGATGAAGTTGTGCAGAGGCACGCCATAAAAGCACCGATGCCCATGACGATGATTCCGATAAGTGCTGCGATTTTATATTTTCTCAGTTCTTCCATGAGTTAATCCTCCTTGATAACCTGTTTTTTGGTGATTTTCATAAGTACAGTATAGATGACTGCACCGAGGATCAGTCCATTCAGGGACGGAAGTCCAAATGGAAGTGTAAATACCAGAACCAGTGAAAGAACCCATGCAATCCACGGGATAATGTTGAAGTTGTGGAATTTCACACCTTCAAGTCTGGCGTAACTTCCATGATGAATGATGAAATAGTCAGCCAGAATAATTCCCGGAAGTGGAGGTACGATAGTACCAAGCAGGTTCAGGAATGTAAACAGGAATGAGATCTGATAAGGTCTGCAGAGCGTTGCACCGGCAGAGATGATCAGGATCACAATGATAATCTTCTTACGGTCCATCTTGAATGCGTTGGACAGGTTCAGTGAAGTCGAATACAGGTTTGATGCATTGGTAGTAAAAATATTGGTAGTCATCAGGATCAGACATGGAATCAGCAGACCCATGGATAACAGTACGTTTGTCAGATCACTGTCTCCAACAGCGATGGAAGTCAGTGTACCGCAGAGAATCATAAAAATATTTCCGCCCAGAAGTCCGGTAAGTGTAGCTGCGATTGCAGATTTGGCAGATTTTGCATAGCGCATGATATCTGCGATACAGGTAGCAGTGGAAAGAATCCAGGTACCGATTACAATCGTGATTCCGCTTCCGATAGAAATACTGTCGGTCGGAACATGGTTCCAGATGCCGTCTGCACCAACCATGCCTACTGCACGGATGGAGGTTGCCAGTGACAGGAATACGATTGCAGGGATTGCAATGTATCCAAGAATACTGATAGCCTTGTAGCCTTTCATGGAGAAAATCCCCATGATAACTGCACTGACAGCCATGCAGAATAATTCAGCAGTTCCGCTCCAGTTAAATGCCTGGGCGATAAAATGTCCGTAGGTTGCTGCCTGAATGGTATACCAGCCGATGTTTACGACAGGTACAAACATGGAAGCAACGCGGGAGCCTTTTTCACCAAAGCTGTATTTGGTAAGCAGAGCAAAGGTAAGGCCTGTTTTGCTGGCAATATAGCTGACAGCCACGGCGATTATGCTCAAAAAGACGTTTCCAAGTACAACAGCAAGTAAAATTCCCTTAAAATCCAGCCCGGCAGATAATCCCCCTCCTGCCATCATACTGGTAATAACAAATACGAATCCAGTCCAGACGATCGTCAGACTGAAATAGCTTTTTCGCTCATTCTCAGGAACGGTACAAAGTGCGAACTCTGTATCCTGTTCGTTAGTATTGTTTGTGTTTCCCATAGTAAATACCCTCTAAAAAAATAAAATAGTTTTTGTAATCCCTGATCCCATAAGTTATTTGTTCCAGAATCCCCTGTGAACTTCAGCTGCAAGCGGTGCAAGTTCCGGGAATGGTCCGATCACCCGGATATCCTTCTGACCTCTGGCAAAAACATCTCTGCATGGAAGATCAAAGGTAGGATTCTGTTCATCAGATCCGGTCAGTGACAGCAGATCCTTTTCTGTCATTGCATAAACGACGCGGCCGATATTGGACCAGTAAATACAGCCGGCGCACATTGCACATGGCTCTGCGGTTGTATACAGTGTGCATTTCCAGAGAAAATCTTTGGAATACATGGTGGATGCCTTTTCTGCAAGCTGTGTTTCAGCGTGTCCGGTGCTCTTGTGAGTGGAAATCTCTACATTTTCCTGTTCTAACAGGATGTTTCCATCCTCATCAACGAGGATTGCGCCGAATGGTGTGTTGCCGTGTTCTCTAGATGCTTTGGAAACTTCAATGCATCGTTTGAGGTAATATTCATGTTCTCTATACATGTTTTGCTGCTCCTTTTTCTTATTTTTTGATATTATTGGTATGAGGTAATACCTTTTAACAAAGTGTATCATAATACACAAAAAAATTCAATAAGACAAAAAAACTTTGTAAAAAGTAACTAATAAAAGCTGAAAAATATCGGTTTTAGAATAAGTAAATTGTGCAAAAGGCAAAAGAAACGACATAAAAAAGTTCCTTGTTGAGAAATAGCGAAAGAAAAAGATGCAGGCAGACAGCTAAGATGTTATGATGGAGACAGAGAGTGCCATGAATAGGGTGAATCGTAACAGGCAGAAAATACTGCCGGAGAGGAACGTGACTATGAAATTTTTTCACTTATCAGATTTACATATCGGATTGAAATTAATGAACCGTGATCTGCGGGAAGATCAGGAATATATTTTGAGTAAGATCGTCGAGGCAGCAGGTCGGGAAGAGCCGGATGCGGTTGTGATCGCGGGAGACATTTATGATAAAGCCGTTCCGTCTGCCGAAGCAGTCGAAGTTTTTGACCGGTTTCTCGAAGAACTGACGGAGACTGTTCCGAATGCGGTGATCATGATGATCAGCGGAAATCACGACAGTGCGCCGAGGGTCAACTGTTTTCGAAATGTTTTGTCCAGACAGAAGGTATATATGATCGGTCAGCCACCGAGAACAAAGGCAGAATATATAGAAAAAGTCGTTCTGCATGATACATATGGAAATGTGAATTTTTATCTGCTTCCGTTTGTAAAACCATCTATGGTCAAACAGGTCGTGGGGGTGGACGAGAATGGAAATAATCTTTCTTATAATGAAACCCTGCACAGACTGATCAGGCGTGAGGAAATTGATGAGAATGACAGAAATGTACTCGTCAGCCACCAGTTTTATCTTCCTGTCGGCAAGAAAGCAGATGAGATCGAGCGAATGGAATCAGAAATCTGCACGGTAGGAAATATCGATGAAATTTCCGCAGATGTGTTGGAGATTTTTGATTATGCGGCGCTTGGACATATCCACAAACCAATGAAAGCTGGCAGCGAAAACTGGCGTTATTGCGGAACACCTCTCGCCTGCTCTGTGAGTGAAGCACAGCAGCAGAAAGGGATCATAATGGTAGAAATGGGCGCAAAAGGCGAAGTCAAAACAACAGTCTTATCACTTGAACCACTGCGTCAGGTGAAGGTTGTAAAGGGAACACTGGAAGAGGTTCTGGAAGAATCCTGTGCAGATTATGTAACAGTCATTTTGACAGATAAAGCAGATCTTGACGTGATCGATATGCAGGAGCGCATCCGGCTGGCATTTCCGAATCTGCTGGAGATCCGAAGGGAAAATCTGAGAAAAGCTGATTATACCAGAACGTTACAGACGGAAGAACTGCTTGACCCTTATGAGTTATGCTGCTCTTTTCTAAAAGATCTGGATGAGGAAGAGAAGACGATCCTGCAGGATGTACTTCACACGGTTCAGGGGGTGAAATAGATGAAACCTTTACGCTTAAAAATGCAGGCATTTGGCTCTTATGGTAAGGAAACAGTGATCGATTTTGAGAAAGTAAACCAGAATCTTTTTCTTATTACGGGAGATACCGGAGCGGGGAAAACGACTATTTTTGATGCGATCGTATTTGCTTTATATGGGGAGGCAAGTTCTTCGACAAATAAGAAAGACGGCGTTGTTCTGCAGAGTCAGTATGTGGATTTTGCGCAGGAACCGTTTGTGGAACTTGTCTTTGCAGAGGGACAGGGCGAGACCAGGGAAGTGTATACCGTGCGCCGCGTTCCGAGACATCTCAAGATGATCACCAGAGGTGCGGCGAAGGGAAAACAGAGAGAAGTTACGGGATCTGTAAGTCTCATTATGCCGGATGGGACTGAATATCCGTCCAAAGAAACTGACCGGAAATTACAGGAGATCACAGGACTTACGAAGGGGCAGTTTATGCAGGTTGCGATGATCGCACAGGGTGAATTTATGGAGCTTCTGCGGGCAAGATCCGATGACAAAAAAGTGATTTTCCGGAAGCTTTTTAATACAGAAATGTACCAGGAGATCGTGGCAGAACTGGGTAATCGGAAGCGTGCAAAAGAGAAAGAGATCGCTGTTTTGAAAACACAGTGTCAGAGCGAAGTGAGCAGGATCCGCATACCTGAAATATACGGATCAGAGATACTCAAACAGTTGAAAAAACAACTTGAAGAAGGTGAGATGACACGCCTCACAGATTTCCTGAAAGAGCTGGAAATACTATGTGACTGGCTGGGAAAACATACCCGCGAGGCGGAAAAAGAATACCAGGAAGCGGCTAAAAAAAGAGATGAAAAAAGAGAGGCATATACAAGAGCAGAAGAACTTCTGAAGTGGTTTGTACAGCTCGAAGATGCGGAACAGAAACTGCAGCAATATGCATCTGATGAAGGCAGAATAAAGGAGATGCAGGGGCTGCTCGGACGTATCAGAGATACCTGGGAGATCAGGGAAAACTATATGCTTCTGAGTGATGCCCAGAAACATCTGAGAGATCTGGAAGAAGCACTGCTGAGTCAGGAAAAACGCCTGCCAATGCTGAAAAACGCGCGGGAAGCAGCCGAAAGTGCTGAAGAACAGGCGAAGCAGACATACGATCAGGAGCTGCAGAATCACAGCAGAATATCTGAGAAAGTACAGAAGTCATTAGAGGTTTTGACGCAGATAAAAAACCTTTCTATACAGACAGAAACAGACAGAAAAAGTTACAACGAAGCGACCAGAAAAACGCAGAAAACACAGCAGCAGCAGGAAACTCTGGAGCAGAAAGCTGAACAGTGGAAAATACAGAGTGAAGAGCTGGCAGAAGTGGACAAAAAACTGGCAGTTGCGGAGGGGAAAAAGGAAGAAGCAGATGCTGTTTCGCAGGAAATTTCTGACGTTCGAACACTTGGAAATCAGGCAGAGCAGTGCCGCAAAAAAGCGATCAAAGCAAGAGAAGATTATGTCAGAATAACAGAAGATTATAATGCGGCAAATACAAAATATGAGAGTATGAGACAGCGTTTTTTGAACGCACAGGCAGGTTTTCTTGCGGAAGAACTGGAACCGGGAAAACCATGTCCCGTATGTGGCTCGACAGAACATCCGAAT
Source organism: Blautia sp. OM07-19 (assembly GCF_003481595.1). Taxonomy (NCBI): domain Bacteria; kingdom Bacillati; phylum Bacillota; class Clostridia; order Lachnospirales; family Lachnospiraceae; genus Blautia; species Blautia sp. OM07-19. Next base: position 79,133 of record NZ_QULA01000018.1, read on the forward strand.
CCACATAAAAGGGCTGTGGAATATGTGGATATCTCCGAAGAAAAACTCCAGAATATGCAGATAAATGTGGATAAACTTCGCAAAAAGCAGGAGAAATCGGCAGGAGATGTCGCGGCGGCAAGAGCAGAATATGAGACACGAAAAACGACCTACATTGGCAGTGTACGAAAACTTCAGGAACGTCTGGGAAAAAGTATTTCTTCTATAACAGAGCAGTCGAGTGTGACAGAAATGGACCATGTGCTGGAGAACTGGAAGCAGCAGCTGGAAGAAGAACTGAACAAGTTAAAGAAAGACGCGAAACTTCTGGCGAAACTCCGTGAGGCACTTCAGAATATAGAAGAACAGAGACGAAAACTTCGGGAAACGTATACTCAATGTATGACAGAAGAAAAAGAAGCGGCAGAAAAACTGGCAGGCAGTGAGGCTACATTGAAAAATCTGAAAGATTCTGCAGAATTTCAGACAGAAGAAGCGGCAAAGGCAGCTTTGCATCAGGCAGTGAGCAGCAAACAGCGTGCGGAGGAAACATATCAGAAGGTTTCGGCAGAAGCAAAAGAAGCTGTGAATTCGCAAAAGCAGGCAGAGACACTGATCGGCCGTTATCAACAGGAAATTCCGACACAGAAACAGTGCGTGGAAGAACGAAAAACTTCTTATATAGAAATAATGAGCACGAAGCAGATGACGGAAAAAGAATGGAAAGAACTTGCAGAGGCTTACAGCCGTGAGGCGGCAGAAGAATTTCAGAAAACAGTTAATACTTATTATGAAAAGAAAGCGGCACAGCAGGCAAGGAAGGATTCTGCAAAGAATGCAGTTGGGAAGGTCGGACGGCCAGTCCTGGAAGAAATTCAGAAGGAAAGAGATCTGGCCGAGACAGAATATCTGGAAGCAGAAAAGATTTATAATCAACTGCGTATGGACAGCAAAGACGATGGAGAGATTTTGGCTGCTCTTTCATCCAGACTGGAAGAACGAAAGGCAGTTGTGGAGGAACATGCCCGGATCGATGCTCTGTATCGGATGACATCAGGAAATGTAAGTGGAGCACGTATGGATCTGGAAACGTATGTCCAGAGATATTATCTGGAGAGGATCCTTTATGCGGCGAACCGACGTTTTCAGGAGATGTCTGCAGGGCAGTTTGAATTTCGGATGTATGACTTGGAAAAAGCAGGCGAAGGTAAAAATCGCGGACTGGATCTGATGGTATATTCTACAGTCACCGGCAAAGAACGGGAAGTGCGGACGCTTTCCGGAGGGGAATCTTTTATGGCGGCGTTATCACTTGCACTTGGAATGGCAGATCAGATCCAGGAAAGTTCTGCGGCGGTCAATCTGGATATGATGTTTATAGATGAAGGCTTTGGTTCACTGGATGAGCACTCACGCAACCAGGCGGTAAAAGTCCTTCAGGAGATGGCTGAGGGATCAAGACTGATCGGAATCATTTCCCATGTGACAGAACTTAAACAGGAGATAGAAGATCAGCTGATCGTAAACAAAGATGAAAATGGAAGCCGTGTAAGATGGCAGATCAGTTAAGGAAGAAAGAATGACAGAAAATACATTGGAAAAGCTGGCACAGCTTCTGGAACAGGATCAGTTTGAGCTGATTTTTTCAGAAAGCGGAGCAGGCAGAGGACAGGATATACGGCTGGTATACCTGATGAATGATGCTGTAGAGAGCTTTCTGGTCTTCCGGGATGCCCGGATGACAGGCGAATATCATGCGGAGTATGAGGGAGAACTGGAAGCATCTCTGAACAAACAGGGTGAGGAATTTGTGCTGGTGGTGAAACAGGGAGAGACAGTCCTGACGCTGTTTTTTGAAAAGATGGATCTGGAAGTGCATCTGTATGAATATGCGTACACCGGACATTTCTGGGTTAAGGGATATGAATATCTGAGGCAGCTCGAATACAGGCTTGCGATTCTGAGAGATAAGTACGATTATCTTGGCGAAGAATACTGCACCGAGGAAGAAAAACGTCTGGCAGCACTTGTAGAGTTTCCTCCATTAAATTATTGCTGCTATCCGGCAGTTCCGGAAAAGTATATCGTGCCACGGGAGGATCCCTGGGTTCCGTCGGAGGAAGCCATTACTTATATGAAAGAACTCTCTGCTGAGTGCGGAGATATTTCTCTCGAAAAAAAGCTGGAAACATATCGGAAACATCCGACAAAATTCCGGGCAAAAAGAATTGCAGCCATGCTTCATAAAAAGAAACATGCTGCAGTTGTGGATCTGCTGACACGGAGACTGCGGGAAGCAACAGCGGAGTATCCACGGCGTTTTCTTGGGGATGAGCTGGAACGGAAATATGAGAAGATGCTGAAAATGGCGAGAAAAAGACAGCAGGAATTGGAGGAACAGGGATATAAGTCAGATATTCTGAGAGAAGAGCCTTTTACGATCGCGCGAGATTCGCTGGGGTATAAAGTGTATCTTATGATATGGAAAGAAAAAAGGGGCGACGTGGTGGTGGAAGTCGAAGAATATGCCTGTAAATAAAAGCCAGGGGGACGGGTATTGTACCTGCCCCTCCGGCTTTTTTGTTGCATTGCATATCGAGGAGGTGCCAGTGGCCAGTGGCAAGTCCGCTGATTTACTCGTTTTTCATCTGTGAGAGTTCCCTTCTTGCAAACACGACTGCGAGTACAAAAGCCGCCGCATCAGCAATTGGCCCTGCGTACATTACGCCGTCAATTCCCATAAACTTCGGAAAGATCACAACAAGTGGAAGCAGGAAGATCACCTGTCTCGTAAGGGACATGATAATACCAAGTCCTGCTTTTCCTATAGAAGTAAAAAATCCTGCGGACATTGGCTGAATGCCATTTGCAAAAGTGAGAAGCATAAAGATCCTCAGATAATTTTCCGCAAATTTAAAGTACAGATCACTTCCGCCGCCAAACATTCCCACGATCTGATGAGGGAAAAACTGAAAGCACAGGAAAAAGATCACTGCAATGATCGTACAGGCGGTGGCTGAATATTTATATGTCTGTCGAACGCGGTCAAATTTTCGTGCACCGTAGTTAAAGCCCCAGATTGGCTGTGCACCCTGAGCGATTCCGATACAGATTGCCAGGAAGACCATATTTACTTTGGATACGATTCCGACGCATGCGATCGGAATATCACTTCCATAAACAGAAATTGATCCATAATAGCGAAGGATATTGTTCATTACGATCTGAACAGCTGCAATTGCGATCTGATTGATGCAGGAAGCCATTCCAAGTGAAGTGATCGCTTTGAGGTGGTGTATTTGTGGCTTTAGCATTTTGCGGTCCAGATACATTTTGCGGAATTTTGTAAAATAAAGCAGGACCAGAAATGCAGATACGATCTGACCGATCACAGTTGCCCAGGCGCCACCTTTGATGCCCCATTTGAAACCAAAGATAAATAACGGGTCCAAGATGGTGTTGATGACTGCTCCGGTAAGGGTGCAGGTCATGGAATAAGTAGGACTGCGGTCAGCACGGATCAGATGATTTCCGCCGACGGATAAAGTAAAGAACGGAAGACCGATCGCAATGATGCTTACATAATCTGTTGCATAAGGCATAACAGTATCCGTCGCGCCAAAAAAGATAAGCAGCGGCCGCAGGAAAATCAGAATGACTGCGGCAATGGATACTCCGGTGATGACCAGTGTGGAAAGTGCGCTTCCGGCGATCTCGCTTGCTTTGTGCTCATTACCTGCGCCCATTTCCAGATTATAGTTGGATGCACCACCGATTCCCAGAAGCAGAGCGGCAGCAGTTGAGATCGTCGTAACCGGGAATGCAATATTGGTAGCGGCATTTCCAAGCATGCCGACACCCTGACCGATAAAGATCTGGTCTACTATATTATAGAGAGCATTGACCAGCATACTGATAATGGCAGGGACTGCAAATTTGGCAAGAAGACTGCCAACAGGGGCAGAACCCAGTGGATTTGCTGCGGTTGATGTTGAAGGGGGTGATTGCTGTTTCAAGATAAAAACCTCTTTCTTCTATAGTAATGTGGTATGTTCGCCCCATTTTGGGGAGATACTATCAAGTATAACACAAAAAAAGAAAAAAAGTGAAAAAAGGTGTTGACAGATTGGTTTTATAGTGGTATTCTAACTGAGCTGTCACGAAGAATTGTTTCTTCTGAATAAACAACTTAAACAATTTTAAAAGTTCTGAAAAATGTGAAAAAAGTTGTTGACAAGGAAATGAAGATGTGATAGAGTAGACAAGTCGCCTGAGAGCGACGCGCAAACATCATAAAAGCTTCGGAAAGAAAATGAAAAAAGTACTTGACAAGCGCTGATGAATGTGATAATCTAGATGAGCTGTCGCAAGAGAGCAAAACAAAAGAACCTTGATAACTAAACAGTGAAACACATACGATTCTCGAAAATTCTTTAAG
>NZ_QULA01000019.1:0-360 GCF_003481595.1 Blautia sp. OM07-19
TCCATCTTATTATGACATTCTTTCAGCAGTGATGTTGAAATCAGGTGTCCTATGGATGTCTTGCCATAACGATAAACTTACCTATAGCCTTCTGCTATGTCAACAGCATCGGCCTGCTGGATTAGGGTCTTTCGATGCTCAATCACTATCCCTATTACCTATCTTCCTACGCTTAACCTTCCCGATTGCTCTGGCTGGCTCAAGGTCGTTACCGGCGGTGTGGCTAATACCTTACCGGATGGGATTTCCACCCATTAAATGCTTCACCCTTAGCTGGACGCACTGACATGCTCCCACCACTTAAATCTTACAGATTTTGAAGTGGGGCTTCCTGCTCGATTGCCCTTCAGGGCAAAGCTA
>NZ_QULA01000019.1:370-81703 GCF_003481595.1 Blautia sp. OM07-19
CTCAATGGCTCTACTGAGCCAAGTATCTACAAGCTATCCTCGCGTGCCCCGCGATTTTTTGCCCGGACACGGGCATATTTCTTACTTATTGTCTTGTCCGGATACGGACAGTTTATGCTGCCAGCATCCTTCTTGCCTCTTCACGGATGTTGATTGCTGCATTTCGATCTCTGTCCATCTCATTTCCGCACGTGCAGCGGTAAACTCTTTCGGATAATTTCAGCTCTTTTTTTATCTTTCCGCATTTACTGCATTTTTTGCTTGAAGGGAAAAACCGGTCTACCTTTACTAATTCTTTTCCCTTCCAGTCAAGCTTATATTCCAGCATATTCCGGAACATCCCGTATCCATTATCCTGTATACTTTTCCCAAAATGCAGGCACTGGCTCATCGCTTTCATATCAATATCTTCCACCGCAACTATATCGTACTGGTCTGTGATCCTGCGGCTCAGTTTATGCAGATAATCTCTTCTCTGGCTGCGTATTTTTTCATGGCATCTGGCAACTTTCTTTTTCTGCCGCACATAATTGTGGCTCCCTTTTACACATCTCGACAGTTTTCGCTGTTCCCTTGCCAGCCTTTTTTCATTTTTTCTGAAGAATCCTGCTTCTTCCATCTCAATCTCTTCTGAAAACACTGCCATTCCCTGCATCGCATAATCAATCCCCAGTATTTTAGCATTACTGTAATCCTTATCTGCTGCTTGGTTTTCGCAGCTGTATCCTTCATACAGCAGACTTGCAAAATACTTTCCGGATGGTTCCATACTGACTGTCACTGATTTCAGACGGCAGTTTTCTACAGGCTCCCTGTGTTTTTTCATGGAGATCCATTTTAATTTTGGAAGCCGGATCCGGTTACCTTCAATCAGAATATTTCCGTTGACCACATTTGTCGTATAGCTGTTTTTGGAGTGATGTTTTGACTTGAAACGTGGAAATCCAACCTTAGGATCACGAAAAAAATTCTTATATGCTTTTTCCAGATGGAGCTGAACATTTGCCAGTGCCAGCGAATCAACTTCTTTCAGAAATGGATACGCCTTTTTATACATAGCTGGTGTATTCTTTAACATCTTCTTTGTCTTTTTATACTCCTGGATCTTGTCATTAAGCATCTAGTTGTACAGAAAACGACAGCAGCCAAATGTTTTTCCAAGGAGTATCTTCTGTTCTTCTGTTGGATAGATCCGGAAACGATATGCAATGTTCAATTCTTTTTCTCTCCCTGGGTTTCGATGTATTGACGGATCACTTCTACTGGTGCCCCTCCTGCCGTCAAAAGGCAGAAACTCTGGCTCCAAAATGCTTCTTTCCAAAGTTTTTCCCGGATTTCCGGATACTCTTTTTTCAGCAGTCTGCTGCTGGCACTTTTATAAGCATTGATAAATTTACTGAGTTCCGTTTTAGGCTGTGCACGAAACATTACATGAACATGGTCAATATCATGATTCCATTCCTCCAAAACAATTCCATACCGTGGGGCAATATATCCCCATATTTCCTTTGCTCTTTCTGAAATCGGATCACTGATAACTTTTCTTCGATATTTTACCACCATGATCAAATGATAATACATCAAGTACACTGAATGTGCATTGTGATCTATATTTTCCATAAAACCAGTCCTTTTTTGAATAATCATCTTATCGACTGATTTTATTATACCATGAATTGTATTGTAGAACAAGTGTTCTTTTTTTGCTTTTTTGCAATTCATCTCCCACCTGTAGAGGAAGGAGAATTCTTGCTATATATTATGTTAAAATCATATAATTTATCAATATACAGATGAATGATTGTCTGGCAATGCTCTTTCACAATCACACCATCATAGTCATGTGCAAGCTGATTTCGTATTTTCAGCATATCAATCCACTCATCACCTGTGATCAGCTTCGCCTGAAAAGACTGTTTCAGTACTTCTCTGGGAGAGCCTGTAACAAATCCGGTAATTGCATAATATTGTACCAGAATGTCTTTCATAACCTTCCATGCCAGATCAAACGTAATACTGAATTTTGCACTGGTTCCACTGAGTACAAACGAATCTGATAAATCACGCTCTCTGGCTTCTGCCAGCAAATCCAGGGAGTTTTGAAATGACTCAAATCTTCTTATAAATTTCTCGTCCGTATTGTTTAATGTCCTCCAGCAATAACTGATTTTTACAGGTATCAAGATCAACAAGATCAATTGTATACAATGTTGGAATATCTTCCAGAGCTTCCTCCAGTTCAAAAATATCACTTGATGCCACGCCTGACACTGCAATATCAATATCACTGCGTTCTGTTGCGGTGCCTTTTGCTCTGGATCCAAACAGGATTATTTTCTGTGCGCCATAGTTTCTGCATCTTTGTGTAATTTCTGCTATAACTTCATCGATTTGCATAATCTTCTCCTTATCTTTTCTCAATTATAACAGATTTCCAGTTATTTCTGAAATAGAATTATCTCACAGGTATTATTTCTCAGCAGTAATCTTAATATCCCCATCTTCACTCTTAAGTTCCAGGGAATCCTGTGGTTTATTTTCTGTGATGAGTACTTGCTCACCGTCCTCATCTGTCATTACTTTTCCCAGCTTTTCCGGTATATCAATATCGCTTGCCTCTGCCTCTATGGAAAGATCTTCAGCCACTTCTTTTGGAATGCCAAGTTTGATGTTTCCCAGGGTACTTGTAATCTTGTTTTTGCCCTGGAATACAGTGTTTTCAGCTTTTACATCTCCATCATCCATTCTGATCTGGCTGTTTTTTACAGAAGTGTTTTTGAGATGCAGATCGCCAAGTTCCGTCTCCATTTCAAGGGAATTCAATGCACTGTCTTTAATTTTCACATCACCATCAGAACAGGAGATCACTGCCTTTTTTACTCCCAGAGATTCAATGTCAAGATCGCCATATCCCATCTTGCAGAAAAAACTACTCAAGTCGTTTTTTTTCGGAATATAGATTGTCACCTTATTAGAGTTCTCGATCACATGGCTCTGGCCAAGCATCTCCTGAAGAAAGTTAATATCAATGTGGATATATGAATACGACTCATGCCCCTGCTTCTCCACAATATTCAATGTATCATCCTGTACCTGATAGGAAAGCGGAAGCATTCCGTCATTCGTTTCAATATTATAAGAAATATAAAAATTTTTATCATCGGATTCCTTTACATCCAGATCCAGATTCCGAAGATCGATATTCACGGCAGAAAACGCATCGAGCTTTGTCTTGCTCAAGATCGCATGACTGTCGCTTGAATCCATCGTTGCAGTTCCGCTGATTCTGTTCAGGTCTGCTGATTTTATATAATTTCTACCGCCTGATGCAACGCCAACACCAAAGAACAGAATACCCACTGCACAAAAGATACCACCGACTGCCAGTAAACGCTTATTTGTTTTTTTCATGATTTTTACCCCTCTTTCCAGCTAATACCTGGGCCAGCTTGACAAGAAGCATGCCTGTCCATTTACAAAGATAGATTCCGAGGATATACAGAAGGATCGCACATCCGATTCCAAAGAGTCCGCAGCCAGTCACTGTCAGTGCGCCTGATAACGAATACGGGAAGGAAACAAGTCCTCTCAGCAACAGTTTACCACCAATCAGTAACACGCCGAATGCAGCAATAAAATCACTGAAGATCACACAGACAACACAAATCGCAACTGCAAAAAGTACTGCAAGCAATGCGATAAAAAGCGGCACTGTCACAGGCGTTGACAGGATTGCAAGGACCGAGAGCGTGATAATTCCTTTTTTACTCTTTTTCTCCTCAATATCTGTGTCCTGTTCCTGTAACTTTCTATCCAGAAGATTACACATCAGATCCGCAGCCGCTTCCTTCGGAGTTCCCAGTTCCTCCATCAGTTTCTGCTGACCTTCTTCGTCCGTATCACTGAAATATTCATTAAAATATTCAATTGCATCTTCATAATCCTGCTTCGGAAGTTTACGAAGATATTTCTGCAATTTCGCCATATATTCTTCTCTGGTCAATTTCTGATCCTCCCTTCAATGATTCCGTCAATCGTATCTCTGTAAGAAACCCATTCTTTGTGAAGATACACCAGTTGTTCTTTGCCGGAACCGGTGATAGAATAATACTTGCGTTTACGTCCCTGAAATTCCTGAGAATAGGTTGTGAGATAACCGTTTTTTTCAAGTTTCTTCAGGATGGGATATAGAGTGGATTCTTTGATATCAGCCACGATCTTGACGGTCTGGCTGATCTCATATCCGTAGGAATCCTGTGATTCTACAACAGACAGAATCAGAAACTCTATAAGTAATGCTGATACGGGATAATACATCCGATCACCTCCATAAATAATATGTAAAATAATTATATATAAAAATTTTATATATAAAATATATACATATTCATACTAAAAGTCAAGGAGTTTTTTAACCAATGAAGAAAAAAGCATTTAAAGCCGCGTTTCCATACACGATTCCTATCGGTATAGGTTTCCTTTTTCTGGGAATGTCCTACGGATTTATGATGCAGAGCAAGGGATTTTCCGTATGGTATCCATTCTTTATGAGTATGTTTATCTTTGCGGGCTCCATGGAATTCGTGACAGCCAATCTTCTGCTATCGGCATTCAGTCCGATCGCAGCTTTCTTTCTGGCACTGATGGTCAATGCCAGACATTTATTTTACGGACTTTCCATGCTGGATAAGTACAAAAATACCGGCTGGAAAAAGTTCTACCTGATCTTCGGCATGTGTGATGAATCTTTCACCGTCAACTGTACAGTAACGCCGCCGGATGATGTAGACAGGGGATGGTTCATGTTCTTTGTCAATCTGTTAAATCAGATCTACTGGGTATCTGCTGCTACAGCGGGAGCACTTCTCGGATATGTGGTCCACTTCGATACAACAGGAATTGATTTTGTCATGACCGCCCTGTTTGTTGTAATGTTCCTGAACCAGTGGGAAGAAGCCAAAGATCATCGTCCTGCTCTGGTAGGGCTGATCTGCTCCGCTGTCTGCCTTCTGATCTTCGGAAGCAGCAATTTCATCGTTCCGTCCATGATCTTCATCATCGTATGCTTTACAGCAGAACGTAAACTCTCAAAGAAACCGGAGGTGGCTGCGAAATGACAATGACAACAACACAGGCGATCAGCACCATTGCGGCAGTTGTCCTTGGAACAATGGCAACACGTTTTATCCCATTCATTATTTTCCCGGAGGGCAAAAATCCACCGGAATTCATCAAGTACCTTGGAACGGTACTCCCATATGCAGCAATCGGGCTTCTCGTTATCTATTGTCTGAAAGACGTCCCTGCAAGCAGTACACATGGACTTCCTGAAGCAATTGCAATTGTTTTTATCGTACTGCTCCACAAATGGAAAAAGAGCACTCTTCTGAGTATCGGCGGCGGCACTGTCCTGTATATGGTACTGGTCCAGACCGTTTTTCGCTGAATTTCTTTGCCCAAACAAAAAAACTCGGTATCGATCGAACATTCTGTGTCCGGTCGATACCGAGTTTTGTATTTACTCAGCAATCTCATTGATCGCTTCTACTGTTTTGTTGTACTGATTTTTTACTTCTGCGTATAATGCCTCATATCCATTCAGTTCTCTTCCGCGAAGTTTCTCTGTCAGCGCTTCACCTGGTTTGTAAAGATTGTCAAAGCCAAGGTTCAAACATATGCCTTTCAGTGTATGTGCAGCACGGAATGCGCGTTCTGCGTCCCCCTGCTCGATTGCATCTGTAAGATCCTGGAAGCTTGGGTCTTTGAGGAATTTTACAGCAAATTTCTTGATCAGCATTTCATTTCCAAGTCTGGATAAAACTCCGTCATAATTTGCGCCCATTTTTTCATAACTTTCTCTAACTGTCATTCTGTATATTCTCCTTTAATTCTTATTGGTAAAATGCATTATGATTAATTAATACCCCTGTGATCTTTATCAGTCAGACATTTTCTGAGGTAAGAGTTTACGTGTTTGTCAATCATATTTCCGTTTTGCCCCCCCCCAATAAAATCAAGGTCTGTATCATTTTCAATTTCTGAACATTCTTTCTGGATATCCTGTGTGATAGATTCCATCAGATGTTCTTTGGTACTTTCATATTCTTCCAATTCTCTCATTATATTGCGTTTATAAGAAGCATTGTAATCTTCACTTACTACGATGCTGTCCCTTACCTTCTCCTGTGCTTCTACAAGACACTTCAGAAGGATCGGATTGAAGGCTCCACATTCGCCGTTAAGAATCATTCGCATTGCTTCTCTGTGCGTATACTTCTTCTTATAAACCCGCCTGCTGACAAGCGCATCATAAACATCTGCCAGTGCAACGACCTGTGCGGAAAGAGGAATATCATCTCCCTTCAATCCGTCTGGATAGCCTTTACCGTCATATCTCTCATGATGCCATCTGCATATCTGATAAGCAATCTTGACAAATTCTTCATCCTTGAAGATTTCCATGTTTTCCAGCATGGAGGCACCGATCACTGTATGTTCCTTGACGATCTCTGTCTCCTCCGGTGTCAGCTTGCCTGCCTTGTTCAGTATCTTGCCATCAATGCCGATTTTTCCGATATCGTGAAGAGAAGCCGCTGTCGTGATCATCAGTCTGTCTGACCATGAAACATTGTACTTATCCGTAACCTGAACCAGCTGTTCCAGAAGGATTCCTGTCAGGATATTTACATTCAGGACATGTCGTCCACTTTCGCCATTTCGGAATTCTACGATCTGGCTTAAAATCTCGATCAGGATACGGTTATTCTTCTCTTTCTCATATACCTGATTGGTGATCAGGGCGATCAGCTTGCGCTGCTTCGCATAAAGTTTGATCGTATTAAATACTCTCCGATGAACAACTTCTGCATCAAATGGTCTGTTGATGTAATCAGATACACCCATCTCGTAGGCTTTCTTGACACTGGTCGCAGAATCCTCACTGGAGATCATGATTACCGGAATATCATCAATCCACTGATATTTATTCAGAAACTCCAGAACCTCAAATCCATCCATGACAGGCATCACAATATCGAGAAGCACCAGCGAGATACTGGTTCCATATTTCCTGATGACAGAAATACATTCCTCACCATTCTCTGCCTCCAGGATCTCAAATTCATCTCCCAGAATTGCTGACAGGATCTCTCTGTTCATCTCTGAATCATCGACGATCAGAATCTTATATTTATGAATAGATGATGTATTTGTCAGTGCCGGTGTTTCGTTCAGCAGGTCTCCCTCGGTCACTACCATGTTCTTGGTTGTCTTTGCCTGATACATATACTGATCTGCCCTGCGTATTGCTGACTCTATTGTCCCGCGTGTAGACAATACCCCGCCTATGCTGACAGACATACGAAGCTGTAAATACCCGGGTACTTCTGCGATATGTATCGCTTCCTGTATCTGTTTCAGTTTCTTGCGGAAAGAGGATTCCAGAATATCCGGCATTACCAGAAGAAATTCATCACCGCCAAATCGAACCAGCATATCTGTCTTACGGATATTGTTTCGTATAATCTTGACAACCGTCTCCAGGACAAGATCTCCTGCATTATGTCCATAAGTATCATTATAAAACTTAAAGTCATCCAGGTCGATCATTGCAACCCCGGCAACCATATCAACAGATTTGAGCTGATCCTCATAGTAACGCCTGTTATATGCACCTGTCAATGCATCCATATACAGTTCTCTGTCGTACCGGATCAGTTTCTTGAGCATCTCATCGCGCTCTTTCTTGCTTACCAGCGCATCTCCGTCCAGTTTGTTTACCAGTTCTGCCACGTATGGAACGCCATCGATCTTGATATATTTGGACACTACCTGGAAAATGCCATCATCTATAAATTCAAGTTTTGTTCTCTTACCTTTTTCTGCAAAGGCCGCCCTGGAAATGCAGTTATCACAACGGGAATTCTTATTCCAGAGTGCATAGCATTCACATCCCTCTGACATATCTGTACTTCCCTGAAGCCTTCCGGTTCGCAGTTCCTCCTCGTTGAGAAGGCGTACAATTGAAAATACCTTCTTCAGTTCTTTGAGCATGACTTCCCATTCATGCCTGGTCATATCATTTTCATTTTGTGCTTCCATGGCATCCTTTCTTTTGCATACTTCTTTGCGTCTCCTATAAGATTATATTATACCATTCTCAATTTTGCCCGTAAAGAAATTTAAGGAATCTTCTTATTATTTTCTGCTTTTCTTTTTGCTTTTTTTACTGCCATTTCCAGCTTTTTTGATATTTTTTCTCTTTTTTTGAAGTCTGCTTTTTTTACGTCTGAATATCAGACTTGCGCCATAGAGTATTATCAGGAAAAATATCCCCTTCACTACATTTATAACGGTATGATCTGGTGTCGTTTCTTTCTGCTCTTCCGGAACTGTCTGCACTTTTTCCGTGTCGACAGATTCTTCCTCTGCCTCTATCTCCTGTGTCTGCTGTTCCAGATATGCAAATCCATAATTAAAAAGCTTGATCGTATCTGTATAATGTGTCATCTCACTTTTTAATACTACTGAGATCAGATTTTTGTCGTCTTTCCTGGCTGCTGTTACTAAGGTATTTCCTGCTGCATACGTGTAACCGGTTTTTCCTGCATAGGCATACTTATAAGAATAGTCTGTCCCATTCAAAAGCTGATGTTCCATTTCAACGATACAGCCGTTCGGATTATTCAAAGTTACCGGAAGCAGGTATGTCTTTGCCGATGCAATTTTCCTTACAGTGTCATTAGAAAAAGCGGCTACTGCGATCTTGGCCATATCTTCCGCTGTAACCTTCTGCTCTTCTGCATTTAGTCCGGAAGGGTTCACAAAATTACTGTCTGTGCATCCCAGTTCCTGTGCCTTTTCATTCATATGTTCTGCAAATTTCTCATTACTTCCGGCAACATATTCCGCAAGCGCATTAGCCGCCTGATTGGAAGATTTCAACAGCATTGCATACATACAGTCTTCTACTGTCAGTTTATCGCCCGTTTCTAACTGAAGTGCATTTCCACTCCCTTCTTCCACTCCATAGACAGCATCGTACGAAAAAATAACGATATCATCCAGCTTTCCTTCCTCCGCTGTCACCAGTGCTGTCAGAAGTTTTACAATACTTGCGGGATATAATTTTTCTTTTCCATTCTTTTCATACAAAATATCTCCACTGTCCATATCCATTACAACTACAGCCTGTGATTCGATCACCGGTTCTTTCAATGTCTGTGCCCAGATATTCTGTGTAAACAGAATCCCTGATAAAATGCCTATTGTCAAATGAATTCCTTTTCTCATGTTTCCATCCTGCAATTATTTTTTTATCTGATTATATCATATTTTCTTAATTATTACGAAATATTTTTTTAACAATTGTAACATGTATATAATATAGTATTCTGTAATAACTGCCCAAAAATACATCAGACCCGTGGAAACAGCATTTTGCCCCGTATGTCTCGGGATTTTGCCATTATTCATTGCAAAACACCTCGCGGGATACTACCTGTGAACAGTTACATTTGTCGTTCAATTCACAATATTGTGAATAAATTTTCACTGGTAGAATGGTGTCGTTTGTGGTAATCTAAGAATAGATATTTTATAAAAAATTGTAACTGTTCACGTGATAATGGTTGCAATAAATTTTGATTCAGAAGGGAGAATCCAAATGCTTCAGGATGATTTTATACTGCGCCAGATCCGTGAAATGGTTCATGCTGTTATGAAAATGCTGTTTCAGGTAAGCGCATCCGAGCTTACCCCGGAAGTGATCGAAGACAGTACTGCCAGAACGACTCTTGAGAATCTGATCGCTCTGACCGATGAGGGTAAGATTGACGAGGCAGAGAACCAGTTATACGAAATGACCTGTGATGGTGACCGCCAGAATCTGGAGATCGGTCTTCTTTTTTATTATAATCTTAATGGAAAGGACGATGACTTCCTGGAAGTCCACAATTTCAGCCGTGAAGAGATCATGACCGGAATTCAGGATCTTGCTGACCGTTATCAGCTCAGTGGAATTGCGGAAGCATTCCGCACAGAAATCTTATAATGCTTATAAGGGAGGGATTTTTATGGAATCAAGAATGACCAAAATCAGTGCACGCGGCGACAAGAAAATTCAGCTTAAGGTAATTCCTGGACATTTTGCAACACCGCAGTCTCACATCACCCATTATCTGGACCTTACCACTATGCGTTCCAGAAGTTCAGAGGCACTTCGTGTCGCAGAGGCACTGGCTGCCAACTATGAAGCAAGTATTCCTGTTGATACGATCATCTGTATGAGCGGACTGGAGGTTGTCGGTGCATACCTGGCAGAGACACTTACCAGAGCTGGTGTATATTCTATGAACTCACACCAGACTATTTATATCACTGCTCCGGAATACAATAACTCTGGTCAGATCATTTTCCGTGACAATATCCAGCCAATGATCAAGAACAAGAACATCCTGATCCTGGATGGTTCTATCACAACAGGCGAAACTCTGTCCCGTGCGATCGAGAGTATCTTGTACTACGGCGGCACGATCCGTGGTATCGCTGCAATTTTCAGTGCAGCTACCAATATTGCCGGACTGCCTGTTTATAGTATTTTTGAGCACAGGGATCTTCCAAATTATGGTTCGTATCCTGCTTCCACCTGTCCTTTATGTGCCCAGAAACAGAAACTGGATGCATTGGTAAATGGCTTCGGTTATTCCAAGATCTAAGCTGTTAAAAAGGGCCGTAAGGCCCTTTTTTTCTGGCAAAAATACCTTCTATACTTTCAAACACGAGGAGTTTTATTATGAATAAAAAAGAAATATCAGAAATCAAGAAACAGTTTACCCCCAACAACTGCGCCATCACACGAATCTGCGGCTGCTACGTTGACGGAGAAAAAAACAAAAAGACCAAGCTGAAAGAAGCATTTCTTTCTCTCTCCGAAGAAGAAATGTTCAAATACTTTGAAATCTTCAAGAAAACTCTTTCCGGTACTGTCGGCAAGAACCTGATCAATATGGAATTTCCTCTCGAGCAGGAAAAAGAAGGCGGCACACAGGAATTCCTTCTTCGTCTGCGCGGCAGTAAGTTACAGGATGATGCTATCCTGGATGAATTCTATGACAAAGTGATCGAATCTTACGATTACGGTGAGAATTATTATATCATCCTGATCCACGCTGTATACGATATCCCTGGTAAATCTTCTGATGGTCAGGAAATGTTTGATGCTTCCGATGAGATCTATGATCATATTCTGTGCAGCATCTGCCCTGTAAACCTTTCCAAAGCAGGTCTCTGCTACAATGCAGAAACCAACAATATCGAGGACCGCATCCGTGACTGGATCGTAGAAATGCCGGATCTTGGATTCCTGTTCCCGGTATTTAATGACCGCAGTACAGATATCCACGGACTTCTCTACTACTCCAAGAACGCAGAACAGCTCCGCAGTACTTTCGTAGATGAACTGTTTGGCTGCGATACACCGCTGTCTGCCGGAGGCCAAAGGGATTCTTTTAATGCCCTTGTAGAAGAAACTCTGGGCGAGGACTGTGCTTACGATACCGTCATGAATATCCACGAAAAACTGAACGAATGGGTTGAAGCACAGAAGGATTCTCCTGAACCCGCTGTTCTCACCAAACCAGAAGTGAAACGTCTCTTCGAGGAATGCGGTGTCGAAGAAGAAAAAATGGAAACTTTCGACCAGTGCTACGAAGCCACCGCCGGTGAGAATGCATCCCTGATGGTATCCAACATTACCAACACCCGCCGGACCGAGATCAAAACCCCGGATGTCGTCATCCACGTAGACCCGGACCGCGCGGCGTTAATTGAAACCCAGATTATTGATGGACGTAAATGTATCGTGATTCCGATGGAGGGTGATGTTGAGATCAATGGTATCCATGTGACGGGAAGTTTTTCTGAGGATAATGCGGAGGAAATTTAATATCCTTACATAATAGAGCCCCGCAGCGAATGCTGCGGGGCTCCGATTTTTACGATTTTTTATTCGTAAATTCCATTCACAGTAACATCAAATACTGCTTCTTTTCCATTAAGCTCATCCACACCATAATCATCCGGGAAGGTTACGGTTACTTCTACTTCATCTCCTGGGTGAGCACCTACGAGCTGATCTTCAAAGTTATCAATATAGCTTCCAGAACCGATCACAAGGTCTGTTCCCTTTCCATCAGTGCTTCCACGATCGAATGCTGTACCATCGATCTTACCAACATAATCAATGTTTACAGTATCTCCGTCTTTGACTGTCAGAGATGTGTCTGTGCTGTAGGAAGGTGCTTCCGTAGCTTCTGGTGTTGTTGTTGCACTTGCTGCCTCAGTAGCTTCCGGTGTTGTTGTAGCACTTGCTGCCTCTGTAACTTCTGGAGTCTCAGTAGCGTCTGCCTCCGGTGTCTCTGTTACCTCAGTATCTTCTGTTGTATCAGCAGCTTCCTCGGTCGGCTCCGGTGTTGCGGTTGGCTGATTATATTTATGGTTATCTGTTACTTTGAGAGTCTTGAGAACTTTCTTCTCTTCTTTGATATCTGCATCTTCCATCCACTTGTCAGTAGTCTCTGTATACAGATCCTGCTCTCTTGTAGAAATGATAGACTCTTTCTTGGTCTCTGTTGCTTCTTCATCGTTTTTCTGATTCAGTTTTACAACATAGTATGCTGTATCTGTTTCGATCACGTCCGGAGCAACTTCTCCATCATCGAGTGTTCTGAGGACTTTGATCACTTCATCCGGATAAGTACTGCTGGATGTACTGCTGTCTTCCTCAGAATCCTCATCCTCGGAATCTTCATCATCACTGGTATCATTTGCATCAAAAGTACCTTCCAGTGAAGAATAAGAATCATCTACAGATTTAGCGATCTCATCGAAATCTCCCTCTGGATCCTTGGTCAGTTCATCCTGGATCTTCTGTGCATCTTCTTTCTTCTGCTTAATCTCATCATCACTTAAATCCGCTGTGCTGACGCTGACATACTCAAAAGAAGACTGCTGTGCTTCCTCATCAGAAACATCCTTGTCTACATCTGCAATGATCGGATCATGAATTCTCTGTTTGTATGTCTCAAGTTCCAGGAAGGTTTTGACCTGATCTTCTGTAACTGCCAGGTCTGCAATTGCCTCATCAGAGTTTGCTTCCATAAAGGAAGCGGCTGCTTCTTCGATTGCTTTCTCATCATCATCTGTCAGTTCTACATCATAATCAGCTGCTTTTTCTTTCATGATGTACATAAGTTCTACGTCTTCGAGGGCCTGTTCTACAAGCTGTTCACCATAGGTCTTGCCTTTCTCTGCTTCTGTATCCCAGATATCAAAATCAGAGCCGCCCATATAACTTCTGTACATAGCTTCTGTCTGCATCTGACCGTCTCTGACAGAAAGGCTTACAACGCCCAGCGGGATCTCTGTTCCATCTACTGTAGCAACCGTCTTGCTTCCGTCTAATTTCTTCTCACCGCATCCGGTAAGCATTCCTGCAGCCATAATGCCTGCCATAGCAACAACGGCTGTTTTTTTTGTCATTTCCTTCATATTTTCCTCCATGATTACCTGAATTCAATAGTATGAGTATAAACTTTTTTCCCCTTCAGGGCAAGGATTATCCATAAGAAACGCTGTTTTTTCACAAAATAGACACGTTTCGTTCCTGACTGACTTTACTCCTCCACCAGTTTCTCCAGTTCATTCAGAAAATCCGTAAGTGCTGTCAGAAGATTTCCGACCGATGTCAGGATAAATTTCGGTTCCTGCTCATTCTTGAACTGAAGTCCGCGTCTGTATTTCTGCATCAGTTCCGGGAAACCTGCCGGATTCAGTTTCGCACGCTCATACAAAGTGATCTTCAGATCTTTGCCCATCTGCTTAATCTCCGTCACATAGCTTCTGTGTGCAAGAGCTTTGATCCGGGCAATCGTCAGAAGGTTCAGCACTGCCTTCGGCGGCTCTCCAAATCGATCCAGAAGTTCCTCCAGCATATCATCATAATCCTGCGTTGTCTCAATCCCTGCTGTCCTCTTGTAGATGTCCAGTTTCTGGTACTCATTGCTGATATAGGTATCCGGAATAAAGGCATCCATATTCAGATCGATCGTTGTTTCAAAGTCCTCCATCGTGTGGATTCCCTTTGCCTCCTTGACCGCCTCACTGAGCATCTTGCAGTAGAGATCATATCCGACAGCATTCATATGTCCGTGCTGCTCCGCACCAAGAAGATTACCTGCACCACGAAGTTCCAGATCCCTCATCGCAATCTTGAATCCACTTCCGAGGTCTGTATACTCACGAATCGCAGACAGTCGTTTCTCTGCTGTCTCTTTGAGCATCGTATTCCTTCGGTACATCAGAAATGCATATGCGGTACGGTTGGAACGTCCGATCCTTCCTCGAAGCTGATACAGCTGTGACAATCCATAACGGTCTGAGTCATGGATGATCATGGTATTTACATTTGAAATATCAAGCCCCGTCTCTATGATCGTTGTGGAAACAAGCACATCGATCTCACCATTGATAAACGCATACATAACCGCTTCCAGTTCTCTCTCACTCATCTGTCCATGCGCAAAATCAATCCGCGCATCCGGGATCAGTTTGGAAAGACGCGCCGCCACATCCGCAATATCATTGACTCTGTTGTATACATAATAAACCTGACCGCCCCTTCGGAGCTCTCGGTTGATTGCCTCACGGACAGTCTCTTCATCGTACTCCATAACATAAGTCTGGATCGGAACGCGGTCCATCGGCGGCTCCTCCAGAACACTCATGTCACGGATCCCTATCATACTCATATGAAGTGTTCGTGGAATCGGCGTTGCCGTCAGTGTCAGTACATCAACGTCTTTCTTGAGCTGCTTGATCTTTTCCTTATGGACAACGCCAAAACGCTGTTCCTCGTCAATGATCAGCAGACCAAGGTTTTTGAAAGTGACATCTTTTGACAGGACTCTGTGTGTTCCTACAATTATGTCAACCTGTCCTTTTTTGAGATCACTGATCGTCTTCTGCTGCTGAGAAGGTGTACGGAAACGGCACAGAAGATCCACACGTACCGGAAACTCATTCATACGCTGTACAAAGGTGTTATAGACCTGCTGTGCAAGAATGGTAGTAGGTACCAGGTAAACGACCTGCCGGCTCTCCTGCACGGCTTTAAACGCCGCACGAAGCGCAACCTCTGTCTTGCCATATCCAACGTCTCCGCACACAAGACGATCCATGATCTTGGTACTTTCCATATCTTTCTTGGTGTCCTCAATCGCAGCAAGCTGATCTTCAGTTTCCTCATACGGGAACATTTCTTCAAACTCTCTCTGCCATACAGTATCCGGACCGCATACATACCCTTCTTTTTCCTGGCGGACCGCATAAAGTTCCACCAGTTCTTTCGCGATATTCTGGACTGCACCTTTCACTCTGGATTTTGTCTTTTTCCATTCCTGACCGCCAAGACGGTTCAGCTTCGGCGGTTTTGCAGTCTCCGATCCCGCATATTTCTGAAGCGCATCAAGCTGTGTTGCAAGGATATACAGATTACTGCCGTTGCGGTATTCGATCTTGATATAATCTTTTGCAACTTTATCCACCGCAACCTTCTCAATACCACGGTAGATTCCCAGCCCATGTTTTTCATGAACTACAAAATCTCCAATCGAAAGTTCCGAGAAATCCTGAATACGTTTTCCATTGTATTCTTTCTTTTTCTTACGCTTCTTCTGCTCTTTTCCAAAAATGTCAGTTTCTGTGATAATCGCAAATTTGATAAACGGATATTCAAATCCCTTACGTGCATGACCATAAGCGACCATGATCTCGCCCGGTTCCAGCACACGGTCAAAATCCTGCCCGTAAAAAGCACTTAATCCCTCATCCTGCAGATCCTTCGCAAGACGCTCCGCTCTTGTCCTTGAACCGGAAAGAAGCACGATCTGATATCCCTGTTTCTTGTACTGTCGGAGATCTTTGACGAGAAGTTCAAAACTACTCTGATAAGAACTCATGGATTTGACTGTCAGGTTAAACTGCTCTGTAATCTTCCAGTCTGCCCTCTTTGGTTCCATCAGTGATACAGAAATGCAGTTTCGATTATTCAGCTTGTGATTCAGATCTTCCCATCTGCACATCCAGTTCTGGGAAATATTTTCTTCACCTTTCTGCTGACGGTTTTCACAGCTCTGACGAAATTCCTCTTCTACTGCTCTGGCATTTTCCTCCAGGCGGTTCGGCTCATCAAGAAAAACAAGACTGTTTTTTTCTGCAAAATAATCAAGAAAAGAAACGCCGCCCTTTTCTGCCGGCTGTTCTGTCGCCGGATAGATCGTGATCTCGTCAAGATTTTCCAGGGAACGCTGGCTCTGTGAGTCAAACGTACGGATCGAGTCGATCTCATCTCCCCAGAGTTCGATCCTCCACGGATTTTCTTCGGTAAGGGAATAAATATCCACAATGCCGCCCCGGACAGAAAACTGTCCCGGCATTTCCACCTGACCTACACGCTCATAACCCATATGCACAAGCGCATCTTTGAGTTTATCCATATCCAACGTACTGTCATTTCGAAAATGGATCAGCTGTTTTTCTATTTTGTCAAGCGGCTGAAGATAATCCATACATCCGTCTATACTCGTGACAACAGTGATATTTTCTTTCTGTTCCAGCAGAGCTTTGATCACACGCATTCTCTGGCGGATCAGAAGGTTTCCATGAATATCTGCCTGAAAAAAGAGCAGATCTTTCGCCGGATAGTAATATACATTCTTATCATAAAAACGATAATCCTCGTACAGTTCCTTCGCAGCTTTCTCATCTTCTGCCAAAATCAGGTGAGATGTAAAAAGCCCGGAAAGCCCATATATTAAATGAGCTTTCTGGGACTCCATACAACCACTTATCTCCAGTATTCCACGATTACTTTTTGCTTTTGTATAAATTGCTTCCATCTCTGCAAGATTTTGCAGAGGATGCAAAAATGTTTTCATACAACCCCCGGTTTCTTGTTGAATTCATTCATGGCGGCATCCGGGCCATCGGACAGGATCAGTTCCACTGCCTTGCATGCACGGTCCTGCGCCTCATCAACGAGTTTGCGGTCTTCACTTCCAAATCTTCCAAGAACATAATCCGCAAGATCCCAGCCCTGCGGCTTGGCACCTACACCGACTTTGATACGCACAAATTTCTGTGTACCGAGCTCCTGAATGATATTTTTGATTCCATTATGCCCTCCGGCACTTCCCTTCTTGCGGATACGAAGCTGGCCCGGATCCAGATCGATGTCATCATAGATCACGATCATCTCTGTTTCCGGGTCAATTTTGAAGTAGTTTGCCATCTCCCGGACCGGACCTCCGCTGAGATTCATATAGGACAGAGGTTTCATCAGGAGAGCAGGCTGCCCTCCGATGATCCCCTTGCCGTACATGGCATTAAACTTCACACCGCCCTGTGGGATCTGGTATTCTTCTACCAGTTTGTCAATCACATCAAATCCCATGTTGTGGCGTGTCGCTTCATACTGCCTTCCGGGATTTCCCAAACCTACGATCAAGTACATTCAAATTTCCTCGCTTAATTAAAGTAAACCATTTCATCTGCCAGTGGCTCGCAGATTTCTACATGATCTGCGTAGAGAACGACACCTTCTTCTCCCTGGTACTCGTTTCTCTTCTCTATAGCAACTTTTGCAGTGACTTCTACCCATGATCCCGGGGCCAGTTTCGGCGCATAAGCACTCTTGCATACATAGCCAAGGAATGTTGTGTCATCTGCACAGCAGGTCATTGCAGTACGTCCCGGAACAAAGAATTTGCTTCCCATTCCGCGCGGTTTCATGACTCTTGCTTTGAATTTGACGGTTTTTCCTTCGTAATTTTCCGGATGGTCCATTGCATCTACAAACCAGATACCATAATCTTCCGGCAGGATGTCAATGACCGGTGCATCCATATCGAATGGCATCTCATCCTGGAAAATATCTCCCATCTCGCCTTCTTCATCCTCAAAGATGACTTCTGCTCTCTGGTTCGCAACCTTGATCCCACGACGGTAAGTCGGCAGCGGATCGTCTTCTTTGCAGCGGTTGAAAATAACCATGTCAGTATTTTTTATCATGTCCATAAAAATGGATTTCATGTTTGCCATATACATCTGGAAAGTGCTGGCATCTACGCAGGTGATCTGCTGTTCTACGCCCCATCCTTCCGGAAGCTGCATTTTTTCGAAATTGCTTACCAGCCACATTCCATTATATTCGATGATAACACGTTCAGGCTGATGAAGGATACTCATTGCTACCAGTCTCTCAGTAGTGAATTCTTCTTCACTTTCGATGATCTCTACAACTGTATTATTTTTTTTGAGTGCAGCCTCATCGTATTCTTCTTCTCCTTCTTCGCAGAGGATCAGAAGGGTCTTTCCATCAATGTGGAAATAATCCTGCTGAAGAGTAAAATTCAGGAAAGAAGTCTTTCCACTTTCAAGGAAACCTGTCATTAAATAAATCGGCACTTTGATTTCTTCCATAGTCTGTATGATCCTCCGTTATTACAGGCCAAAAAGCTCAGCCAGTTTGTCCTCGTTGAGTTTGGAACCGATTACGCAGAGACGTCCTGTATATTCCGGTGCCCCGCTGCGGATCTCTGTTTCTTCCGGAACCATATCAAAGTAGATCCATGTTCCGTCTTCTGCCGGAAGCATTCCTTTCGCACGAAGGATGATTCCATATTCTTCTGTCTCAGACAGTGTCTCAAGGATCTTTTCAAGATTTTCTCTTGTGTATTTCTTAATTGTCTCACGGCCCCAGCTTGTGAAAACTTCGTCTGCATGATGATGGTGATGATGGTCATGTCCGCAGCCGCATTCTTCATGGTCGTGATCGTGATGATGATCGTGGTCATGATCATGTCCGCAGCCACACTCTTCATGGTCATGGTCGTGATGATGGTGCTCATGTTCCTCGTGATCGTGGTCATGGTCATGTCCGCAGCCACATTCTTCATGGTCATGGTCGTGATGATGGTGCTCATGTTCCTCATGATCGTGGTCATGATGATGTTCATGCTCCTCGTGATCATGGTCATGATGGTGATGTCCATGCTCGTGAACATGTCCGCATTCCGGGCAAACTTCTTCTTCCATCATTTCCTGCTCCAGAGATACCGGATGTTCCATAACTTCCAGGATCTTTGCACCTTCCAGTTTCTCGATCGGTGTGGTGATGATTGCTGCCTTCGGGTTGATCTCACGAAGAAGCTCCATTGCAGCCTGTGCTTTTGCTTCATCTACGATATCGGTACGGCTCATGATGATCGCACCTGCATATTCAACCTGGTTATTGAAAAATTCACCAAAGTTTCTCATATACATTTTGCATTTCTTTGCATCTACAACAGTTGTGTAGCTGTTAAGAACCAGTCCTGTCTCTTCTGCAACACCCTGAACTGCTTTGATAACATCTGACAGTTTGCCGACACCTGATGGCTCGATCAGGATTCTATCCGGATGATATTTGCTGATAACTTCCTTAAGGGATGCACCAAAATCGCCAACCAGTGAGCAGCAGATACAGCCGGAGTTCATCTCACGGATCTCAATTCCTGCTTCTTTAAGGAATCCACCGTCAATACCGATTTCACCAAATTCGTTCTCGATCAGTACAACCTGCTCACCTTTGAAAGCATCTTTGAGAAGTTTTTTGATCAGTGTTGTTTTACCGGCTCCAAGGAAACCGGAGATAATATCAATTTTTGTTCTTTCCATGATATATGCATGTCCTTTCTTATTTCGATTGTTTCATTAAGCTAACTCATAACGTAGCTTGACCAGGAAGTGCATGCACCCCCTGGTTAAATTTACCTTTTAATATGGTAATGGGGACATGAACCAGTCACGCCCCCACTGCATTTATTGTCTGATCAGCCGTTGATCATGAAGTTCAGAAGTTTATCAATGTCTTCTTTCTCGTAAGCAACGATCTCAAGTTCCGGGATCTCTCCGCCTGAGAAGATGTTTGCCAGAGATACATACTGGGATAATTTGGATTTGAGGTTCAGTCTGTCTCCCTCACCTGTTACAAGTTCTACTCTACCTGTGCAGCTATCTACTACTTCGAAAAATTTCTCAACGTCTTTAATATTGGATACTTTCATCTTAGTTCTCCTTTCGAGATCTTATTATCAATTCCTATTTACTTTGTAATTCGCGCTCAGTATAAACCATATTTCCTGAAATTGCAAGACCTTTTACAACAAAATTTAGTATGTAAAAACAGCAATTCCATATGCAGGAAGCGGATATGCAAAAGAGAATTCTCTGTGGTCGCACTCCTGTGCTTCTGCCTTGAATACCTTCGGTTTGTCCAGAAGTCCATGCTCATCCATGATAAGTTTGTACTGTTTTTTCTTCGGAACGCCAACACGATAATCCGGACGTTCTACCGGTGTATAGTTTACTACAAACAGGAGGTTATTTCTCTTGGTCGGTGATTTACGAACCAGGCTGAAAATGCTTCTGTCTGCATCGTCTGCATTGATCCATTCAAATCCTTCTGGATCATTGTCACCTGCATACAGTGCAGGATATTTCTTATACATATGAAACAATGTCTTGACAAAATTCTGGAGATCCTTGTGGTTGTCCTCTTTAAGAAGATACCAGTCAAGTTCTCTCTCCTCACTCCACTCACGAAGCTGTCCGAAGTCCTGACCCATAAACAGAAGTTTCTTGCCCGGATGGAAGATCATAAACGCATATGCTGCCTTAAGGTTCTTGAATTTGTCATCCGGATATCCCGGCATCTTGTTCAGCATGGAACACTTAAGATGTACGACCTCATCATGTGAAATGACAAGTACATATCTCTCACTGTATGCATATGTCATTGAGAAAGTCATCTTATTGTGATCGCCCTTACGGAAATATGGATCCAGTTTCATGTATTCCAGGAAATCATTCATCCAGCCCATGTTCCATTTCAGTGAGAATCCAAGACCATTGTCCTCTGCTTTACCTGTAACCTGCGGCCATGCGGTAGACTCCTCTGCGATCATAACCGTACCGTGGTTTCTTCCAAGTACAACGGTATTCAGATGTTTGAAGAATTCTATTGCTTCAAGGTTCTTGTTATCACCGTACTTATTGGCAACCCACTCGCCATCTTTCTTGCCATAATCCAGATAGAGCATAGATGCAACTGCATCTACACGGAGGCCGTCTACATGGCATTCCTCGATCCAGTACAGTGCGTTGGCGATCAGGAAGTTCTTGACTTCCGGACGTCCGTAATTGTAGATCTTGGTTCCCCAGTCAGGATGCTCACCCTGTCTCGGGTCTTCATGCTCATAGACAGCAGTTCCATCGAAATTGGCAAGTCCATGTGCATCCTTCGGGAAATGAGCCGGAACCCAGTCGAGTATAACACCGATCTTGTTTCTGTGCAGGTAATCCACCATATATTTGAAATCCTGTGCAGTACCATACCTGGAAGTCGGTGCATAATATCCTGTTACCTGATATCCCCAGGATCCGTCAAATGGATGCTCTGCAATTCCCATAAGTTCTACATGAGTATATCCCATCTCTTTGACATAGGCCGCCAGTTCATGTGCAAATTCACGGTAATTATAAAATCCCGGATCATCCTCATTCTCTGCCGGATGTTTCTTCCAGGAACCCGGATGTACTTCATAGATTGCCATCGGTTCACGTTTCTCGTCAAATTCCGGACGCTTCTTCATCCAGGTGGTATCTTTCCATTTGTAATCCGTAATGTCTGTAATTCTTGATGCCGTTCCCGGTCTGAGTTCTGCTTCATTTGCGTATGGATCTGCCTTATAAAGTTCTTCTCCATGATATCCGACAATAAAGAATTTGTACAGATCTCCAACTTTGGCACCCGGAACAAAGATCTCATATACTCCGATCTCACCGACTCTGTTCATTGGATTTGCCTGATTATCCCAGTTATTAAAATCACCGATTACAGAAACATATCTTGCATTCGGTGCCCAGACTGCAAAATAGACACCCTTCTTGCGATGCTGTGTGGTAGGATGAGCTCCTAATTTCTTATAGATGTCGTAATGAGTTCCCTGCCCGAACAGATACTGATCCAGTTCTGTAAACTGCATTTTCTCTCCCATCCAGAAATTCCTCCCTTAATTCAAAATTGAGCAGGCTGAAAATATAGGGTCCTATCTGTGCAGTATATGATTATCGGTAATCTGCACATTTTACTCCTCTTATTCAAGCCAATTTATAGACATATTATACCAATCCAGACTGTTTACGTCAATTAAAAGTATGTCCTGTTACTACAATCTCCCTACAAAAAATGAGGGCAGAACTGTTATTTCTGTTCTGTCCTCATTTGTATTTCTTATTTAATATGTATCGTACGAATCGTCGCCGGAATCCTCATCATAGTAGTCTCCAGAATCATCGTATCCAGAGTCTCCACTGTCTCCCGAGTCATCATAACTGGAGCTGTCATCGCCAGAGTCATAATCTTCTGAATCACTTCCATCTCCTGAAGAGCCGTCTCCGCCGGAATCCCCAGAACTGCTGTCACTGCTGCCATCAGAAGAATCTCCATCGGAAGAACTTCCGTCACTGACATCAGTACTGTCTGTAGAACTGTCGTCTGTAGATTCAGTGTCCGCAGAACTCTCAGATCCATCTGATGCATCGCTTCCATCTGTAGAATCCGTATTACCGTTATATCCCGGAACCGTTCCTGCCTGAAGCTGGCTGTCCCAGAACTGTGAGTATGTCGTATTCTGTAATGTTACATTCTTGGCTGCTGCCAGTTCACTGACTGTCATCAGTTTATAGCCCTGTGAAACCAGATCCGGTATCAGTTTCAATGCTGCCTGAACGGAAGGTTCATGAATATCATGCATCAGTACGATTGTACCATCTGTCAGATCGCCATTCATAACGGCATCATAATCTGCTGTTGCATCCATCAGCTTCCAGTCTTCTGTATCAAGAGACCACATGAAGAACGGCTTCTGTACTGCATCATAGATATCCTGATTGGCTGCTCCATAAGGTGCCCTGGCTACCGTTGCTGCCTGTCCGCAGGCCTGTACAAGTGCATCGTCTGTCTTCTGGAATTCTGTGACAACATCATCAATCGACATATTTGTTAAAGTCTGACTTGGATGATCCCAGGTATGGTTACCGATCTCACATCCAAGATCGACCATCCTCTGTACGGTTGATTCCCAGGAACCTACATTCTGTCCTACCATGAAGAATGTCGCATGTGCATTATTCGCTTCCAGACAATCCAAAAGTTCATCTGTATATTCTCCAGGACCATCATCAAAGGTAAGTGCAATTCGTGGTTTATGTGTATTTGGATCATATGTACCGTCATCATTGAAGTAATAATCATCAAATCCAACGCTTATCCATCCTGTCTGAATGTAACCATTCTCATCAAAATAATAGGTGGAACCATCTATTTCCTGCATACCTCCGGCAAAATAAGTGCCATCTGCATTCTGATACCATTTACCATTTTCATTTTCATTCCATCCAATAGACATCTGCGATGCCTTTGCCAGATCATTCTTGAGTGGATATCTTGCCGCTGAATTGACTGCTGATGTCGTCGTTGTATCCGCCGTGCTGTCTGTTCCGTCTGAAACTGTATCGGAATTCACATTCGTCTGATCAGTTTCTGCCTGAACCTGTGCCGGTTTATCAACACTCTTTCCACCGATTCTGTTGACAACGGGGATCAGAATTCCCCTTATAACAAATATAACTACGAGAATGACTGCAATGACATATGCGCCCAGGCGCATCATCTTACGTCTTCTCATCTGTTGCTGCTTTTTGCGTATTCGTTCACGCAATACTTTCTTATCCATGATTTCCACCTGCTGTATTTTATATCTCTGGCGTTACTGTTGCCTGTACTTCAGAAACGCATTCATCTTATTATCATAACGCATTTATTATGGAAATACAATTGTCTTTTCTTATTTATTCATTACTCTTCTACTGTATTGTCCTCAATTGACTCTTCTGACATATTCTCTTCCGTTTCATCCTGTGTTTCCTCACTTCCATCATCTTCAGTGAGGTCTGAACCGGTATCTTCTGCTTCAGTATATGCATCTTCGTTTTCAATAGAATCCTCTGCACTTCCTGTCTTTTCGTTGACAGTAGACTGGTCTACAATAAATTTCTCCACACGAAGAAGTGCCAGTGATTCATTTACTTCATCCTCTCCATATGTTTCAATCAGCTCATCAATGCTTGCCACTCCATAGTCCAGAATCAGGTTATTCTTTAATTCTTCTGTCTCTGCATCACTCAGACTCAGTCCCTCAGCATCAATGATTCCCTGAACGATCAGATTCTGTTCAACTTTGGATTCTGCATAATTTTTGCATTCTTCATTAAATTCATCTTCTGTCAGATCCCATGCTTCCAGCAGATCACTCAGTTCCATTCCATTGTCTTTTGCAGTCTGTTCATTGAGTGCTTTATAGCTTTCTTCTGCTTTTTTGACATCTTCTTCCGGGTATTTCTTAATCTCAGATGTATCAAGTACCTCAGACCATGCTGTTGCATACAATTCATTATCTGCTGTCGTGGATGCCTGTTTTTCCAGTTCCTCTCTTACAGATTTCTTATAGTCATCTACAGTTTTGTAATCTGTATTGGAAGCAACCCATTCATCTGTCAGTTCAGATGCTCTTGTAAATTTCTGAAGAGTCACCTTAAAAACAGCTTCCTTACCGGAAAGAGAATCATCCTCGCTGTAACCTTCCGGTAAAGTAAGAGTCAGTTCTTTGGTTTCTCCCTTTTTCATTCCAACCAGACCATCTTCAAAACCATCGATTCCCATATCTCCTTCACCGACAACAAGTTCATAGTCATCGGCAGAACTTCCGTCAAACTCTTTACCGTCTACAGTACCTGTAAAATTAATGGTCACAATATCTCCATATTCAACAGTTCCATCTGTAACCTCTGTTCCCTTGTCCTGTAATTCATAGTTGATTTCTGCATCCACATCATCATCTGTTACTGCCTGTGTATAACGATCCAGTGTAAGTCCTTTGTAATCTCCAATTGTAACATAATCAGAAACATCTTTTACCGAAATAATTCTTGTCTCTTCCTTCTTGGAATCAGAAGTCTTGGAATCTGTCTTGTCCGTATCAGAATTGTCAGAAGCCGTTTCTGTTTTGGCGGTAGTCTTATCAGTCTTATCAGAACTGTCCTTGCTTCCACACGCAGTAAGAGATACCGCCATACAAGTTACTAACATTGCTGCTACTACTTTTTTCTTCATGAAAAATCTCCTTTCAAATCTGGTTATTATTTACATTTCCGGAACCGGAGTCGGCCGGGAAGAATCCCATACATCAGAAACATCAAAAAGGTCACTGAGCATATCCGGGTTATAGTACATTCTATATCCATCCAGGTTTCTTCTTCCCTGGCGGAAATACTGATCTGTGATCTGAACAAAATACTGACTGGAATCTACGTTGCAGAAATAATTGTATCCCGCGCTCTTGTAATACTGGAACTTCGGATTATCAGAAGAATATCCCTCCCAGTCACCAATATCCGCGCCAAACGCAAAGATGACCATATCTGTATCACCAAGGATCGGAGCCACATAAGCTTTCCATTTCTTATCATCAGTCTCAAGATCCTCTGCGGAACGCTCTGTTGCATTCATGTGTCCCCAGGTATGGCTCGCAAATTCCCATCCCTCTGCTTTCATGGCATCTGCTACCTTCGTTGCCTCCTTAACATCCTGGTCGTAATCAAAATCAGGATTATCATCCAGGAATTTCTTCTGGTCATCCTGAAGATTTTCTTTGGTCTTGTAGGCTATATCAGTTCTGTATCCCAGTACTCCGTTATAACCTGTCATCGCAAGGATTCCCTTGCGTCCATGATAGGAAAAATCCGGATGTTCTTTGATAAAAGAATCCAACAGCGGAACAAGATCATAATCTCCTACCAGAACATTTCCATCTGCATCAATGTATTCTGTTTTTACATCTCCATTTTCATCGAGTACAAGTTTGGATGCACATCCATCACCATCCATATAATGATAATAGCTGACATCGTCCTGAGAAAGCACAAACGGGATCTTGCCCTCCGGCACCATGATCTTGCCGCGGCTCATCGTACCATCCTTGTTCACTGTTGCCATGTCATGCGGGCTTACCAGAACATAGCCCTTATCATACATGATCTGAATGATCTTATTGAACTCACTGACAGTCGTCATAACCTGATTGTAGTTTCCGGATTTGGAATCTCCGTCAAAAGCCCTGGAAGTGTCCTCGATCAGTGTGTGAAAAAACACATGTGTGATCTGTTCCAGTGGATACTCTACAAGTGAAGACTTTGCAATCTGGCACTTGGCTGCCAGGTCCATATAGTCCTTGTTTTTCGTAAAATCTTTCTGACCCTTCAGAAGTTTGATCGCCTCATCGTAATTATACTGTTCGTACATGATCGTTGCCTGATCGAGAACTGTCTGATCCTTACTGGATTTCTCAGAATCAGTGTCCTCTGTGTCTCCGGCATCTGCCTCACTGCTGTCTGTCTCTGCTTCATCCTGAGAAGCAGTCTGGTAAGTTTTTACTGTTTTGGTTTCTTTTTCTGCTATATGATTCAAAAGCGGCAGAATATAACTGCCGCTCAGAAGTATCGAAGCTGACAAAATACATGTAAGTATCACAGCTCTTTTCTTCATAGTTAGTAACTCCTTCTTTCTTATTTGTTTAACCCATCGGTGGAACCGGAATCGGTCTGCTTGGATCAAAAACATCTTTTGCATTGAACAGGTCTTCCAGAAGATCCGGATTATAGTACATACGATATCCGTCCAGATTTCGTCTTCCCTGACGGAAATAGCGATCCCGGATCTGCACAAAATATTTGCTGGAATCTACATTACAATAATAATTATATCCGACACTCTTGAGATATTCAAATTTATCACCGGAATAGTCCTCCTGAGTGGTCAGATCCGTACCAAATGCAAAAATAATAATATCCGTTCCTCCGATCAGGGGATCCACATTATCCTTGAACTTCTGTGTATCTGCCTGAAGCTGTTCCAGAGAAATCTGTCCGATGTTTTGATGACCCCAGGTATGACTGGCAAACAACCATCCATCCTCTTTCATAGCATCAGCAACTTTCTTTGCTTCTTCCCGTTCTTTGTCCAGACTGAAATCCGGGTGTGCATCCAGCCATTCAACTTTGTTATCATCCAGATCTGCCGGACGTGTTTCATAGCTGATATCTGTTCGATATCCCAGAATTCCATTATATCCGGTCAATGCAACGATTCCCTTGGCTCCTCTGTAAGAAAAATCAGGATGTTCTTCTACGAAACGATCGATCAATGGAACCATATCATAGTCACCTACTGATACACTTCCATCATCCTCAATATATTCATTTCGAATCTTGCCTTCATCATCTACAACCAGTTTGGAGGCAAATCCATCACCATCCATATAATGGTAATAACAGACATCATCCTGAGAAAGTACAAACGGGATCTTACCTTCCGGAAGAAGGATCTCTCCCGGTGACATGGTTCCATCCTCATTTACAGTAGCCATGTCCTTGATGCTTACCATCACATACCCCTTATCATACATGGTCTGTGTGATCTTGTTGAATTCATCGATCGTGGTCATGACCTGATTATAATCTGCTTCCTTGTAATCACCATCAAAAGCTTTGCTCGGATCTTTGATAAGAATGTGATAAAAAACATGTGTCACTTCTTCCAGTGGCCATGATTTACAGGAAGCTTTGGCCTCTTCGTATTTCTTAACGGCACTCTGCATATCTGAATCGCTACTATATGATGTATCTGCCTTAAGAAGCTCTATCGCACCGTCATAATCATACTGTGTCGCTTTAAGTTCAGCAGCTTTGAGTGTATCTTTCGGTGAACTTTTGCTGCTGGCGGTTTCCTGCTCTGTCTTGTCTCCCCCGGAAGCATCTGCCGTCGTTTCTTTATCTGTGCCGCTGGCTGACGGCTTCGACGAAGAAAAATGTCCTGCAATTCCACGGACTGCCGCAGTTATAATAACTACTGCTGCCAACGCCATAACTATCAGGATCATCCTTCTCTGACGCTGCCGTTTCCTCTGCAGCGCCCGTCTCCTGCGCCGGCGTTCCCGAATCCGCTCTTCCTCGGTCAGATCTTCTTTTCTTACAGAAGCAGTCGTTCTTTCCCTGTATTGGCACCTGTTCCGACTTTTACCATTATCCTTCTCCATACTAACTCCTTAGTCTTTTTTTTCTGTAATCCCCAGTATACCCGGGATTTCTGTATTTATCCCTGTCTTTAGATTTCGCTCTTTTCATTATACCTGTTTAACTATATAATTTCCACCGTTTTCCTTTTTCTTCACGGAATTTTCGTGAATTTATTTGCCTTTTGTAATAAATAATGATAGAATATATTTCGCATAAATATTTGTAATATACACACTGAGGAGGGTATCTATGAGTACACTTAGCATCGTCCTTCTTGTTATCTTGGTCATTCTGATCATTGCCCTGGTTGCACTTTATTTCTTCGGAAAGAAAGCTCAGAAGAAGCAAGAAGAACAGCAGGCACAGATTGAAGCTGCAAAACAGACTGTTTCCATGCTGATCATCGATAAGAAACGACTTCCACTCAAAGAATCCGGTCTGCCGCAGATGGTCATTGACCAGGCTCCTAAGCTGATGCGCCGTTCCAAACTGCCGATCGTTAAGGCTAAGGTTGGTCCGAAGATCTCCATACTGATCGCAGATGAGAAGGTTTTTGACCTGATCCCTGTCAAAAAAGAAGTAAAAGCCGAAGTAAGCGGTTTATACATCGTTGGAGTTAAAGGAATCCGTGGTTCTCTTGAAGCACCGGCACCTAAGAAAAAGGGATTTTTCAAAAGAATGTTCAGCAAAGACAAATAAGATCGAAAGACAATGCCCGTAAAGTATTTCAGCTTTACGGGCATTTTAATTTGATTTTATAAAACAAAATCCGCGGAATCCTTGGACTGTGCCTGTACGGTCAGATAACAGTCAGCGACATGCTCTTCGTTCATATCCAGAGCATAATCCACCTTCATCTGAATGCCGTCTTCACTCTCCTTGAGTTCCAGTCCTGTCGCTGAGATTCCCATCTGCAGCGTACCATATGGCGTATTGTAAAAAGTCTTGTTTTTCTTGCCTTCCTCAAAAACCATATGTACATTTACCTGTCCCTGCTTGCGGACTTCTACTCCGTTCGGTGACATCTTGATATAATTTACTGTAGTCTCTGCGGTATCATCCAGCATTTCTTCGTAACGGAGATAATGACTTCCGTTTCGGAAATAATACTGTCCCGGAACTACGATCTCGATCGGCTCCTGTGCATCATCTGTTTCCATCATCTGGAGCCCGCGTACATGTATCAGTACATCTTTATTCATATGTTTACTCCTCTTTAATACTTCTCTATGTCGATCTTCTTTGCCATTGAAACATCATATGGCAAGATAGAATTTGCAAAATCCTTAAACTCATCTGCCAGGTCACTGACATAAAAACGATACGGAAAATCCTCTTCACCTGTTCCACTGCTGGAAATATCCATCTCTGCAAGAAGTGCCTTCAGCTGTAAGGCTGTCTCGTATGCCGGATTAACCAGTCGCACGCCCTCACCCATGACTTCTCTGATCGTAGAACGGATCAGCGGATAATGTGTACAGCCGAGGATCAGTGTGTCAATTTCTTTATCCTTCAGTTCCTGAAGGTATCTGGACACGATCTCCGTAGTTACAGGATCATGAAGCCATCCTTCCTCGACCAGTGGAACAAACAACGGACATGCCTTGCCTATCACTGTGATCTCCGGATCAAGCTGTTTAAGATACGCCTCATGAATACCGCTTCCGACAGTTCCAAGCGTTCCGATCACGCCGACTCGCTTATTGCGTGTCTCCTTTGCAGCAACCTTGGCTCCTGCTTCGATCACTCCAAGTACAGGGATATCCAGTTCATCCTTCACTGCATCCAGGGCAAATGCACTTGCCGTGTTGCAGGCGATCACGATTGCCTTGACCTGCTGCTCCTCCAGAAAATGAATGATCTGTCTGGAATAGCGGATGACTGTATCCTTGGATTTACTTCCATAAGGAACTCTCGCCGTATCGCCAAAATAAACGATCTTCTCCGATGGAAGATTTCTCATGATCTCCCTGGCTACGGTAAGACCGCCTACTCCGGAATCAAATACACCGATCGGTGCATCTCTGTCTATTTTCATAAATCTATTTCTCCAGTCCTTTATGTTCTGTTTGCTATGTAAGACTCAGAAAAAGCCACAGCCTCTCTGAATCGTTCTTTAATCTTACCACCTCTCCAGGGCTTTCGCAAGCCAGAAGGAAAGCTTTGGCGGCTGTTTTACAGTATTTTCATAATTAGCGCTGTTCTGTGATCCTCTCTCAAAGCAAAACTGTGGATACAGGGTTCCCCACCACGCCATAATACTGCAATCCTCGACATTTTTCGTGCCTCCGAACAAAAGTGTTACTGCCAGCATGCCTGTCATCACAGACAACAGAAGTCTTTTTTTCCAGTTCCTTAACCAGTCCATTTGGGTACCTCCGAATCTATGAAAATAAAATCGTCTTCTGTCTGGAGTATGGACGTTTTTCTGCAAATTTATTCCAGATATACCTGAATTTCTCCATTCTGCAGGATGATCTCAGGAATTCCTGGTAACGTGCCATTCTCATACCACTGATGATATACCTGGCGCAGCGTAGTACCGTTTTTCTCCTGATCCGGAATCCTGTTTTCAAGAAGTCCCGGCAGGTATTCCCCTATCGAGGTTCCTTCCTTGTTCCAGTCCATAAGCTCTGTCAGATTTTCTGTCCGGAATACATATACATTTTCACCGATCAGCGGTTCTTTTTCCAGATAAGATAACAGTTCACTCCATCTGTCTGACTGTGTCAGATCATTCTTAAGGATCAGCACCTGCAGATGTCCCATGTCCAGATATTTTTCCTGTGAACGGTCATATATTTTTTCTATCGTTTCAAAATCCACACCTGTTATCGCCAGTGCAGAATTTCCTGTCTCTTCTTTTTCCTGTCCTTCTGCACTTGGAAGTTCCGGCAGTCCATAAATAAATTTCCACCCATTTTCCGACTTCTCTACGCCGAGTGCAAGTGGATACATTCTCTTTTCCGGTTCAATTCCCGCACATCCGCTCAGTGTCAACGCGCAGATCAGTAAAACAACTGTAGTCGTTTTTCTTATTTTCTTTTTCTGTCCATGAAAAAGGATCGCCATCTGTATGAGCAGAAGTCCCGGGACAAAAATACTTCTCAGATAGTTTCTGTAGAATATCACCACATCCATACCTGGTACTTCCACCAATGACAATCCGAAGATCAGAATTGCCAGCCAGTATTTCGCCGTTCCCAGATGGCATTTCTCCGTGATCTGATAACCATAGTAAAAAAGACTTCCCATTGCAAACAACAATCCATACAGAAGAAATCCCATCCAGAGAACATCAAATCTCGCAAGGACATTTCCCGGAAGATCTGCCCCTGCAAGAAGAGGCAGGATTGGATATGTTTCTGTAAGAAGCCGTCTCCACCCAAATACTGCCGGCAATAAAATAAGAACTCCTGCAAAGATTCCGCCTACAGTGAGGACAGACGCTATGATCGTCTTGCCTGCACTTCCCCGCTTCTCTACATCACGCATGATAAACGGCAGAAGTCCGATCCCGGAAAATCCACACAGAAAAAGATAACTGCTCTGAATGACTCCACTCCCGCTCACTCGCTCTGTTTCAAACATCTCCTGAAGATAATCAACACGTGTCTGTCCAAGGCACAGTACCATCATCAGAAGGATTCCAACCAAAAGCAAACCTCCGGAAACTTCTGCCATCCGTCCCCGTCTCTGGATTCCTCGTTCTGTTCCCACACTGCATATAACGACTACCAGAAAAGAGATCCAGCCCGCCGGCACTCCCAGGATCAGCCACCTTGGCACGATCTGCTCCAGTATCTTCAAGATATAAACTGCCGTCAGGATAATATACGCCAGAAAAAAGAGTCCTGCTATCCGTCCCCAGAACCTTCCAAAAAAACGTACCATATCCGAATATCCGCTGGTCACTCTCAAAAGCACAAAAACATAAATGACCAGCAGGATCACTGCCGCCAGAACACCTGCCATTCCCGTCATTCCCTGAATCCCGTTTTTCCCAGGAAGACAGATCAGGAAAGGAGCCAGAAACGTCAGGATCATCTGGCGATAAAGCTGTCTGTGCGAAATCCTGTTATTCTCCGCAAATTTCATGAGTCTTTCTCCTCCTGTTCCTGAACTTTCCGGGAATCTTCCCGGCGGCTTTCTCCGGAATCATCGGAATCATTTTTCCGCAGACGGATTTTCTGTTCCCATCTTGCATAGAGCGGCCTCTGCCATCTCTTCCTGAACGGGATCCGCAGGATTCCTTCGCCAGCATCGCGGCAGGGTTCTTTTTTTATAAACGGAAGAAGGTACGGCATGCCGCAACTCAGAAGCCCGGAGAGATGTGCCACTGTCAGATAGATCCCCAGAACGATTCCAAAGATTCCAAGATATCCACCCAGAAACAGAAATACATATTTCAAAAGTCGGAATGCTGCGGCAAACTCTTCCTCCGGGATCACCATCGATCCCAGTGCGGTCAATGCAACGATCATAACAACGATAGGACTGACCAGATTTGCACTGACTGCCGCCTGACCAATGATCAGGCCTCCCACGATTCCGATCGCATTCCCCAATGCCCCGGGGACCCGCACTCCTGCCTCCCGGATCAGTTCAAACGAGAGTTCCAGAAAGATCAGTTCGACCACGCTGGAAAAAGGTACTCCCTCCCGTGCTTTTGCAAAAGACAGGATCAGATTTGCCGGAAGTATCTGTGTGTGAAAGCGGATCACTGCAAGGTAAAGCCCCGGGAGCAGTGTCGCCACAAGCAGTGCAAGATAACGAAGTGCCCGCAGAAACGATGCCATTTCAAAATGATGAAACCAGTCCTCGCTGCTCTCCATAAAGCCATTAAAGGAACTTGGAAGGATCAGTGCGGACGGAGAATTGTCACAGAGCACCACGATCTTTCCATTCAGGATCTCCATCGCCGCCCGGTCGGGACGTTCCGTTGTCTGATACTGTGGAAACGGTGAATACCATGTTCTGTCTGTAAGCTGTTCCAGCATTCCACTGTCAAAGATTCCATCTATCCTGTATTCATCCAGACTGGTTTTGATATTCTCCAGAAGATCTTCCTGAACGAGATCTTCCATGTAGAGAAGCTGCAGGACTGTCTTTGATCGGACACCTGTCGTTTTTTCCTCGACCTTCATTCTGCTGTTCCGGATCCGCTTTCTGACCAGTGCGGAGTTTGTTTTTACAGAATCCGAAAATCCTTCTTTGGAACCGCGCAGGACTTTTTCTGATTTCGCTTCGGAAACTCCCATGTCCGGGTATCCCTTGCTGGATATTTTCATCGCCTTGTCATATCCGTCTATAAAAAAAACTGCATTTCCTGCAAGAACTGCTGACAGGACTTCTTCCATATCCGCCAGTTTCTGCACATCTGCGATCCCCAGACTGTTGTTCCGCATAAATTCCTGTATCTGCCCCGGTGAGATCTCCCAGAAATGATTGATCATCTTGCCCAGTGCAGAATCATCCAGCATCATATTTGAAACTGCCACTTCGATATAGACCATCAGACAGTCTATTTTGCTTTCGCTTCCCAGACGCATGGGGCGGATCAGGATATCTGCACAGTTCTCGAATTTTTCTCTGATGTAGGATTCATTTTTTCTCAGTTCACTGTGGATTTTGGTCTTTTGATCCATTGCATCCTCCTGTTGTAATCGTAATCCATAAAAAAAAGAGATACACACAATATGTATCTCTTTTAGAATAACCGGATTATACAATTTTATTTACAGTTCAGCGATTTTTTGTTTCTTCCCTGATAGAGCGGATGATCGCCTCTCTCTGGTTCTCGATATGCTGATAAGAAATCTCCTTGGCTTTCTTGAGGTCACGATTCTTGATCGCCTCGTAGATCTCCTCATGTTCCTTAACAAGAAGGTTTCTTGTTTCTTCATCCTTGAGATATTCCACACGATATCTGTAGATCTGCTCACGAAGATTATTCAGTACCTGATTCAGTCTGCGGTTGTCGGAAGATTTGTAGATCACTTCATGAAAAGCTACATCGGCTTCTGCCAGCTTAACAAGATTTCCCTCTGCCATCGTATCCTCAAAGTTCTTGGCTGCTTTCCAGAGATCATCAAGCTGCTCCTCGGTCATGCGCGCGCATGCATTCTCGATCGACAGATTTTCAAGTGCCATACGGACTTCCAGTACATCATTCAGATCCTTCTCTGTAATGTTCGCCACCTGTGCACCGCGGCGCGGGATCATCACGACCAGACCTTCCAGTTCCAGCTTACGCATCGCCTCACGAACAGGAGTCCTGCTGACTCCAAGTTTCTCCGCCAGCGCGATCTCCATCAGTCGTTCTCCGGGTTTCAGCTCACCCTTCAGAATCGCTTTACGCAGTGTGTTAAATACCACATCTCTTAACGGCAGATATTCATTCATATCAACAGAAAAATCATTCATCTTAAGTACCTCCTGTAAAAAATCCCCCTCAGTCTTTGCGGTTAAAAACTTCTGTAGCAAATACAGTCTTGGCCAGATGACTGCTTCGCAGAACCCTGGCTGCTGCTTTCATCTTGTTCTTATCATCAAAAATACCAAAGACAGTCGGACCGCTTCCGCTCATCATTGCCTTGAGTGCACCATGTGCTTCCATGAGATCCTTGATCTCCTGGATCACCGGATATTTGCCGATGATCCCCGGTTCAAATACATTTCCCATTCGGGAAACCATAGTATAAAGATCTCCATTCTCAATATCAGAGATCATACCATCAATATCAGGATGTGCTCCCATATTCTGAAGATCCAGATTTTCATAAGCCAGTTTCGTAGAAACATTGACCGCCGGTTTGCCAACCAGAATATAACATTTCGGAAGCTGCGGAAGTCTGGTCAGTTTCTCACCGATTCCCTCAGCCAGTGCTGTTCCACGCATAATGCAGTACGGCACATCTGCCCCGATCTGCACAGCACGCTCCATGAGTTCCTGCTCACTTAAGCCAAGATGAAACATCTTGTTTACACCGACAAACGCTGCCGCTGCATCGGAACTTCCGCCTGCCATACCTGCTGCCACCGGAATGGACTTGGTAAGCTTCATGGAAATTCCCTCCTGGATATCAAATTCATCCATGAGAAGTTTCGCTGCCTTATATACCAGATTTCTCTCATCTGACGGAACATAAAGAAGATTCGTAGTCAATGTGATCCCCGGTGAAGATTTCCGCCGGATATCCAGAAGATCATACATCTGGATCGTCTGCATCAGCATACGAACTTCATGGTAACCATCGTCTCTTTTACCCAGGATATCCAGTCCCAGATTAATTTTCGCCATTGCTCGCAAACGCATAAATATCCCCTCTGTCCTTTGTGATTTTGTTTCTTTTTTCATTTCTTTTGTACTTTGTATACAATATGATTGTATCTATTTTAAATGATTTTTTTCAGGATTTCAAGTATCAGCTTTCAACTTTTTTTACCAATAAAAGCGGCTGTCCCAGGGTCAGCTGATCATTTTCGAGACTGTTCATGGAAATGATCTCCTCCATAGTCGTATAGAATTTTTTTGCGATGTCCCAGAGTGTATCTCCCTGCTTCACCATATATACCGTAATTCCCGGCATACTTCGGATCTTTTCTGTATCGAGTGGCTGTTCTTCCACACTTTCAATGATCTTTTCCTCTATGCACTGGATCACAAGAACATTCAGGCTCACCGCCGCTCTGACTTCAATCTCGTTACTGTCGACCATGCTTGTCGAAAGCTGTTCCAGATCCGTATGGAAATAGTAGACGCTGTCCTCTGTGATCCCCCTTGCCTCCACCACATGACTGAACGGCATCATCACTTCCATGGAATAGAACGGCATGTCGTCATTCCCCACGATATAGAGAACTTTCATCTGAACGATCCCGTCTACCTGGATCCCATCTTTGACAATTTTTGTTTTATCTATTTTTACTTTTCCCTGGCTGTGGCAAATCTGGAGGATTTTCCCCTGTGTCTCCTTGATCTCAATCCGATCAGACACGCGGCATTTGGAAAAATTCCTCACCAGAAGACTTTCCAGAACTTCATTTTTGCATTTTGGGATGCACTGACGAAACGGAGTATAGACATCCATAAGTATTTCATGGTCTTCTTCCCTGTAAAGACGGATATCCAACTCCAGTACGATATCTGTTACAAAGATGCGTTCCTCTCCGTCGGAATCCGGTTTCACCTCCACGCTCTGATTGATGACCGAAGCTTCCAGATTTGGAACCATGTCAAAAGTACATCCGCTGCATTCCACTTCTCCGGTAAATGGTATAGAATGCTCCAGCCACTGCAGGGTACCGTCCTCATCATCCCCTTTATACAAAGCAAACAAAAAAAGTTCTCCTTTGGCTTTTACTACATTTTCTTCCGGTCTTAAGTCCAGTCCTCTGACTTCAAGCGTATACCAGAGAAGCTCTGCGATATTCGGTTTATTGGATACCAGTTCTACTTCTTCTTTGAGCCGCAGGGTGTCTTTTTTATGTATGGCAAGACTGAGAAGACGCATCTGTTTTTTCTGCACAGAAACTGTTTCATCATCCAGTGAAACCGGCAGACGGATTCCTGAGAGTTCATCTACAACTGCATAAAAAGTCACTACTGCTTTGATGTTCAGTTTTCTTGAATGGATCAGGTGCAGGCTCAGATCCTCTATTTCCCACCGAAGACACATCTTATCGCCACTTACGATCCCCTCAAGGTTCATCGTCTCTTCCACCGGCAGTTTGGCTGAGAGACTGTAAACTTTGCCCTCTTCTTCTCCTACATAGAGAAGATCCACCTGCAGGCTTCCTTTCAGAAAAGCATGACCGTCGCTTAATCGGACTTCTTCTACCGAAACATCGCCCTTGTTCTGGACCATCCGTCCGATATCCGGTTTTAC
The DNA here is from genome assembly GCF_003481595.1 of Blautia sp. OM07-19. Lineage (NCBI taxonomy): Bacteria > Bacillati > Bacillota > Clostridia > Lachnospirales > Lachnospiraceae > Blautia > Blautia sp. OM07-19. The sequence goes on from NZ_QULA01000019.1 coordinate 37,552, forward strand.
ATCCGGCACATTATAATCCACATCAAAAGTCACCTGGCTGGTCGCTCTGCTCTTTGTCCGCAGCACCTGAATATCTTCTTTTCTTAATTCCATCGCTGACCGCTCCTCTCATACTATTCAAACACAACAGGTTCTTCTCTGTAATCGGTCTTTACTGCAATATACGGATAAGATGGCGCTCCGCTCTGATTTTCTTTCTCCGGTCCGATCAGTCTCGTTTTGAAAAAAATCGTCGTAGACGAAGCCGAAAGTTCAGCCACCTGAATACTGTATCCTCCGCTCATCTGCTTTCCATATCCCCGGATCAGATACAGGGTATCTCCCTTCTGATAAGTCATCTGAAAATCGTCCGCTTTCTTTTCCTGAATCAGTTCCTGTGCACTCTGCGGAAGTTCTGCTGTATCCACCACCGTATATTCAAGAGGTGTCCTCTCCCCTTCCTCTATCTTTACCAGGCTGCATCCTCCTGCACTCAGCAAAAAAGCCAGTAATATGCACCAGACAACCGTCATATATCGTTTTGACCGATTTTGTCTGATTCCTGCAGACAGTGGTATCTGCATAGGCACAATTCTCCTGTCCGCTCTTTTTCAATATGTATTCTATGCCAAAACCAAAAGATTTATTGCAACTATTTCAAATATCCCTTATACTGATAGCAGAGTTTCGAACACGCGAAACCCATGCAAATTTAACAGAAAGAGGAATTCGTTATGATTCGTTTTATCATTGTTGCCATTACGGTCATCGGGTTTCTGATCCTTTCCATTCCGATTCTTCTGATCGAATGGATCATCGGAAAATTTTCACCAAGGACCAAGGAAATCAGTTCTCTTCGAATTGTCCAGGGAGTATTTAAATTCATTCTCTGGGAAGCCGGAACCAAAGTTACGATCATCGGCGAAGAAAATGTTCCCAAGGATACTCCGGTTCTCTACATTGGCAATCACAGAAGTTATTTTGACATCGTGCTTACTTACAGCCGCTGTCCGATCCGTACCGGCTACATTGCCAAGAAAGAAATGGAGCGTTATCCGCTTCTTTCCAACTGGATGAAATATCTTCACTGTCTGTTTCTTGACCGTAAGGATATCAAACAGGGACTCAAGACCATCCTCGCAGCCATCGACAAGATCAAATCCGGCATTTCCATCTGTATCTTCCCTGAAGGTACACGTAACAAGAATGCAGATGACCTGGAGCTTCTTCCTTTCCACGACGGAAGCTTCAAGATTGCTTCCAAGACAGGCTGTGCGATCATTCCAATGGCACTTAACAACACCGTAGAAATCTTTGAGGCACATATGCCAAAGATCAAATCAACTCATGTCGTTTTGGAATACGGTAAACCAATCTATGTCAAGGACCTTCCGAAAGAAGATCAGAAACATCTCGGTGCATACACTCAGAACATCATTCACGATATGCTCGAAAAAAATAAACCTCTGGTATGATCCAGGGGTTTATTTTTGTGATTTTATATTCTTTTTTAATAGACAGTAGTTGCTTATCCGATATGTGCTGCTCCGACTGCACGGATGTCCATTGGATATACATTTTCTTTTCCAACAAATTTAGAAATATATTCTACATAGTTCTCCTGCTCTTTTTCCGGAATGATCGCTGCGATAACGCCTGCAAATCCACCACCGTGAACACGGCATACGCCTGCGCCAATCTTCTTGAGGAAAAGCTGTGTCAGTGCAAGAGTTCTTGTGATCTTCTGCTCGTGGAAATCTTTCATAGTGTAGCAGTTCTGAAGGAGTTCCCAGGAAGATTTTCCGGACTCGTCGATCAGTTCAAGGAATTTATCATAATCATCATGGTGGATCGCATCTGCTGCTTCCTCTACACGGGTAGTCTCTCCAAAGAAATGAAGTGCACGGAGAATTGCTCTGTCATCCTCAATCTCATTGCAATGCTCAAGAAGTGCATCTACGTTTGTCTCATGAAGAAGGTTCACGCCAAGTACTTTGGCAACAGCTTTCATTTCACCCGGGATCTCAGAGTATTCCTGGCTCAGATCTGCATGACCTTTTCCTGTATTTACGATAACAAGCTTGTATCCGAATTTTCCGAAGGAGAAATCCAGTTTGCTGTATTTGAGGTTATTGCTGTCAGCGAAATCAAAAAGAACCGGTCCGCCTACTGCACATGCCATCTGGTCCATCATTCCGGAAGCTTTGTCCCAGTAAACATTCTCTGCATACTGGCCAACTTTTGCATAATCATTATATGTCATTTTGCTTTCGTTAAAGAAGTAATCAATGATAGTGCAGATCAGCATCTCGAAAGAAGCAGAAGAACTTACACCTGCTGCTGCGATAACGTTTGTGCTTACATATGCATCGAATCCTGCTGTCTTAAAGCCGTTCTTCTGTGCACCTTCCATCATACCTGCAACGAGTGCCGGTGTTCCCTTCTTGTAGTTTGCCTTGCTCAGTTTGGTAAGGTCTACAACGATCTCATCTCTGTATCCTTCACTGGTGATATGGATAGTCTGTGTTCCGTTCGGATAAGCCGCTCCGATGGTATCCAGGTTGATGCTTCCTGCAATCACCTTGCCGCCATTGTGGTCTGTATGGTTTCCAATGATCTCAGTTCTTCCTGCTGATGTGAAGTATTCTGCTTTGTCATGTTTGTATGTTTTTGCAAAATTATCTGCAAGTTTCTGGAAACGTGCGCTGCTCTTCTCTGTTTCTCCATAGATTTCCTGAAGTTTTGCTGTTTCTGGTAAATTCATGTTCCTGTTCTCCTTTTACATTTTATTTTGATGCATCCCATGTAGTTTTTGTTTCATTATGTTGTTTCGTTACGCTCTTTCATCATGCACATTATTCTCCTGTGCACATCTGATAAATCCATTATATATCTTTTTCTGTAAAATACCTTAATTAATCTGCGAAAAAAAAGTAAAATCTTGCGTTATTCATATTTTTTTGTTTATAATAAAGGTAATTTCCTGCGTTCAGCAAATCTTCGAAAAAAGGAGGAGAGACAGTCTCTCATGCAGATCATCACAAACCAGTTTCAAAAAGAATTAAAGAAACATGGCAGCGACCATTTCCCGTTTCTGGTCAGTTATCAGCGGCTGTCAGAATATGATTCCAATTCCTTTATGTGGCACTACCATCCGGAAATCGAGATCACTTATATAAAAAAAGGCTCCATGCACTATCGTGTAAATAATCAGTCCTTCCACCTGAAAGAAGGGGACATTATTTTCTGCAATTCCAACGCCCTCCACAGCGGCGAAATGGAGCACCAGGAGGATTGTTCCTATATACCGATCACTTTTGACCCAAAGCTGATCTATGGATTTTTCCAGAGCACCATCTGTACGAAATATGTAGAACCTGTGATCCAGAATCTTGCTGTCTGTGCGATGCACATCGACTATACAGAAAGCTGGCATGAAACTTTCCGCAAAAAAATGTTGGAAGTCATCGCCCTTGATAAAGAAAAGCCTGATTTCTACGAACTGGACATATCGATCCGGATGCAGATCATGTGGCGGCTGCTCGTAGAACATCTCCCACATCAGCCGCTTCCTGCCGCATCTGATCTCACAGAATATGAACGGATCCGCAAAATCCTCTCTTACATAGAACAGAATTACATGAACCCGATCACACTGGCAGAAGTCGCTGAACACATTCATCTCTGTGAAAGTGAATGTACGCGCCTGTTTAAACGCCATATGAATACTACACTCTTCTCTTTCCTGCAGGAGTACCGGATCGAACGAAGCCTGGAATACCTGAGCACCCACGAATCCATCAGCAACATCGCCGGAAAGACCGGCTTCTCCGACTCCAACTACTACTCCAAAGTCTTCAGCAAGATCAAAGGCTGTAGTCCGAGAGAATACCGCAAAAATCTTATATCACAGGAGGATCACGCATGAACTACAACAATGCAAAAGAACAATTTGAGAAATATCTGAACAGCTATGACCGTGATAATGGTAAAGTCCGTCTCAAGATCATTCATACCTACGGCGTAGTGCATGATATGACAGAAATCTGTAAACGTATGCAGTTATCTGATGAAGACACTGAACTCGCCAGAATCATTGCCCTGCTGCACGACATTGGTCGTTTTGAACAGTTGAAACGTTTTGACAGCTTCGAACCGACCACCATGGATCACGCAGCTTATGGTGTGCAGGTTTTATTTGAAGAAGGCATGATCCGCCAGTTTGTCCCGGAATCCACCTGGGACGATATCATCCACACTGCTATCGCCAGACACAGTGATTTCAAACTTGAGGGGATCACAGATCCACTCACCCTCCTTCACGCCCGCTTGATCCGCGATGCAGACAAACTGGACAACTGTCGCGTAAAATTAGAGGATGATCTTCTGGTCTTCATGGGGGCATCTGGAGAAGAAATCGGTGCACAGGCAATTACTCCTGTCATTTACGATACTGTTTTCAAAAACCAGTGTGTCTACTCCCCTGACCGCGTCACCAGAATGGATTACTGGGTCTCCTACGTCGCTTACTTCCTTGACATCAATTATCGTGCAACCCTCGATATCATCGAAGAACACGACTACCTCAACAAGATCATCGACCGCATTCCTTACTCCAACCCGGACACCCGCCAGAAAATGGAAGACATCCGCACACATCTGGCTGAATTTATCCACACCAGCCCAGGATATACCTGGAACTAATCCACATTTCCTACAAAAAAAGGACCTGACTTACCTAAGCCAGATCCTTTTTATTTACCCACAATCATTCTCCACACAGGAAATCTACCCCACACAAAAACCAGGAATACATTCCCCCACTAACTCACTTCATCTCATCATAACCTATAGCCATGCTTCGACTAAGCCAGGGGTGTGCAGTGGGGACTGCTAAGTCCACTTTGCGGAATTTATTTAATAAATACTTTGTCCAGATGCCAGATATCATCTACATACTCTTCAATTGTTCTGTCAGATGTAAATTTACCTGCGCATGCTGTGTTCAGCATAGCCATACGAGCCCAGCCTTTTTCATCTTTGTATGCTTCTTCTACTTTCTTCTGTGCTGCTGCATAGGAGCGGAAGTCAGCAAGGATGAAGTACTGGTCTGCTCTCTCTCCACCATTCTGGTTGAGGAGTGAGTTGTACAGATCACGGAACAGTTCTGTATCAGCGGAGAATGTTCCATTTACAAGCTCTGTCAGTACCTGACGGATCTCATCATCTGTGTTGTAGATGACTCTCGGATCATATCCGCCATTGTTTTCGTAATTAATAACTTCATCTGCACTCAGACCGAAGATAAATGCGTTTTCTTTGCCAACTTCATCAACGATCTCAACGTTAGCACCATCCATGGTTCCCAGAGTCGGTGCACCGTTCAGCATGAACTTCATGTTACCTGTACCGGAAGCCTCTTTACTTGCAGTAGAAATCTGCTCAGAAACATCTGCTGCTGCAAAGATCATCTCAGCGTTGGATACACGATAGTTCTCGATGAATACAACTTTCAGTTTGCCTTCGATAGAGGCATCATTGTTTACAACATCTGCTACAGAGTTGATCAGTTTGATGATCTTCTTGGCACGTGCATAACCTGCAGATGCTTTTGCACCGAAGATGAATGTTCTTGGATAGAAATCCATTTCCGGATGTTTCTTGATCTGATCATACAGATAGATTACATGCAGAATGTTCAGAAGCTGACGTTTGTACTCATGAAGTCTCTTAACCTGTACATCGAAGATAGAACGTGGATTTACCTCTACTCCGTTGTGCTCCAGGATGTATTTTGCCAGACGAACTTTGTTCTGGTATTTGATGTTCATGAATTCCTGCTGTGCTTTTTCATCATCAACATAAACTTTCAGTTTGCTGATCTGAGACAGGTCTGTGATCCATTCCGGTCCGATATGATCTGTTACCCAGTCTGCAAGAAGCTGGTTTCCGTGAAGCAGGAAACGTCTCTGAGTAATACCGTTTGTCTTGTTGTTGAATTTCTCCGGCATCATTTCGTAGAAATCTTTCAGTTCCTGTTTCTTAAGGATCTCTGTATGAAGTTTTGCAACACCGTTTACAGAGTAGCCTGCAACGATTGCAAGATGAGCCATTTTTACCTGTCCATCATAGAGGATTGCCATCTTCTTGATCTTGTCATAGTTTCCAGGATATTTTTCCTGAATCTCAAGAACAAAACGACGGTTGATCTCTTCGATGATCTGGTATACACGTGGAAGCAGTCTGGAGAACAGTTCAACCGGCCATTTCTCAAGAGCCTCTGCCATGATTGTATGGTTTGTATAAGCAACAGCTTTGGTTGTTACAGACCATGCATCATCCCATCCAAGACCTTCTTCATCCATAAGGATACGCATAAGTTCTGCTACTGCTACTGTCGGATGAGTATCGTTCATCTGGAAAGTAACTTTTTCGTGCAGTTTCATGATATCTTTGTGGTTCTTCTTATATTTGTCGATAGCAGCCTGGAGACTTGCAGATACGAAGAAGTACTGCTGTTTCAGACGCAGCTCTTTACCTGCCATATGGTTATCATTCGGATAAAGAACTTCTACGATATTGCGGGCAAGGTTTTCCTGCTCAACTGCTTTTTTGTAATCACCTTTGTCAAAGGAATCAAGCTCAAAGTCTACGATTGGCTCTGCATCCCAGATTCTTAAAGTGTTTACGATCTTGTTGTTATATCCTACGATCGGCATATCAAACGGAACAGCTTTTACTGCCTGATATCCCTTGTGTACGAATTTGTTGGATCCTGTTGCCGGATCATATTCAACATCAACATATCCACCGAAGTGAACTTCTTTTGCATATTCCGGACGGCGAAGTTCGAACGGATATCCGTCTTTGAGCCAGTTATCCGGTACTTCTACCTGATATCCGTCTTTGATCTGCTGTTTGAACATACCATAACGATAGCGGATACCACATCCATATGCGCTGTAGTTAAGAGTTGCAAGAGAATCCAGGAAGCATGCTGCCAGACGTCCCAGACCACCGTTTCCAAGGGCCGGGTCCGGCTCCTGATCCTCAATTGCGTTGATATCAAGTCCGAGCTCATCCAGAGCTTCTTTGACTTCTTTGTATGCAGTCAGGTTGATCAGGTTATTTCCAAGTGCACGACCCATCAGGAATTCCATTGACATATAGTAAACAGTTTTCGGATCCTGCTCTTTGTATGCGTTCTGTGTCTCAAGCCAGTTATCAATGATAACGTCTTTTACAGTGTAGCATACAGCCTGGAAAATCTGCTCCTGTGTAGCTTCTTCGAGTTTTTTACGATAAAGGAATTTAACGTTTTCCTTTACGCTCTCTTTGAAAGCTTCTTTTTTGAACTGCTTGTCGATCATCGCGTTTCCTCCTTAATCGCACAGCAACAGCTGTGCAGCTTTGATTACCCCAATTTTTACGAATCATGCCCGGTATATTTACCGGGCATGAGTTAATTACATCTTTGCAACACCAAGGACAACTGGCTCTTTGTTAATATTCCATTCTTTTACATAGCCGTCGGTTGTGCCCAGAGTCATATCCTCTGCCAGTACTTCAGACATGATTTCTTCTTTGTGGTTCTTCATGAGTTCAAGAATTCTGTCATTATCTTTTGCATAGATATGGATCTTGTCCATAACTTCAAATCCGGCTTCTTTTCTCATTGTCTGTACTTTGCTGACAATCTCACGGATGAATCCTTCTTCGATCAGCTCTGGTGTCAGATTTGTATCAAGAACTACAGAAATATCACCGTCTGCTTCTGTTACATAACCTTCTGTCTGTGCGGTCTCGATCAATAAGTCTTCCTCAGAAAGTTCTACCTTGTTTCCATTGATATCCAGTGTCAGAAGACCTGTGGATCTCAGCTCGTTCATCGCTTCTGTTCCGTTGATCTCAGCAAGTGCTGTACGGATGCCGTTCAGAAGTTTACCGTATTTCGGTCCTACTGTACGGAGCTGCGGTTTGAAACTGTAGGAGATGAAGGACTCTACATCATTTGCGAACTTCACTTCTTTGACATTCAGCTCGTCTGCAATGATATCTGTGTAGAACTGACCCATTTCTTTGTCAGCTTTGATATACATTGTTCCGATCGGCTGACGGTTCTTGATGTTTGCAGTATTTCTTGCTGCACGTCCAAGAACAACGATCTTGAGAAGTTCTTCCATATCGTCTTCCAGCTCTTTGTTGATCCATGCTTCTTCGACTTTCGGGAAATCACAGAGATGAATACTCTCAATTGCGTCTTTGTCAACGCTTCTTACAAGGTTCTGGTAGATTTCTTCTGTCATGAACGGGATCATCGGAGCTGCTGCTTTGGAAATTGTTACCAGAGCAGTGTACAGAGTCATGTAAGCATTGATCTTATCCTGCTCCATGCCCTTAGCCCAGAAACGCTCACGGCTTCTTCTTACATACCAGTTACTCATCTCATCTACAAACTCCTGAAGAGCTCTTGCGCTTTCCGGGATCTTGTAGTTTGCAAGGCAGTCATCGACAGTCTTCACTACAGAATTCAGCTTGCTTAACAGCCATTTATCCATAACAGGAAGATTGTCATAATCTAAAGTATATTTTGTTGGGTCGAAATTGTCAATATTTGCATAAAGAACAAAGAATGCATAAGTATTCCACAGAGTACCCATGAACTTACGCTGACCTTCCTGAACAGCCTTGCCATGGAAGCGGTTCGGCAGCCACGGAGCACTGTTGATATAGAAGTACCAGCGGATCGCATCTGCACCGTATTTCTCAAGTGCATCGAACGGATCAACTGCATTTCCTTTGGATTTACTCATTTTCTGGCCATTTTCATCCTGTACGTGTCCAAGAACGATAACATTCTTATATGGAGCCTGGTTGAACAGGATCGTGGACTCAGCAAGCAGAGAATAGAACCATCCTCTTGTCTGGTCAACAGCCTCAGAGATAAAGTCTGCCGGGAACTGTTTTTCAAAAAGTTCTTTATTTTCAAATGGATAATGATGCTGTGCAAAAGGCATTGCTCCTGAATCGAACCAGCAGTCAATAACCTCCGGTACACGATGCATGGTTCCACCACATTCCGGGCATTTCAGTGTGATCTCATCGATGTATGGACGATGGAGTTCTACTGTCTTGGCTCTTTCATCACCGCTCATCTCAAACAGTTCCTGACGGCTTCCGATAGAATGCATATGTCCGCATTCACACTGCCAGATGTTCAGTGGTGTTCCCCAATAACGGTTTCTGGAAATACCCCAGTCCTGAACGTTTTCCAGCCAGTCGCCGAAACGTCCCTTACCGATGCTCTCCGGAATCCAGTTGATAGTATTGTTGTTACGGATCAGATCATCCTTAACTGCTGTCATCTTGATGAACCAGGACTCACGTGCATAGTAGATCAGTGGTGTATCGCATCTCCAGCAGTGCGGATAATCATGCTCGAATTTCGGAGCATCAAAGAGTTTGCCCTCTTTATCCAGATCCTGAAGTACAAGCGGATCAGCTTTCTTAACAAAAACGCCGGCATATGGAGTTTCTGCTGTCATATCACCTTTGCCGTCTACAAACTGTACGAACGGAAGGTCATAGTCGCGTCCTACACGGCTGTCGTCTTCACCGAATGCCGGTGCGATATGAACGATACCGGTACCATCACTCATCGTTACATAGTTATCTGCCGTAACAAAATGAGCTTTCTTTTTCTGTTTTGCTGCTGCCTCTCCTGCGCATGCGAAGAGCGGCTCATATTCTTTGTATTCCAGATCTTTTCCGACATATTTCTCAAGAACTTCGTACGCCGGTGTCTCTTCGGAACCAAGTTTGCCGAGAACTTTGTCAAGCAGTGCTTCTGCCATATAATAAGTATAGCCATCTGCTGCTTTTACTTTGCAGTAAGTCTCTGTCGGGTTTACGCAGAGTGCAACGTTGGATGGCAGTGTCCACGGTGTTGTGGTCCATGCCAGGAAGTATGCATCTTCTCCGACAACCTTGAAGCGAACGATCGCAGAACGTTCTTTGACTGTTTTATAACCCTGTGAAACTTCCTGTGCGGAAAGTGGTGTACCACAACGCGGACAGTAAGGAACGATCTTGAATCCTTTGTACAGGAGTTTCTTGTTCCAGATTTCTTTCAGTGCCCACCATTCAGACTCAATATAGTCATCATGGTAAGTAACATATGGATTCTCCATATCAGCCCAGAAACCAACGGTTGAGGAAAAGTCTTCCCACATTCCTTTGTATTTCCAGACACTTTCTTTACACTGCTGGATAAATGGTTCCATACCATATTCCTCGATCTGTTCTTTGCCGTCCAGACCAAGTTTCTTCTCTACTTCCAGCTCTACCGGAAGTCCGTGGGTATCCCATCCAGCTTTACGAGGTACCATGTAACCTTTCATAGTACGGTATCTCGGGATCATATCTTTGATAACACGTGTCAGTACATGACCGATGTGCGGTTTGCCGTTTGCTGTCGGCGGTCCATCATAGAACATGTAAGTAGGATCGTCTTTGCGGTCCTCCATACTTTTTTCGAAGATATGGTTTTCTTTCCAGAATTTTTCTACTTGTTTTTCACGGTCTACAAAATTCAGGTTCGTATCTACTTTCTGATACACAACAGATTCCTCCTTTAAATTCTCTCGGGAAAATTTTTCCATAAAAATAAAAAAACTTCCGTCCTGTAAAAGGACGAAAGCAATTTCCACATTCGCACCACCTGTTACATTGTACGGGCTGGTAGTAATCAAACGCCGATACATGTTCCCTTTAACGGCGGAAACACCGTCCCTCCTTACTTAAGATTTCAGGAAAGAAACTCCGGAGTGATCTTCCATCGAAATTACTGACACCAGGCTCCCACCTCATCCCGGCTCTCTGCGGTTTTCATATCGATCTACTGTCTCCATCACAGTTTTTATTTCATTATATGTGCTGTTTCATTATACGGTTCTGTTTTTGTTTATGTCAAGGTCTTTTTGCGATATTTTCAGGGATTTACGGCTATTTTACCCAAACCGCTTTAAGGTTTTACGTTTTCTCCCGCTGAAATACACCCTTGTATACAAAAAATGATTACAGTATAATTGTTGAGAATGGTATAATATAGAAATTATATTCAATAAAGAAAGGTAATTACATGAAAAATAAAAAAATCAGCAGACGTGCTACTGCCACCTGCTCGACATGCAATGCAATAAAGCGCGTTCTTGGCAGCGTACTCTGTGCAGCTCTCATTGTCTGCCAGACAGTTCCTGTCCTTGCAACCGATGAATATGGTGATCCGATCGTAACAGCAACGCCTGTTCCTGAAGAAATCTATCATACAGACTATTATACACAGCCTGCAGATACAGATTCCATTGAGGGATGGGTTCAGGGACCTCAGATAGAGGGAGAATCCGCTGTACTCATGGATATGATAACAGGAAGCATCCTTTATTCAAAAAACGCAGACAAAGCTCAGTATCCAGCCAGCATCACCAAGATCATGACTGCCCTTCTCGGCAGTGAAAATCTGAAAGCCACAGACAAATTTACCATGTCTGAAACCGCTGCTCATGGAATCACAGATACTCAGAGTTCCAGTATCTACGCAGATACCGGGGAAGAATTTACCGTAGAACAGGCACTGATGGCAGTTATGCTCCAGTCAGCCAATGAAATGACTCTTGCCATAGCTGAACAGACTTCCGGTTCCGTCAAGAAATTTGTCGAACTGATGAACCAGAAAGCCCGTCAGATAGGATGCACCAATACGCATTTCAACAATCCTAACGGGCTTCCGGATGAGAAACATTACACTACAGCCAATGATATGGCAAAAATCGCCCGTGCAGCCTGGTTCAATCCGATGTTCCGTAAATACTGTACAACTGTTTATTACGAAATCCCGGCAACCAACAAGTTCAGTGAAACCCGTTACCTTCTGAATCACCACAAGATGATGTCCGGACAGACCTATGCTTATGACGGTGTTCTTGGCGGCAAAACAGGTTATACAGAGGCAGCCGGAAATACACTCGTTACTTTTGCTCATCGCGGAAATATGTACCTTGTCTCCGTCGTCATGCAGTCCATCAATGGTGCATACTCCGATACCAAATCCCTCCTGGATTACGGATTTGACAATTTTTCCAGAGCTGCTGTAAAAGAAAAAAAAGAAATCTCTTTTTCCTGTCTTCCAGCAGAAAAATATCTGATCAAAGACTACCAGCACTGTGTTCTTTTTTATTCGATGCGGACACCTTCCGTAGCACTTCCAAATGGAACAGATACGGATTCCCTCAAAAAGAATTACACCATTAAAAAAAATCCGGCAGGTCGTCCCCTTCTGACCATCAATTATTCTTTCAACGGTCATCAGGTTGGAACTGCCAGATATTATCCAAAAAATTCAATCTCAGATCTGCTTCTCTGATTTTCTTTTGATCTGTCTCTTCTTGCGGAGGAAATCCCTTTTTTCACGGATTTCTTCCGCTTTTTCATTACCTACATTTTTAAGCGTCTTAATTACATAATAACGGTCTTCTTCTGTATGACGGATCCTTATCTTACCTTTCACGTATCCATGCTTCTGACAGAGTGATATGCTCTCATATGCCTTCGAATTATTCATAAACCATCGAATCTTACGTTTCGCCGGCAAATGACAGATCGGGCATTTCGTGCTGGTCACTTCCCTGTCCCTCATAATCTTGTCCCGGTCTGTGAATTCCCTTGAAACATATTGGTCATGATCCGGATAGGATAAAAAAAGCTCATCTTTCTTTTTTTTCGGGTTCTGATATACGTCCATGGAATAGTTTGTAAAAAGAGTCTTCTCATCTACCCATTTCAGAACCATCGCCGTATAACGCGCATCTGTCAGTGCCCTGTGGAATGTCTGCTCCTTCGGAATATCAAGCTGATCGATCGCGAATTCCAGACTTCTGCGTCCACCGGCTTCCTTACAGCACATACCAAAAACTTTTTGCACATCGTAATACTTCACCGGTCCCGGAAGAAGAAACAGCAGATCATAATATTTCATATTTCTCTGCAATTCCATGACATCCTGATTTCCCCAGGTAAAAAATGCAAAGTCATCTCCACACCAGTCCAGAAATTCCCTCACCGCCTCCGGAAAAGGAAGTCCGTCTGCAAGATCCTTATAATCCACATGGATCACCTCATGGATACTGTCATGGATCCAGTTATATACCTGCGGCTTTATCAGCCTCTGAAAAACATCTACAGGTTCTCTTTTTTCATTCATCTTCACAGCACCGATCTCTATGATTTCAAAAGGCAGGCGACTGTTTGAATATTTCTTTCCGCCTGGACTCTGATTCCATTCCAGATCAAAAACAATATAGTTCATACCGTGTTTCCTTTTCTTTCTTTTCCGTAAAATACCTGATGTATTTCTGCACTCTGTCATTTAGTATAGCAAAAGAAAGGAACCGATGCAACTGCACCGATTCCTTTCGTGGCTTATAATATTTATAATAATTAATCTATTACTGCCTGTTTTATGTCAACTTACGGTTTACCATACGTTGTAGTAACGTTCATAGGAAGTTCCATTTTCGAGGAAATCCTGAAGCAGACTGTCTGTACTGTCACCAAACTGTTCTTCATCCTGATCCTGGTTTCCATCACCCTGATCATCCGGTTTTCCCTGATCCTGATCGTCTTTGGACTCATCCTTGGAATCCTGGCTATCAGCATCCGGATTTTCTCCAAGAGTTACGGTAACTGTTTTTTCTTTATAGGAATCACCATTTGCAACTTCGATGGTAACGTCTACTTTTTCACCTGGCTCATAGTACTCCAGACGGCTTACCAGTTCATCAATGCTGCGTACTCTCTTACCATCGAATTCTGTGATGATAGATTTTGTCTTGATTCCAGCTTTGTCTGCTGCTCCGCCTTCTGTAACTTCAGAAACAAGAACACCTTCCGGAACTCCATAATACTGTGAAGCTTCCTCGCTTACAGACATACCTGTGATTCCAAGTACACCGTGATTATCAACTTTATCTCTTGGTGTTTCGTTCATCAGCTGCTCCAGAGTATCCGTAACATCCGAGATAGAAATTGCATATCCCATACCTTCAACCTCTGTAGATGCAAGTTTCGCAGAGTTGATTCCGACTACTTCACCATCCATATTCAGAAGTGCACCACCACTGTTACCAGGGTTAATTGCTGCATCAGTCTGAATCAGGTTTACTGCATCTGAATCTTCTGATTCTTCAGAACCATCAGAGTTCAGTTTACGGTTCTTTGCACTTACAATACCTGTTGTTACAGACTGTCCATATCCAAGAGCGTTACCAATGGCAACTACCTGCTCACCTACTTTAAGGTCATCAGAACTTCCCATGGTTGCTACCTGGATCTGATCCATTGTATCATCAGAAATATCAGACAGTGCTACAGAAACAACTGCAAGGTCTTTGTCCTCATCATAACCATTGACGGTTGCCTCATAAGTCTCGCCATCAATGCAGGTAACAGATACGGTATCTGCTCCGTCTACTACATGATAGTTTGTTGCGATCAGAAGGCTGTCATCATTCTTTCCGATGATGATACCTGAACCGCTTCCTTCAACTTCCTGCTGTGTTGTATATCCCTGGCTTCCACCGAATCCATAATATCCAAGATAATTCTGAACATCCTGAACAGATTTCGTTGTGATCGCTACTACGGATTTCATTCCTTCTGCTGCGATATCAGATACATCCAGGCTTCCTTTTGTCTTGCTGGAATCGCTTTCATCACTGCTGTCGGATTTATCCTTCTTGTCTGATTTTGTCTGAAGAAGAGTTGTATTTTCTTTGTTAGAAGAAGCAGCTTCTACACTGCTGCTGTTCCATCCAGTCAGTGCATTCACACCCTCAAAAGAACCTGCTGCAAGTCCGCCTGCCAGAACTGCGCATAATGCAATACCTGCTGCTTTCTTTACTTTCTTTCTCATTCTTTCTTTCGGATCGTTATTTCTATTTTCATTGTTATCATTCATTGATCTATTATTCATATCTGTCATCAAAATCCCCTCCTTGGAATCTCTGTTTACTTCTTTTCTTTTATGGTTAGAAGTATAGGGGGTATTTGTGTTGACTTTGTGGGAAAAATGTGACGAATCTGTTAATTCCCCCAATGTTCTCCATGAATAACAAAAATTCCCTGCTGCCGCTACAGGGCAGTACAGGGAATTCCTGTCAAAAATCCTATTACATCAGAAGATCTTGCATCCATGTCTTCCATGTTCTTTAATATAGTAAAGAGCTTTATCCGCATCTTTAAAGATATCATCCTCTGCATTATCCCGGTCAGAAAATGCAACACCGACACTTAAGGATACCGCCGGAACTCCATCCACTTCCTTGGAAAGTGTTTCATTCACAGCTTCGATCTTTTCCTCGATCGTATATTTGAGATCGCTGGTCATCTCAACCATGATGATTGCAAACTCATCTCCACCGATTCTGCATACATAGTCGATGCTACGGAAGGTTCTCTTGAGGAGGGTAGCTACTTTCTGAAGAATAGTATCTCCCATTGCATGACCATAGGTATCATTTACAGATTTAAAGGTATCAACATCTATAAGAATCAATGCGAACGGCCGCTCTCCTGTCTCATAGATATTGAGGATTCTTTCATAAGAACCACGGTTCAGAAGTTCTGTCAGTGCATCATGCTCTGCCTGATGACGGATCAGTTTCTGTGTTTCCTGATTCTCCTGATAATGATGTGACTTTCTATTTTATGCGACTCCTTTTTCTTCCAGCCAGTCAAGAAGAAGCATTTTGCCCTGTTTCTTCCTTCTCGCCATGTGATTGAACTGAAGGATTGTCAATATTGAGAAGATAATCGTAAGTCCGATCAGTACCACAACAGACTGATGGATGCTCTCACCGCCGCAGATCGTGCTTCGGAAAGCATTTACTGTGTATGTAAACGGCAGATAATAATGAATCTTTGCCACAAAATCTGGAGAAATCTCCACCGGATACGTTCCCGCTGAACCGGCAAGCTGTACTACCATGAAGATCAGCATCAGGAAACTTCCAACTTTACCAAATGTAATATTGAAGAAATACATGATCGATGTAAAGCATGCTCCCGTCAGTGCCGCAAACAGGATCGTCTTTGTCATTTCCACTGGTGTAAATCCATCAAATACATGAAGCAGAAGGATCAGAAGAACGCCCTGAAGGATTGCCACCGGATAAAGGACAGAGGCCTTGCTTGCCCACCATGCGAATCCGGATTTCAGTTTACCTTTGTATTCTGTCAGAGGATACATCAGACAGAATGCCAGGCAACCTACCCAAAGACCAACTGACATCATATACGGTGCCATTGCATGTCCATTGTTTTCTACCGTTGTGATCTTTGTCTCTTCGTCTGTGATCGGTGTTGCAAACATACTGATCGTATCATCACTTGCCTTTGTTTCTTTCACCTGCGCTGCCCCGTCGCCAAGGCTTGTTGCCAGTGTATCAGAACCATCTTCCAGTTTGGTCATTCCATCACCAAGTTCTTTGGAACCATCATAAAGCTGTGAGGATCCGTCCTGGATCTGGCCTGCGCCATCAGAGAGCTGTTCGGCTCCGCTGTTCAGTTTATTATTATTGGAAACCAGTTTGCTTGTTCCATCATGAAGTGTTTTGGTTCCGCTCGCAAGCTGTTCGGCTCCACTTGCAAGAGTTTTTGCACCTTCTGCAAGCTGTGAAGTTCCACCTGTAAGAGCACTGTTGTTTTCTGCCAGAGTAGAAACTCCGGAAGTGTATGTTTTCAGTCCCGCACTCAGCGTATTCACACCATCTGCAAGTGTTTTTCCACCATTTGTAAGTTGATTGATACCACCTGTAACGCTGCTTCCAGCCGCTTTGAGACTTGCCACACCGGATGTCAGTGTCTCGTCGTTTACTGTCAGTGTCTCAAACCCTGCATTTAATGCTTTAACTCCCGCTGCTGCTTTTGGAAAATCCTTCGTTCCGCTTTCCAGAGTGGAAAGTGCAGAAGCTACAGAAGTTGTTCCTGCATTTACTTTCTGTGATCCGGCACAAAGCTGATCCACCGCAGCTGATACTGCATTGATCGAATCAGAAGGAACTTCCGGCATAGAAGAAATGCCTTCTTCCATTTCGTTCGCGCCAGCCTGCATCTGTGATGCTCCGCTGCTCATTTCACCGGCTTTGCTTCCAAGTGTATCTGCTCCACTGCTCAAACCGGAAGCTGCCTGCTCCAGCTGCGATGCTGTACTGTTTAACGTACTCTGTGCTCCTGCGATCTGTTCTGCTGCAGAAGCTGCGATCTGCTGTGCCTGACCAGTATACGCATCTGCATCAATACCAGATACTCCGCTCACTCCTGCATCTGCTCCGGCAAGGGAACCGATCACTGCACTGAGACTTTCGGCGGAGATCATTCCATTTTCATCTGCCTGTCCCTGGATTGCCTGAAGTACTGCAGAAGCATTTGTAATCACTGCATTTGCTGCTTCTGTCTGCTGGTTGGCTGCACTGATCTGTCCATTCGCTGCTTCAATCTGTGCATTTGCATCCTGGGCACACTGCTGTACCACCCCTGCCATGCTGTCTGCAGCCTTTGATACCGGCGCGGAAACACCCTGGAGCTGAGAAGCAGCCTGTGAGATTCCACTGCTGGCAGTACGGATCGTATCCGCTGCAGAGTTCATGCCCGCTGCGGCCTGATTCATTCCTGCTGCCGCTGAATCCATTCCCTGACTTGCGGTTTCCATTCCTGTCTTTGCTTTGTTCAGACCTGCGGCAAGTTCTTTCATTGAGTCTGCCGTTGCACTGTCTGAAAGACTATGTAACTGTTCGGATAACTGTCCCAGCCCACTTTCAAGCTGCTGTGTTCCACTCTTGAGAGAACTGTTTCCCTCAGAAACGGCTGTATTCAGCTGTGCAATCCCACTGGATACCTGTCCGATATTTTCCAGTGCAGAAAGCTGCTGCGCTCCGGCTGCAAGCTGTTCTGCTCCGGCAACATACTGTGTCACGCCATCAGCAAGTGTATTTGCACCGCTTACATACTGTGTAGTACCACTTTTCAGAGTATTCAGTCCTGTTTTCAGGCTCTGTGCCCCTTTGCTCAGACTATTTGCTCCAGAAGTAAGCTGTGCAGAGTTCGCATCCAGTTTTGCAACTCCATCTGTATAACTCTTAACCCCTTCATCAAGACTGTTTACACCACTTGTCAGTGTAGGAAGTTTTGCTGTCAGAGTTCCAACACCCTCATCAAGCTGGGAAGCACCTCTGTCAACCTGAGAAACGCCATCTATATATTCCTTCAGGCCTTCTGTCAGAGTTTCTGCACCACTCTTGAACGTCAGTGTGCTGTCAGCAAGTTTCTTAAGATTTTTGATGATCGTCTTATTTCCATCAGAAGCAGTTTTGAGTCCGTCTTTTAATTCCTCAGAACCATCCGCTGCCTCCTGCATTCCATCTCCAACCGTTGCAATCTGGTCAAAAACCGTCTGTGTATAAGTTTCAGTCACCTTGGAAGCAACTGCCTCACGGATCTTGGACAGAGCGCTCTCGCTCATCTTGGACGCGATATAGTTGGTTCCCGGATTTGTCTCATACTTCAGTTCCATTTTTTTCGGATTGTCGTCCATCAATGTAGAAGCATCTTTGGAGAAATCCTCCGGAATGGTGATTACCATATAATAAGTACCATTCTTTAATCCCTGCTCTGCTTCCTCACTGTCTACAAAATGAAAATCCAGTGCATCATTGTCCTTTAGCTCATCCACCATATCTGAGCCTACACTCAGCGTTTTGCCATCGTATTCTACGGATTTGTCATTATTGACCACTGCCACCGGAAGCTGATCCAGATTTCCATATGGATCCCACATGGATTTCAGAAACAAGCCGGCATAGATCACTGGAATAATAATGATCGCCATGACTACGATGATCAAAATCTTGTTGTTCCATAAACTTTTCCACTCGTTTTTGATCATTTATATGTTCCTTTCCTGTAATGTAAATATAATTGTAACATGCTGATTTAAACGAACTCTCTCCATCAAATAAATATTATCTTAACAATAGACAATATTCTATTAATGGTTTTAGTTTCTATTAATCAACATTATGTTGCTTTTCTTGGCAAGGTGTATTATACTAAACACGAAAAGCAGATACAACCAACAAAAAAAATATCGTCATGTATATTAATAGACATATTTTTAATTAATGTCTATCACATGTCAAAAATTGACATTTTATCTAAAAGATGACGATTTTTTACCAAAAGATTAGGGGGATTTAACATGGCCGGAAAAGTTGACCGGAGAGTACGCAAAACCAAAGCACAGCTCAGAGAAGGGCTTGCACGCCTGATGCTTCAGAAAAGTATTAAGGAAATTACAGTAAAAGAACTTGTTGACGAAGTTGACATCAACCGTTCCACTTTTTATCTTCATTATACTGATATTTATCAGATGCTGCAGCAGATCGAGGAAGATGCTCTGGAAGAAATCACTCAGGTAATGCAAAATTACACGATCGATTCCAATAATACAGAAGGTGCTTTTTACTTCATCGTGCAGTTTTTCAATATTCTGGACAGCAATAAGGAACTCTGTCTTGCTCTCCTTGGACCGCATGGAGATATGGCATTCGTAGAACGGATTGAAAAGCTGATCGCAGGAACTTTCTTAAGCCAGCTTCCTGAAAAATTTCCAGAGGATGACCCAAATCTCAAATACGCTTATGCCTTTATCCTGAACGGATGTGTCGGCCTGATCCGCACATGGCTCACAGAACCAGAGCAGAAATCTGCGGAGCACATGGCAGAGCTTACCTACAAAATGATCGAAAGCACTACCCAGGGATATCTGGAAATGCTCAAAAAATAATTTTTATTCTAATGTCAGAAGCCCCGGCTGCCGCATTCATCCATGCAGTAACCAGGGCTTCCTTTTATACTTTATTTTATTCTCTGTTCTGATCAGTTATGCCATGCCAGACGTTTTACATCTGCATGAACATCACCTGTCATCCAGTCTACATCATTCGTGATCCAGTCCATGATTCCAAGCTGACGCATTTCCCATTCAACAGTCTGCTCTCTCTCTTCAACCGTTTCTTCTACTTCCATGGTAGTATCGATCTCATCATAACCAAAAATATAACCACCGGCACTCCAGATGCTGAAGTTGCTGTCCGGACCCGGATCAACAGTATCACCTCTCTGTTCGATCAGACCGTCATGGCGTCTCTTGTATTCTTCTTCACAGCCATCTTTGAGTTTAGTCATAAACATTCTGTGACGGATCAGTTCTTTGTTTTCTCTTACAACACCAAAGTTATGATACATCAGCCGCATATCTTTTCCCGGTGTGGAGATCCAGTCAAAAGTATCCTGGATTTTCGCGGTAATGGCATCTTTCGCTGCATTCTCCTCTGCGCTTAAAGCTGCTCCATCCTCGTTCTCATAATAACCAAAGATCAGATCCTCTGCATTCCAGATACTGAAATTCTTTACCTTATTACGATCAAGAAATGCTGTCAGTTTCGGCCAGATCTCTCCAAGTTTTTTGCGGTAGTCATTCATCCTGCCTTCTTTTACTTTCATTGCAAATGCATGTCTTTCCATGGTAAAAACCCTCCTGTCATTTGTGCTTTTCAGACATTGCTGTCTGCATCTGCAAGCTTTTATTTTCTGATACTGATTCTATCACATCTGTATTTACAATACAATTTTATTCATGAAAGAGGATCTGGGAAAAATAGCGCACCATTCCGTCATCTGTCCAGCAAAGCATTCCCGCCGCATCTGCCATTTTCTGTGCGTCCACACAGTATGCCGACATACAGGAATTATGTTTATACGGACCGGCACTCATGATCAGCAGATCTGTCTTTCCGTCTGCTTTCATCTTCTCTGCGAGTTCTTCTGTCATTTTATTCTGCAGCAGTTTTGCTTTTTTGTATTCCGCCGGATCGTGCAGATCCTCCTGCATTGTCTGCAGCACCAGTGTTTTTTCATAACTTAATGCACGCTGTTTCATCTCTTCCACGCTTCCACTTTCGGGTGGACAGGCTGGATTTACATTATAACAGCCGCATAAATTTTCTTCACAAAATGTCCGGTATTCCGGCACAAAGACAAGCTCTTTCGTATCCATGACAGCCGCCCCGGAAAATCCCAGAAGAATAGCTTCCTGCATAAGATCCATCATAAAATCTCCCTTCTGTTATTATCGTAATTTCTCACTTTTTCTTATTATTTAAAGTAATTATACCCAATATCTGTCATAGGTCAACTATATCCCACATAAAATATATCAAATAAGCTATTCAGATAAAGTAAGCTCTTGAGTCTGTGCATTATTTTGTATTTCGTTTTATTTCTCGTCTTTTATGTGTGCATTATATCGCACTTCTTTTCTCGTCTTTCTTTTTTATATATAATTTTTTATATTACATCCCATTTATCGTACATATAAGTTTTTATAATACTATTTATAGTACTTTATTGTCGAATTTTCAAAAAATCCTCAGTTATTTTTTTCACTATAATCATGTGCAAAGTTTTTCTTTCACTCTTTTGATATCTTTGGTATTTTCAGCTTAAACCGTCATTTATGAGAGCAAAAAAGCCGGTGCCTATCGCAGCAGCAATAAGCACCGGCTCGTTTCATTTCTTATACTATTTTTCACATTTATTCTCTCAAATCCTTGATCCGTTCAAAAATAGCTTCCCTTAGTTTTTCCACATCATCCGTTGTCTTTTTCAGTCCCGCGGCAGCGGCATGTCCTCCACCGCCAAAAGGAGTCAGCAATTCATTGACGTCAATCCATTCACCATCAGATCTGAAAGAACATCTCCATTTATTCTCAGCTTCCTCATACATGGTAAAGCTCAGCTCTATATCCTCGCAATCCCGAAGAATTTCTGCAATTGGATGGATATCTTCATAACGGATTTCTTTTTCTTTGCTCTCTTTCTGATCTACACAAACATACGCTACTTTGCCATCCAGTACACAAAACGCCTTATTTAATAAAAGAGCTTTCTTCTGTAAGCTTTCCAGCGTATCATTATGCATCGTTTTCATAATATCACTGTGTTTTACGCCAATTCCCTGCAATGTCATTACCGCATACAGAGTACTTTCCTTTGCCCTGGCAAGACCTCCTGTATCCTGTATGATTCCCAGGTAGATATAATCAGCAGCTGTTGGATGAAGTTCTAAAGTTGTCGCTTTTTCTAGACTATTTTTGTCCAGTATATAAAAAACATTCTCTGCACAGGCTTCTGAAACTTTCGTATAATTAATGTTTCCATATCCTTCATTAGATGCATGGTGATCAATAACCATTGATGCCGTAGCAGCTTCATAGTATTCTCTTCCTGCCATACGCACGATCACTGCATTATCGCACACAATAACTGCAAACTTTTTTCCTTCTACGTTCGGTTTTTCAAATGGATTAAATACTTTATCTGTCTTTATGATCTTATTAGGGCCTTTATCTATTGTATCCGCCAGATATGGAAGCACTTCATACTGAGGATAGTTTACCTTTATGTAATGTGCTAATCCCATGACAGATCCTGCCGCATCCCCATCCGGATTTATATGTCCCAGTAATACAACTGTATCCAGTTTATTACTGGTCATCATGTTTTCGAATTCTTTGTCAAAATCAAATTCTTTTGGCATATTTCTCCTCCTCTTCTTTTCGGTAAAAAATAAAATCTAAGACACAAGTACTACTGTATCTCAGATTTTATCTTTAGTACTATAAATGAGCAAGTTCGTGATTTTGCATAAAAGAAAGACACCTTAAATCTGATTATGTTGTATAATGAAAGTGACGAAACAAACATTTGCAACATTCACAAGAAAGAAGGTGCCTCTCGCAAATACTATATACATCATTCGTCATTCATATACAACCAGTTTAAAAAATTAAATTTATGCAAATTCTATTCGAACAGGGTCATAAATCATCTTATGAGTATCCTGAGCAGCATTTTTATCTCAGGATACCATGGAAAAACCACGAATTTTGCTAAAAACAGCTCCTGCCACAGAACTACGATCGCTCATTTCCTTAATTCCGGGAAATGAAATGATCCATTACTTTCAGATGCATTAAAACAAGCTGTTATTGAGATTATTTATTCAGAAGCTGCACGTACCGGAAATCCTGTTTTCTACATTGTGGATGACACGATAGTTTCAAAGACTAAGCCTTTGTCACGGGCATTACATCCAATTGAAGATGCGTACTTTCATCAGTCCCATTTAAAGAAAAAACAGGATTAGGGACATCAGGCAGTTGCTGTCATGCTTTCCTGCAATGGCATTGTACAGAACATTGCAAAGGAACTGTCTGTTCCACCAGTAATGTCTTATTTCCTTTGTGACTGCTGGTATGTTTCAGAAAAAATAATCAATGCCTTTGTGCAGAAAGGGTTCCATACCATTGGTGCTTTGAAAACAAACTGTCTGCTGTATCCATCAGGAATGAAAAAGAAACTCAGCGAACTGGCTGCCGAATTGTCCGTTACACATAATGGATTTGACCTTGCGACAGTCAAAAAGCGAAAATATTATGTGTACCGATGGTCAATTGAAATATTTTTCCGCCAGTGTAAGGATAAAATGGCACTGGACGGCTATCAGCTGCGTTCTGCATAGGGGATCAAAAGGTATTGGCTGCTTATGTCACTGGCACATTTCATGTGTATAGCAGGAACTGGTGAGTTCTGCTCTTTCGAGACCGGATATCACAAGATCTGTGGCATTGTTCAGTTGGAAAAGTATCGATATCTTTTCCAATGTGCAAAGGAAAGCGATGATTTTGACTCATTTATAAAATTAGCAGGGTAGTTTTGTGCAATTTTTCAAATTTACTCATTTATAGTTTAGTATAAGTATATGAGTTACTGTTTACTGTGATTTAATTTTATCACAGCCACTTCAATGTTTCACGTGAAACATTTTAAAAATTTCAAGATATTCTTCTTCCACTACTTTAAACGGCCGCACCGTATAATCCAGATCTATGTGCAGTTTCGGCTTTTCTGTCTCCTGTTTTTCATCCAAAAGTGTTTCCAGATCGTACCACAATAGATCATCATCTATTATTTTGATCTGTGTTTCTTCCTCTGGTGTAAGTGGTGTTCCGAGGAATTTACCGTATATCACTTTCAGTAAATCGTCCTCTATTTTTCTATATGCGGACATCTCCTGCTTTAAAGGTCTTGGCACATCTGACATATAACATTCACTGGCATCGTGTAAAAGGCACGCCAGCACCAGACGTTTCGACAATCCTCTTGCATTTGCTTCTTTTGCACAGCAGATACAATGTTCTCCTACTGACCAGAATGTAGTGACATGTCCATTCCCCCGGCAGATCATAGGCAAAGCATGGGCAATATCCTCGATACAGATCAGATCGGGATCAGGATTTACAGGGTCAAAATGCCGCCTTGTATACGTTGTTATATAGCTCATCTATATTTATTTACCTTTCCTCCAGCAAAATGTCATTTAAGGCATCATACGCGTCTTCTAAGGCATCCAGAGCTTCTGTCATAGTATCCAGTTTTTTCTCTTCTGCGCCTTCATTTTCATATTGCTCAATCATATTTGCAAGAGATGCCTTCAATGTATTGAGGTTATTTGTAAGTTGCAAAAGACGTTTATCTTTGTTTTCCGATGAACCAATTTTTACGATTTTTGCCATAATCATCCTCCTTGTCCAGTTATTATTTGCGTATACTCTCACTGTAGCTGCACTTATTATAGCATATATTTATTCGTTTTTCCCGACAAATGTGCAAGCATCCCTTATACTTTGCCGGCAGCTTTTCACAGGCACCATTCACAACCAAGTTACTACGGACAATTACATATCATACATTTCATACTTATCAAGTATGTATTTTACCTTTACATCTATGCAAAAAGGGTATAACATAAAAGATACTATATACAATGTAAAGGCAGGGAAAATTTATGGACTATTCTATCAACACCAAATGTGTTCAGGCTGGTTATACACCTGGAAATGGAGAACCACGGCAAATTCCTATTTACCAGTCAACCACCTACAAATATGATACCAGTGAAGACATGGGGAAACTTTTTGATCTTGAAGCAGAAGGCTATTTTTACTCAAGACTTCAGAATCCCACAAACGATTATGTTGCAGCCAAGATTGCAGCTCTCGAAGGCGGTACCGCCGGAATGCTGACTTCTTCCGGACAGGCAGCAAACTTCTTTGCGATCTTTAATATCTGTGAAGCAGGAAGTCACGTTGTTTCTTCCTCTTCCATTTATGGTGGAACCTATAATCTGCTTGCCGTCACAATGAAAAAAATGGGTGTAGATGTGACTTTTGTCGATCCGGACTGCACTAAGGAAGAACTGAATGCAGCTTTCAAAGAAAATACAAAAGCAGTTTTCGGAGAATCTATTGCAAACCCGGCGCTTACGGTTCTGGATATTGAAAAATTCGCCAAAGCTGCTCATGCTCATGGTGTACCGCTTATCGTAGATAATACTTTCCCAACACCGGTAAATTTACGTCCGATCGAATGGGGTGCTGATATCGTAACTCATTCTACAACCAAATATATGGATGGTCATGGAGCCGCACTTGGCGGCGCGATCATTGATGCCGGTAAATTTGACTGGATGGCTCACGCTGACAAATTCCCTGGACTCTGTACTCCAGATGAATCTTATCACGGAATTACATACGCCGAGAAATTTGGCAAAGAAGGCGCATTCATCACTAAATGTACTTCCCAGCTGATGCGTGATCTCGGCTGTGCTCAGTCACCACAGAGCGCCTTCATTCTGAATCTTGGTCTGGAATCTCTTCATGTCCGTATGCCACGTCATGTCGAAAACGGACAGGCTGTTGCAGAATTCCTTGAAAAGCATGACAAAGTAGAGTTTGTAAATTATCCCACTCTTCCATCCAATAAATATTACGAGATCGCAAAAAAATATCTTCCAAACGGAGGATGCGGTGTTGTTTCCTTCGAATTAAAAGGCGGTCGTGCTGCCGCAGAAAAATTCATGAAGAATCTGAAACTTGCAGCAATCGAAACTCACGTTGCAGATGCAAGAACATGCTGTCTGAATCCTGCTACTTCCACTCACAGACAGATGAACGACGAGCAGCTTGCCGCTGCGGGAATTCCAGCTGGACTGATCCGTATTTCCTGTGGTCTTGAGGACAAAAACGATCTGATCGCAGATATTGCCCAGGCACTCGAAGCAATTTAAATGTTTCACGTAAAACATTTATTTTCTTAAATAAAAAGATGGAACTGTTATCATTTGAATTATCATTCTGATACAGTTCCATCTTTTGTTTCTGTTTATAGATTTTTTAGTTGATTCCAGAAAAATTATTCCTGTTCGTCCTCATCCATTTCCCAATGCAGCATGTGAAGTATTTCCTGCAATTTATCCAATGTCTTCTCATGCCAGATCACGAGGATTGCAGCTACTGCAGCTGCGAAAGATATTCTGCAGACAGCTTTACGGATTCGCATTTTGCGTCTGGCATCTTTCATTCCAGCCTCATACAGAAGGTATCCCATTCTGTCCTGCTTGGATTCCATACATGCGGTGTAATCGTCCACAACCTTGCGATCCTTCTCTGACAGTTCCATCTCATTCAGCTTCTGTTCCAGTCCCAACAGCTCATCTGTGTCCTGTCTGACCCATTCATCTTTTCGATAGATTCTGTCTTCTGCCCGCCATCTCAGTTTTTCAAGTTTTTTACTCATTTCCATTCACGCTCCTTTTTTCATTTATTATATCATAAACAGCCCTTGATCTTATATATTTTTACGACATTTCAAAAATCACGATTCTCTCCCTTGGGTCCTGTCCCGGAAATAGATCGTTACAGGAAATTTCATCCACAAACATCAATTCATCTATCGTCATCAAATACGATATATATTCATCTGACGGATAGTAAAAAAACAATTGAATCGCTCTGGGATTCTGATAATAAGATTCAAGGATCCTGGCCATTACTTTCTCCAGAATTTCCACGGAAAACGGATTAAAGAAATACATACGGTCTGCATTCTCCGGAACCGCAAAGATTTCCGCATTCGCCAGTTCCATAGAAGTTCTGCCGCCTGAAACAGCTTTATCTTTATTTTCTACGGCCTTTTGATAAATACGTTCGTCGTATTCTATCCCTATCGATCTGCAGCGGGTCTGATATGAGAGGAAAAAATCTACCCGTCCCTTCCCACATCCATAATCAAGCAGTGTATTATTTTTCCTGATATATCCTGTATTTGCCAGACGTTCCAGTACAGAATACGGTGTTGGCTCATACGGATATCTGTACTGATCTGAATTAGAATCGTCTCTTCCCATCGTCTGAATATGCAGAAGTTTATCCCATCTTATTTCGTTTTTATCCTGTTTCATATTGCTTATATACTTCCTCTTATCAGATAATGATTCCCTCCAGATGATCCAGCTCGTGCTGGCAGATCTGTGCCGTCCAGCCACTGAGTTTCTGTCTCTGCTTCTTCCAGTTCATATCCAGGTATTCCACTTCTATATTCTCATAGCGCGTAGTTTTACGTACTCCCGTAAGTGACAGGCAGCCTTCCTCTGTCTCATATGGGGTATCTTTTTTGATCAGAACCGGGTTAAACATAACCACATCTACAAATCCCATATTTACAATGATCACACGCTTATTCACACCGATCATATTCGCAGCCATCCCCACACACGCTTCCCTGTTCGCCCGAAGCGTGTCCTGCAGATCTATCCCTACCTGTATATCCTCGCGCGTAGCCGTCTCCGCCTTCCGTCTCAGAAAAAATATATCTTTTACGATTGGTTTGATCATATGTCATCTTCCACCTTTGTCTGTATTTATTATGATCATTATAGCAGATTTTCCTCTCAAGCATGACAGAAATATAAAAAAGCGAAATTACCTCAAACTCTACATTCAAAGTAATCTCGCTTCAAGATAAACGTCCCGTGCGGGAATCGAACCCACATCAGACGCTTAGGAGCAAGGCACTCGGCATCTTCCTCCGGGACTATTTATGTTTTATACTGTCTTTGAAAACCCCTGATTTACGGGCTTTCTTAGCTCTCGTGGGCACTTCGCTGTCAGCTTTTATATCGTCCTTGAAAGCTCCCGTTTCAGGCATAAATGTTGGCATTTTGTTGGCATGAGCTAATAAAGTTCTCAGTACCGGATTGCCAGTCACTGTGTAGATGGCGCTCAAATCCTGCGCCAATCAATCTATCGGCTACCGACTCCGTACTTTCGCGGAATTGGTAACTCTATTAAATTTTCATCTGTTATAAATGGTCTACTTCTACATTATGCCTCAAAACTGAGGTGTTGTGTATATAAATTTTACGTCAATGGAATACTATTTGGTCTATAACGCTGATGCCTTGCTATTTCGTAAGCGCTCAGCAGACAACTTGCATAAGTACTGAGTTGGTAGGAAAGTTGGCACCTATTTGTTTATAACTTCTATAGGCAATTGTTCTTTTATCTTATCAACTACCCAATCTTGCAAATAGTAACTATTCAGTATGTTCTTAGAATACTTCTCAACGCCATCCGCAGTCAACGTAATCAAAATCTCTGTAAAAAACTTTTCCCAACTTTCATATTTTTCACATTCGACATATTCAGGAATATTATCTAAAATCTGAATTAATTTTTCGGACTTAAGAATACCAGATTTCAAAATCAAATATTCAAATGATTCTGGAAGCCATAATGAAATTCTTCGTTCTGTTTGTATCTGAAATGAACTTATGCAAGTTTCAATTAAAGAGCCAAAAGCAGCCCCATCAGCTATTACCAATGTATCTCTTAATCCCAGTTCTTTTACACATTTAATGAGATTCCCATTTCCATTAGAACTGGTAACATTACTATTCTTAAATGCGTGCATCCAGAACTGATATCCTGAATTACTATCCTCTGTAACAACATTCTGAATTTTGTTATTTTCTATAATAGGATAATTGCTATATATTTCTTTGAAATCACAAAGTAATTTTTGATTATCTTTTCAAAAGTTCTTATATGCCGGTATAGCCTATTGTTACAGGCTTTTCCGGCATTTTTTGTTATGGAAGATACTCTCAAATCTTCTTATATCCCCGTATGTTTTGATGTTCAAAAGTAGTATGTGGAGTAGTAAATTCTCCGTTTACTACTTATGCAATTAGCCGCTTCATTTCTGTTATCGACGTTTCGGAAGTCGTATGCGCGTAATAGTTCAGCGTCATATTGATGTTGGAATGTCCCATGATGTACTGCAATGCTTTGGGGTTCATTCCCGCATTTGCTAACGTGGTGCAGAATGTGTGGCGTAAGGTGTGCGGTGTCATTACTTTTGGCAATGCTACCTTTTGCGTTTTGTTGTATTTCCTCACAAGTCCTCGGAACATACTTTCATAGTTGACCGCCACTTTTGGCAAGCCGTTCCGGTTAAGGAACAGAAATTTTGTGTAGCCCTCTAAAATAATAGGCTGTGCATATTTCCGTTTGTTCAGCACCCGCTGAAATGCTTCCAACACTTTTTCACTCATAGGAATAACCCGGTTGCCGCTTTTCGTCTTAGGTGTTTCCACATAGTAGCCCACGTCTGCAATTTTCAAAAGTTGGTGGTCTACATTGATAAGCTGTTTGTCTAAGTCAATGTCAGCTTCCGTCAGTCCGCAGAGTTCCGAAATGCGAAGCCCTGTCCCTAACAGTATGATAATCTCGTCGTAGTATTTCTGATAGACTTTATCATGCTGCACAAAGGACAGAAAAGCCGCTTCCTGCGTAGGGGATAGAGGTTCCTTTGGTTCCGTATCATCTTCAAGGACGGTGTTCAACTGGAAGTCAAATGGATTTTTACGAATACAATCGTCCTGTATGGCTGTGTAAAAGGCAGCCTTTAAGGAACGCTTGTGGTTGTTAATAGTCTTGAAGCCGTAACCTTTTTCTTTCATGCGTAACGCCCATTCCTTTGCGTCGGAGAGCTTCACATTTTCAATCCGACAGGCTCCAAGTTTATCCTCCTGCAAAATCCGCATGAGCTGTTTTCGCCCCTGCTTTGTACCATGCCGCACATTTGCCCGGTGGCGTATCTGCTTTGCGTAGAGTTGGCAGACCGTCATTTTCTTTCCGATATGGTCGATACCGTCGTCAAGGTCTTTTTGGATTTCTTTCTCTTTTTCCCTCAACGCTATATCGTCGCGCTTTCCTGCCGGGGTTTTGTCCGTAGGCACTAACTTCCAAGAATAAACAAACTGCGGTTTCCCAAAGGTATCTATATATTTGTAGGCATATCTTCCGTCTTTTCTCTGGCTCTCTCCGGTTCGGAGAATACGATTTTTATTATCCCGTCTTTTTTCCGACATCGTTATGCTCCTTTCCATAATGGAAAGAGCCTTGATATGCTTGACTACATTGTACCACATTCAAGGCTCGATTTCACTATCAGATTGCGTCCACCGTATCAATCATTTTTTCAAACTGCTTACGCTTAATCTGAATACGGTTTCCGTTCATCATTACCCAGTCCGGGACGGGATTTTCTTCTGCCAGTTTCCGCAGCTTGCTTTCTCCGATACGGAAATATTTTGCTGCTTCTTCTATGGTAAGCGTGTACTTTTCCCAAATCGGCACGTCGTTATTGTTCAATTTGTCGTCCCCCTTTCTTAACGGGTCAAAAATCAATCTGTGACATAGGCTTTAATCGGACGGCTATTAGCGTAACCTCATGGGAGTTGCACCCCTCCGGCGGTCTGCCGAAGCCCTACCCATTGCCTGCGACGCTTCTAACGCTCGGACTATGGCTGTAAGGAAGTATCATTATATATTCTGTGCGTTATCGCCCGCAGGGTGCTATCCCTACTTTACGGTGTGGTATTTCTCGCTCGCTTTTCGGTTAAGAAAAAGGTCATGGCGTACCCACCGCATGGCTCGGCACAAAAGGAACGTATCCGATTTGCCTTATGCTGCGTCGCCGTTCTCTTGCGTCGCTTTCTTTGTCAAGGTTCAAAATGGCTGTGCTGCCGCGTCAGCAGCGGAACGGAAAAGGGGGAGTAAAGACGTTCCACCGCCGATTGCGGTTATTTTTCTGTTCTAAAATTGAGGACAGCCATCATCAGTTTGGCTTGCAGCCGTTCCCGAATGTCGTTGTCTATACCAAAATAAACATTTCCACGCTCGTCATATAACTTTCGCATGGATAAACGGGCTATATAACCGCTGAAATGCTGCAAGACCATTTTCATAGCGTCCGGGTCGCCCTTTGTCGCTGCCACAATGACAGGATAAGGAACAAGGGCATTTTCAGGGTAGCCGGGTTGATTACCATTCGTCCCATTCATCAGCATTTTCCTCCAAATATTTTCTTAATTGTTCAAAAGAGCTTGTCCGTCTGTACTGTATTGTACTTCTCGGTGTATTGAGCAACTCTGCAATTTCTGTATCGCTCATTCCCTCGAAATAATACAGCAATATGGCTTTGCGCTTTTCTTCCGGCAAAGTACGGATTGCTTCAAGAAGCAACTTCGGCGTGATTTTCTTTCCGGCTTTTTCAAAGACGGTTTCAGCAGTTTCCCGTTTGAAATATTCATCAAAGGTATGTAGCTGTCGCGCTTCATCTAAGGTCATGTCGGAAAAGGTTACTTCCTTTGCCTTATGTGTACGAAGCTCTCTATGAGCGTCGCACGCTTCATTGTGCAATACCGCATTGCAATACTTCTGAAAAGAACATTGCTTATAAAACTCCCTGCTATTAGGTTCCACATTCTCACCTCCTTTCTCGTTGAAAGTTGGTGGTGCTTCCCCCTTTTCGCGGGGTAATACGGAGCTTTGAAAAAATGCCAAATATTTTCGGAAATTTTTTCAAAAATTTTTTTAAGCATACAAAATGCGCCCGTCCGCAAAAAAACGCGGACAGGCGCATAGGAATAATAAAAAGTATTTAGATGATTTAATAGTTCATATCTAAGGGTAGGAATATCCCCGGTGGCGGTCGGGCTTTTTTTGATAAATCAAAGAATGTAAGAATTTGTTGTTGTGGTTTATAACTCATGGCGGCTACCTCCTAAAGCCGCCATGTCTACATGGTTAAGGGTCGTCGTACAGACAAAAAGAAACGGCGGCTCTGAAAATCAAAGCCGCCGAAATAGAATAGGCGCGTGAAAATATGGCTGCTCTGCGACGGCTTTTTTTCTTTGCCGTCGTCCGGCAGATGTTGGTTGTATCATTACTTATTTTTGATTGTTTTTTTAGATATTAAAATCAAGACAGAAAACAATCCACAAAAGAACAAACTCATAAGGCTAATAATGATTTCTCCAAAGGTGGCAGAATAATAGCCGGAAATATTGAATGTAGCAGTAATAGGATAGCAAGCCGAAAGAACATCGGATATACTTGTGAATAATCCTGCAAAAGAATAAATTACTGTAAAAATCAAAGCAAGCCAATAGCCTTTCTTTATTCTTGATACAACCGCAATAACAGGTGCAATAGCAAAGAAAATCCCAATGCCGTCAAGTAAATAGATTTTGAAAAAACTTAAAATCATTTTGATAGACAAGCCCCTAAAATGTAAAATAACTTCAACTAAAAATGTAATGCCGAAAAGCAGCAAATAAAAGAGTACGCTAAATGCAAAAGTAATAAGTAATTTTGCAATCGTCATTTTAGCTTCACTTATAGGAATTAAACGTAATGATTTAATAGTATCTTCTTGTTCCTCACGACAAATCATATAGCTCCCCAAAAGTGCAATAACCGCAGGAAGAACAAAAAAAGTTGCTAAAGACTGTGCTGCGTTCATAAACCACCCTGCGTCATCTATATAGCGTTTTTCCCCAAAAGAAAACTGCCCTTGAGTAAAAACAATAATTGCAACCATAATAACTGCGAATATGGCGACCAACACAATTTTTGAACGTCGGAGTTTTTGATGTTCTGCCCAAATCAATTCTTTCATCATTCAATCACTCACTTTCTATGCTTTAAGGAAATGTACGCAAATACGATAGAAACAATAGTCCATATACCGATACAAAAAAGTGCAGCCGGAATATTGACTTCCTGTGCCAAAATAACACCGGGAATATCTCGCATGATAATTGCTGTTGCACTGGATAGAGGGTGTAGGTACATATTAACCATAAGCAAAATAAAGCTAAGAAAGGTGTAAACCAGTGTCACACATACAGGGAGTATATAGTTCTTCCCGGCAGCTGCAACCGCTAAAAGTGGTAATATGGAAAATGCGGTAAGTATGGCGATTTCAATACATTTCTTAAATAGATAACTGATACTATTCCATTCAAAGGTTATATAACCGGGAAGCATACCGAAAAATACAGACGCTATGGCTGTAAGCAACATAAAACAAACGGAATAAGACAGTACAACAATAAATTTGCTAAAAAAATATCCTGTCTTGCTAATCGGTATAATCCACAACTGTTTGAGCATATCGTTTTGATTTTCGTCATACATGAGCATAGTAGAAACCAAACCCAATACAACAGGAAGTATAATCCAAGCTGTATAGCTGAATGTAGTCCACTTATAAAATTGTAATGGTTCAATAACTGTTTTATCAGCACTTCTGAAATAAAAAACTGCAAGAAGTGGCATGAAAAGAGCGGATAACAGCATTAACACAATAAATTTTTTTCGACGCAGTTTAAGAAACTCTGCCTGTATCAGCCTAAGCAATTCCTTCTCCTCCTGTGATTTTTTTGAAATAGTCCTCTAATGTATCATTGCATAGCTGAGAACTGATAACAGCTATATCCTGTACCACAAGAGCTTTATTGACAGCAGCCATATCCAACGAAGTGTCATAAATCCGCAGGGTGTGTTCGTCCTGTACGGAATATTCGGTAACCCCAAACTGCCTTTCCAAAACAAGAGAAGTTTTCGGTATATCAGAAACTTGCAGAAGTATATACTTACTGTTTTTCTTTTGTAGCTCATTCATGCTGTTTTCTTCCAGTAGTACACCATGGTCAATAATGCCGATGTCATCAGCCAGTAGTGCAATTTCGGACAGAATATGACTGGAAATAAGAATTGTTTTTCCGCGCTCGATACTTAAAGTCTTAATAAAGTCCCTTACTTCTGCAATGCCTATCGGGTCAAGACCGTTTGTGGGTTCATCTAAGATTAGCAGTTCAGGGTCATGTAAAATAGCATTTGCTATTCCAAGACGCTGCTTCATTCCAAGAGAATACTTGCTAAACAATTTTTTGTCCCGATAAGGCAGACCGACAATCTCCAAGGCGTTTTTTACTGCATTTGGCGCAGCAGTACCGCGCAGTTTTGCAAATATCTCCAAGTTTTCCGTACCTGTTAAATTCGGATAAAAGCCGGGTGTTTCAATAATAGCACCAATCCGGGGATATACTCTTTTTTCCCTCCCTTTGATATTTTGACCGAATACGTCTAC
This sequence comes from Blautia sp. OM07-19, assembly GCF_003481595.1. NCBI lineage: Bacteria > Bacillati > Bacillota > Clostridia > Lachnospirales > Lachnospiraceae > Blautia > Blautia sp. OM07-19. The sequence goes on from NZ_QULA01000019.1 coordinate 72,049, forward strand.
TTCGCCGGAAGTAATATCGGTCAACCCAAAAATCATTTTCATAATTGTGGTTTTACCCGCCCCATTACGCCCCAACAGCCCATATATCTGTCCTTGTTTCACATGGATATTAACAGAATTGACTACCGTTTGCTCTCCATAAGTTTTTGTCAGTTGTTTTGTTTCAATTACATATTTATTCATCATATATCCTCACTTTCAATAGGTCTGTTTCCGCAATGCAAGTACGGAAACAATGGCTGAAATACTTCCAATTACCAAAAGAGAAATTAAACAGATATTCGGAGATATAGTTATTTCTATTCCTCCCGCCCATTTCTTAACCATTTCTGCTGCGTCAGATGAAATATAGGGATAAATTCCCATAACACTCGCCAGTGGGTGCAGTCCCATAATCCCCGACGGAATAAGCACGACAGGCACAAGATAAAGTAATGCAGCCCCAATCGGTAGAACATATCCCTTTGCCAATGTTGCTAAAAAAATAACGGGGAGCATTGCAAGTGGAACTAACACGCCACCGGCTAAAAATAATAATCCCGCCTGTAAAATTGTTTCCGTATTCAAATCTGTAAAGCCGCCTGCAAGAAAGCCGCCAAGAATACAGATTGCAAAAGTAAGCAGACATAGTGCTAATGACATAAAAATTACCACTGCTATCTTTGAAAAATAAAGTTGCGTTTTGGAAATCGGAATAATCAGAAGTCCTTTTAAGGTATCATTTTTCTGTTCATCAAAGAACAATGTGGTTGCAAACATACTCAACACAATAGGCAGAAACAAACTTGTAAGGTTCTTAAATGCCAATGTGTATAAATCACTAAAACTATTCATTAGTGAGCTACTTCTTGATATACTGAAAGCACGTTCAACTGCGAATATTCCTAAAATTGCAGTTAGAATAAAGATACCTAAGACTGTCTTATTGCGTTTCCATTTCAGCATTTCAGTAGAAATGATAGTCATTGTCTTTTCCTCCTTTCTACCTCCCATTATATAGTATCAACCTTGCCATAACCTTGCCGAAACCTTGCTTTTTTCTTGTTTTATAGCAGGAAAGCCCCGCATTATTTACAGGGCTTTGGGAAGCAATATAGTAAATACAGTCCCTTTATCAGAGCTGTTTTCAGCGGTAATGGTTCCTTTGTGAACACTGATAAGCTCTTTAGCAATCGCCAGTCCTAAACCATTTCCCTTTGCAGACCGCGACTGGTCGCACTGGTACATTCTTTCAAAAATATGTGGCAGCTTATCGGGAGCTATTCCTTTTCCATTATCTGAAATTATAATTTTAGCTTGTTGTATATCTTCACAAATATGCAGTGCCATTTTATCTCCCGCACTATGGATAATAATATTTTGAAAAAGATTGTTAAGTACGCGGGTATATGCGTTTACATCTATGTGAATAAAATACTCTGTTTCGGGTATGACAAACTCATATTCAAAATGATTGCTTTCTAAGACGGGAATCCAATCCGCTATAATGTTGCGGGATAACTCGTTAAGGTCAAATTTTTCAAAATGAAAAATCTGCTCTCCGGAATCCAGTTTTACCCATTCAAACAAATTTTCCACAAAGGATTTCATATAGTGGGCTTTTTCATGTGCGACATGGATATATTCGTCCTTTTCCTCTCCAATAACAATTTTGTTTTCAACCGCTTCCAGATAACCTACAAGAGAAGCAAGCGGGGTCTTTACATCATGTGAAAGACTTGTCATCAGCCGTTTATATGCCTGTTCAGATTGTCTTTGCCGTATAAGCTGCGCCTGACTGTTTACTGCTATTTTGTTAATGTCATAGCAAATTGTTTTTGTCATATCGTTTTCGCCTGCTAAAATACGTCGGTTCAAATTCCCGCCCTTTATATCCTCTAAGGCGTCTTTTATCAGCGCAAGCTGTGTCCGCACACGCCGTAAGACAAAAAGGAGATACATAATAATAAGCAGCATAAGGGCTATCACTATGAAAAGATAAACATTTATATCCATGTTACGCCTCCTTGTTAAAACGGTAGCCGACACCCCGGACAGTTAAAATGTAAAAGGGGTGGTCGGGGTCTGGCTCAATCTTTTTCCTTAATTTGCTAATAAAAGACATAATATTGCTATCATCAAAAGCGTATTCTTCCTCCCATACCTGTGAATAAATTTGTTTTTTGGTAAATACTCGTCCTTTGTTGGAAGCAAGAAAGAGAAGTAAATCAAATTCTTTTCCTGTAAGCAAAACGGGAATATCTTTGACCGTAACTGTACGATTTAATTTGTCAATTACCATATCTTTCAACGATATGCTGTCTATGTCTGCCGTAAAGGGGTTTAAGGTGGTATATCGCCGGATAAGGGAATTGACACGCGCCAAAAGCTCGTTAATACCAAATGGCTTTGTCAAGTAGTCGTCTGCTCCCAGTCGCAGACCGAAAACCTTATCTTCTTCGCTGCTTTTTGCAGTAAGCATAAGCACCGGGATATTGCTTGTATCTCTAATTTTTTGGAGAATCTGAAACCCGTCTATATCCGGCAGCATTACGTCCAAAATAATAAGGGAATAGCTATCTTTATTTTCATCAATTAGACGAACCCCCTCAATACCGTTATATACAGTTACGGCTGATAATTTTTCCTGCTCTATGCACTTTTTCATAAGAGCGCAAAGCTCTTTATCATCATCTATAATCAAAACTTTATTCATGGTGCAGCTCCTTTCCTCGTTTTGTTCTCCCGTCAATCGGTTTTTCAGCGTCCTTTGGTATCAGCCACATATATCCAAGTTTTGAAACACCCGGTATGCGGTTTTCTCTGCAAAGTACCTGTACCCGCCTTTCAGAAATTCCCCATTTCTTCGCTGCTTCGGGGCAAGACATATATTCCATAACACCCAAGTCCTTTCTACAAATCATATCAGTATAATTATAGTCGGACATACGAATAATAGCAAGTATATAAATATGAATTATTATGGCTAATTAGTGGAACTGTATAGACATATCCAAGAAGAAAGGGGAACAGTAAAATGTAACTGGGTGAATAAATATGGCAAAAAGACCAGTAGAAAAATATGACTTCAAAGCCTTTGGAGAAGCGATAAAAGCTGCGCGGACAGGACGCAAGGAAAGCCGCAAACAGGTAAGTGATGAAATGTATATTTCCCCTCGCTACCTTGCGAATATTGAGAATAAAGGACAGCACCCCAGTCTGCAAATCTTTTTTGAGCTTATGCTCCGTTACAATATATCCGTAGACCAGTTTCTTTTAGATACGCCCGTCGGAAAAGATACAAAGCGGCGGCAGCTCGACGCTCTGCTTGATGATATGAGCGATAACGGCATACGGATTGTAACAGCAACCGCAAAGGAAATTTCAGAAGTCGAAAAAGAGGACAAATAGAAACGTCCGGCAAAATTGAATATGGATTTTCGGAAGCGTTGTAATCTTTTTTGAGATTGCAGCGTTTTTCTTTTGCATAAGTTCGGCAAAATGGTTTTTTCTCCGTAGAGGGAAATAAGGACATAAAAGATAAAAAACTTTCTTAGCAAGCATAGGAAAAGAGTACCCTTTTCCGTATTTTCGCCCTCCCGCCCTGCGGTGCGTCGGTTAAAAATTGCTTGTTGGGAAGTGTCCCAAACCCTCGGAATGGAAAGGAACGATTGCATGAACGGACGCAAAAGAAAAGTACAAATCAAATTCTATGTAACAGAGGAAGAACGGGCATTGATTGAACAGAAAATGAAGCTCGTCCCTACCCAAAATATGGCGGCGTATCTTCGCAAGATTGCCATTGACGGGTATATCATTCAGACAGACCATAGCGACATAAAAGCCATGACAGCGGAGATACAGAAAATCGGGGTCAACGTCAATCAGATTGCAAAGCGTGTCAATGCGACAGGCAGCGTCTACCAAGAGGACATAGAGGAAATAAAGGGGGTGCTTGCGGAGATATGGCGGTTACAAAGATTAAGCCTATTAAAAGCACGTTGAGCAAAGCCCTTGATTATATCCAAAACCCGGATAAGACAGACGGGAAAACGCTTGTGTCCTCCTTTGGGTGCAGCTATGAAACGGCAGATATTGAGTTTGAATATACTTTGTCGCAGGCTCGGCAGAAAGGGAACAACTTAGCCTTTCATCTGATACAATCGTTTGAACCGGGAGAGGTGGACTGTGAGAAAGCCCACACAATCGGAAAACAGCTTGCCGACGCGGTAACAAAGGGACAGCATGAATACGTCTTGACTACCCACATAGACAAAGGGCATATCCATAACCATATCATTTTTTGTGCGGTCAACTTTGTTGACTACCATAAGTACAATTCCAATAAGCGCAGTTACTACGGCATACGGAACATAAGTGATAAGCTGTGCAGGGAAAACGGGCTGTCCGTTGTCATTCCGGGTAAAGGCAGTAAGGGAAAAAGCTATGCAGAATATCAAGCGGAAAAGACGGGAACAAGTTGGAAAGGCAAGCTAAAAATTGCCGTTGATACACTTATCCCCCAAGTAGCAAGTTTTGAAGAATTATTGCAGCGGTTACAGGCGGCGGGCTATGAGATAAAACCGGGAAAATATATCTCCTGCCGCGCTCCCGGACAGGAACGCTTTACCCGCTTAAAAACCCTCGGTGCAGATTATACAGAGGAAGCAATCAAAGAACGGATTGCAGGCAAGCGCACAAAGGCAGCGAAAGCTCCCAAAGAGCAGCGCGGCGTATCGCTGCTTATCGACATTGAAAGTAGTATCAAGGCACAAGAGAGCCGGGGCTATGAACAGTGGGCGAAAATCCATAATCTGAAACTGGCTGCAAAAACTATGAATTTCTTGACAGAACACAAGATTGAGCAGTACGCGGATTTAGTCAGCCGGATTGAAGAAATAAATGCGGAAAATGAAAAGACAGCAGACGCATTAAAGAGCGTGGAGAAACGTCTTGCAGACATGGCGGTGCTGATGAAGCACGTTACCACCTACCAAAAAACAAAAACCGTCTATGAAGCATACCGCAGGGCAAAGGATAAGGACACATACCGGGCAAAGCAGGAAAGCAGTCTGATACTCCATGAAGCGGCGGCAAAGGCATTGAAAGCGGCGGGCGTTACCAAGCTCCCCAATCTTGCCGCCATGCAGGAAGAATACGGGAAGCTCCAAGCGCAGAAAGAAGCCCTTTACACTGATTATGGCAAGCTGAAAAAACAGGTCAAGGAATACGACGTTATCAAACAGAACATAGACAGTATTTTAAGACTGGAAAAAGAACCGGAACGGGGCAGGGAAACCGAACGCTTACAGTAGAAATATCTATAAAAGCGTGGTAGGATAAAGGTATTCCAATATAGACAGGAGCGTGAAAACATGGCAGACCAAACGATACCCGATTATGAAACCATAAGCGCCGCCGTTACCGGAGAAACATGGGCGGTGGAAAAGGTGCTTATGTGCTACAAGGACGAAATCGACAGGCAGGCAACTGTAAAGAAACGTCAGCCGGACGGAACATTCAAACTGGAAATTGATGAAGATATGCGCCAGTATATCACAATGAAGCTGATAGAAGCCCTCCCCCAGTTTCCCCTTGAAGAAATGGAAAGAGAGGAAAAAAGAAATCGGGACAAAAAATCATAAAAAGGTAGACGGGAAGCTGCTGCGGACAGATAAGCAGTTCCGGCATTTGAAGCAACGGCAGAAAGAAACTATCAGTACATGGCTTTATGAGGAATACCGCCGTCTTTGGATAGAAAAGGGACAGGAGCCGCATAAGTACAACAACCGGGAAATCGTTGCCGCTGTTATGGAACGGATAGAAGCTGCGGGGATATGGCTGCCGGAACAGGAAGTAACAAAATATTTTTACCGCAGGAAAACCCATTACCGGAACCGGATAGAAAAAGAATTACAGCCGAAGCCGGAAATGCAGGATAAAGACAGTCAGACACAAAAAGAACAGGGCGCAGGAAGCCAGTAATGACCTCCCGCACCCTGTTCTTTTATAGGTACTGATTTTAAAATGTTACGCAGTAGAACCCCCATTTTAAGGGAAAAGGTATTCTGTATCGCCTATGCCAGTTTCACGTCATTTATGCCCTGTAAATCAAGGCTTTTTTTGCCCTTATCGCGTAACCGCCGCACGCCGTTTCCTCATGCGCTCGGCTGCCTGTCTGCGGGTAATCCGCTTCCGGCAGTCCGGGCAGTATTTGACGCTGTTCGATTTTGATACAAAGAACGTGCCGCACTCGGTACAACGCTTTTTGTCCTCTGTCTTGAAAAGCTCTGCATACAGTAGCTTATCAAGAGGAAGTACGGCAATTTGAAACCACTTGCATAAAAGCGAACAGGAAATGAGCTGCGGGCAGACACATTCCTCCCCGTCGTCCAGTAAGATACAGTGTCCGCGCTCGCAGTTGCAGCACTCCTTTTTTACAAGGCTGTTGACTTTTCGGCTCTGTGGCGGCGTAAGCCGCTTACCCCCGGTCATACTTCATCAGCGGCGAAAATGGCAAGCTCCGCATACTCGTTTTCTGTTAGCGGGGAAATTTTCTGTAAGGTGCGTTCTGCAAAGGGGCGCATATCCTCGTCCATGAACGGCAGCGCAGCCGTCATATTTTCCATAAGCTGTGCTTTGCTTCCCTCATGGTAAATACTCAACAGGTTCATTTCTTCAACGGTCAGTCTAATCATGCTCATACCTCCAATTCGTGATGTTTTGATTTTGCTGTCTTTTTCGGGACTTTTGGGGATTTTTCTGTTTGTAACTGCGCCCGGACAGAGGGAGGGGACTGTTTCATCTCTTTCTTCCTCTCGCTTTTATCTATCAGCGCATAAACGCCATGCCTGCCCTCCAACGTAGATAAGGAAAGGCTTTTGTAAGGGAGCATGGAAAGCAGCCGTTCCATATCCTTATCCGTTGCCAGTGGAACAAAGTAGGGAGAAAGTTCTACCGCACAATGGGTCTTTTCGGGGCTGTCCGGTTCTCCAAGCCCTTTTACATTTTCCACAATCCGGCGGGCTTCTGTTTCAATCTGTCTATCATGCAGGGCGGCGATATGTAACTGAAAATCCCTCTGCGTATGCGGTGTTCGTTTTTTCTGCTGTTCCCTCAAAAGGCTTTTTAAGGCTTCCGGGTCGTTTGGCTGTGCTTCAAAACGTATAAACTTTCCAAGTTGCGGGTCAGTGTCCCCGTCAAAATATTGTCCGGCAGGCTTTGTCAGCTCCCCATGCTCATAAATCAGCGTGTAGTTGTCGGCAGGGATTGATTTTTCGATTACTTCCCGGAAATGCTGCAAATAATCCAGTTCATAAAGATTGCCCTTGATTTTTTCCTGCTCTGTGCCTGTCAGTTCCACCGCATAGGCAAGGATAGTATCGCGGGTCTGTTCCCCGTAAAACCGCCATGTATTATGCTGCCTTGTGTCCTTTAGAAAAACGTCCCGTTCCCGGAAGCAGCACGTCCCGGACGGGCGGGAAAACCACAAAAGCCGTTTGTCCTCCGGGATAAGGCTTACCGCCGCTTTCCGCAAAATCTGTTTGTCTATGTCAAAATCGCTCTGATAAAAAGCGGTGTTCTGTTTCATTATGGCTTCAAGGGAAGCAATAACGTCCACATTTTCAAATTTTTGTAACTTCATAGGTCAGCTCCTTTCCAAATCCTGTGTTTTCTGTCTTGCCTGTTTCTTCGGTGCCTGTTCTTTCGCTGCTTTAAGCTGCGCCCGGATAGAGGACTTTTTCTCCGGCTCTGCCTGTTTCTTTTCTGCTTTGAGGGCTTCGGCGTATTCTGCAAGGGAAATCTGTCCTCCGGCTTTTGCTTTTTCTTCCAGTTCCGTAGCGGTCGGGGTGTTGTTTATCTGCCCGTCAATCATGTTGTAATTCTGCTCGGTGGTCTGTTCGGCAGCTTTCAGATAATTTTCCGGCTGCAAAAACTCCGGCACGTCCTTATAACCGAAGCTGTCTACATAGTGGGCGGTGTCCTGTCCGTTCTGATGAAGTACCACCACGTCGGAAACGGAAAGGCTGTGTCCCTTAAAATCTTTCGGGTGGTCGATATTAAAGCGGGTGTAAATATCTTCAAGGGAAGTCCCCGGCGTAAGAGGTGCGGAATAGACAAGTGTATAGTTTTTCGCGTCTACCCGGTGTCCGGCGGCAATCAGACGGTCGTAAGGCTCAAAACGCAAGTCCCTTGTTTCGTCCCCGCCTTTTATCTGATAAATGGAAAAGGTGTCTTTATCCTGTGGGGCTTCCTGCTCCGGCTGCCCTTGTGCGAATTGTTCCTGTGCAGCTACCTTTTGCGCCCGGATATGCGCCCGCTGTAACTCGGTAGGCTTTTCCCCGGTAAGAGGTGCAATCGCCTTGACATAATCAGCCGCATAATAGGCGTTACTGGTAAGCTGCCGCTGCCATACCCCGGCTTTTGGCGACCAACGGAAGCCGTTGCTTTTTAAGGCTTCCCGCGTAGCTTCGTCCGGCTTATCCTCAAAGAAGATTTGCAGACGGTTCGCTTCGGTGTTTGCTTCCACCTTGCCGCCGTCGAATTCCCAACCCACAAAACCGATTTCTTTTTGCTGTGAAAGGGATTTGATACGGTCTTTCACGCGCCGGATTTCCGCGCTGTTGTTGGATAACGCCCAAGTCGCAAAGGGCTTGTCCCCCAAATGCCAACTGCTCGCCATGTCCGCTTTTAATTTTTCAAGCTGTTCCGGCAACAAATGCGGGCAGCCGTCAAGGGTCTTGTGCTTACGGTAATAGGCGTTTACGGCTTTCATGGTTTCCTGTGATTTTTCAAGGCTTTCCAGTTTCTTTTCTAACTTCTGTACTGCCTGTGGGTCGTCTGCACTGATACCGCCCATGCCGGTACTGCGGATTTTATCAAGAAGTCCTTGTATGTCCTGCCATTCCCGGTAATTGCTGTCGCGGGCTGCGTTCTGCTTTTCTTTCTTCCTTGTGGGGAAGTTAGAGCCGCCCGCAATGAGGATAGAGGGAACACGCGCGTCAATCTCATAGCCTTTGTTCATGTTCGCCGCCAGTTTCCGGGCGTAGGTGTCAAGCAGGCTGTCGATTTTCTCATGGTACATCGGGTCTACCCGCTGTTTCTGCCTTTCTGCAAGCTGTACGGCTTCATCTACATAGTGCCTGTATTCAGCCGTCGCGCTGCCTTGCTTATAATCGGAAAAACTGTTTGCGTCCTTTGCACGTTTGGCGGCAGCTTCGTTGATTGTGTAATAAGGTGCGGCGGGTGCAGCTTGTTCCGGCTGTGGTGCTTCGCTGCTTGCGCCTGTATCAGCTTCCGGCTCGGTCTGTGCTTCTTTTTCCTGTACCGGGGCTGTTTCTTCGGGAAGCTCCGGCGCGGCTGCTTCTGCTTCGGGCTGTATGGTAGCTTCCTGTGGGGTCTGTGCCTGTTCGGTGGTCTGTTCCTTATCCTGTGCCTTTTGGATTTCTGCAAAATGTCCGTCTATGGTATCAATCAGACTTGCGGCGGTGCTGCGGATTGTTTCAAGAGAGCCTTTCAGTTCTGCAAGTTCTTTTCCGCTGCTCCACCCGGCGATATATCCAAAGGAATAGTCCGACGTATCAAGCCCGTAGTGTTGGCAAACGGCATAGGCGACGCTTTCAGCCTCAAATGTTAATGTTTCCATTTGAAGCATTATACCCATGTTTTTATAATG